>JBEEIJ010000198.1:0-3335 GCA_041169905.1 Pseudomonadota bacterium | reverse complement strand
GTCGGCGAGATCAGATATAATTGGCAGGGAAATTCTTTCATGCCGCGCTCTTAGCGGGGCTTAAGGCCGGCGGCAAACATCTTGCGCATCTGCCGCCGGCCCCTCTCCAAACTTATGTCGCCGACGCAGCGTGAATTTCGTCAATTGCATCACCGAGCGCGGCATCAAATTCTGCCGGTGTCATTTGGTGCCGCAAATCTTCCAACAATGCGCGGGAAAAGCTGGCGATCATGCCCTTGTTTTTGGCAAGCTCCGCGCACGCCTCGGGCCGTGCAAATCCGCCGGACAGTGCAACAACCCGCAGCACGCGGGGGTGGCTAACCAGCGCATCAAAAGTGCCTGCCTCAGCAGGAATCGACAGTTTCAACATCACCTTATTGTCGCCCGAAACGGTATCCAGTGCCTTGAGTATTTCGTCGCGCAGGATGACATCGCTTTGCGCACGGTCGGCGCTTTTGATGTTAATTTCAGGTTCAATGATCGGCATCAGCCCGTGGGCGAGGATTTGTTCCGCCACTTCAAATTGTTGCTGCACGATTGCGGCGATGCCCGTCGGCGACGCTTTATTGATGACCGAACGTTTTTTGGTTCCGAAAACACCCTTTGCTTTCGCGCGCTGCAGCAGCGCATCCAAATCTGGCATTGGCTTCATCATCTGAACGCCGTCTGCCTCGTCCTCAAGGCCCTTATCGACCTTCAGAAACGGCACGACGCCGCGATCGCGCAGGGCGTCTGGCACTGGCTTGCCGTCCGCATCGCCGTCCATCGTGCGCTCAAACAAGATGGCACCCAAAACCTTGTCGCCCGAAAAGCTTGGCGATGTGATGATGCGCGAACGCATGTCGTGGATAAGTCCGAACATTTCTTCTTCGGTCGCATAAGCATCTTCTTCGATGCCATAACCACGAAGCGCCTTGGGCGTAGAACCGCCACTCTGGTCTAGCGCAGCAATAAAGCCCGTTGCCGTCGCTACTTTCTCGAACATATCTTGGTCGTTCATCCGCCCGTCCCTGTACCTTGGCACTGCATACGTATGCATTACCATCAGAAAAAAACGGGGCAAGGCCCCGCATGTTTAAATTATATTCAAAGCATCCACGCCCGGAAGCGGTTTGCCTTCCATCCATTCTAAGAACGCGCCGCCAGCGGTCGAAACAAAGGTAAAATCCTCCGTCACACCAGCATGGGCAAGCGCCGCAACGGTATCGCCACCGCCCGCAACGGACACAAGCGAGCCTTCACGCGTCAGCGCAGCAGCCGTGCGCGCCAATGAGACCGTCGCTGCGTCAAATGGCTCCATCTCAAACGCGCCGAGCGGTCCGTTCCAGACCAAGGTCCGGCATGTTTTCAGGACATCCGCCAACGCCTCAACCGCCGCTGGACCGACATCAAGGATCATTTCATCCGCCGCCACTTCATGGACATTGACTGTCCGCACCGGCGGATTTGCGCGAAATTCTAATGACGTCACGACATCATAGGGCAAATGTACCGTGCAGCCTGCAACGTCCGCCGCATCCAATATGGCGTTGGCCGTGTCGGCAAGATCATGTTCGCACAGCGACTTTCCAACATTGATCCCGCGGGCCGCGAGAAAGGTGTTCGCCATGCCGCCGCCAATGATCAAATGATCCACCTGCTTCACCAGATTGTTCAGCACGTCGAGCTTGCTCGAGACCTTTGCGCCGCCGACGACAGCAGCGACCGGGTGCTCCGGCGAACCCAGCGCCGCTTCCAACGCCTTCAACTCCGCTTCCATCGAACGACCGGCATAGGCTGGCAAAATATGTGCAAGCCCTTCGGTCGACATATGCGCACGATGTGCCGCCGAAAAGGCGTCATTCACGTAATAATCGCCATTTGCAGCCACGGCGCGTGCAAGTTCGGGATCGTTTTGTTCCTCACCTGGCCAGAACCGGGTGTTTTCAAGCAAGGCAATGTCGCCATCCGCCAATATGCCAATGGATTGCGCGACAATGTCACCGGCAATCTCGGGCACGAACATGACTTCGCGGCCAAGCACCGCCTGAAGTGCGTCCAAAACCATGGACACCGACATTTCGCAATGCTTCGCACCCTTCGGACGGCCGAAATGGGCAAGCAATAGAAGCTTGGCACCCTTATCCGCGAGTTCGCTGACGGTGGGCAGCAACGCCCGCAAACGCGTTTCATCCGTCACACGCCCGTCGGCCATCGGCACGTTTAAGTCCACGCGCACAAATACGCGCTTTCCTTTTATGTCACCAAGATCGTCGAGCGTGCGAAATGCCATGATCAAAGCAGCTTTCCAATGACGCCGGCGGTATCAACCATCCGGTTGGAAAAACCCCATTCATTGTCATACCAGCTGAGGACACGGACAAGCTTGCCGTCGATGACGGCTGTTTCAAGGCTGTCGATGGTCGAGCTGGCTGGGCAGTGATTATAGTCGATCGATACCAACGGTTCGTCGGAATATGCCAAAACGCCCTTCAACGCGCCTTCAGATGCAGCCTTTAACAGCGCATTGACCTCTTCCTTCGTGGTATCTCGCGCAGGCGTGAAGGTCAGATCGACGATGCTGACATTGGGTGTCGGAACGCGAATGGCCGATCCATCAAGCTTGCCCTTCAATTCAGGCATAACTTCACCGACTGCGCGTGCAGCGCCCGTCGTTGTCGGGATCATCGACATCGCAGCAGCACGTGCGCGGCGCATGTCGTCATGGATTTGGTCGAGGATCTTCTGATCGTTGGTGTAGCTGTGGATCGTCGTCATCAACCCGCGCTCAATACCAATTGCGTCGTTCAGCACTTTTGCAAGTGGTGCAAGGCAGTTGGTGGTGCAGCTGGCGTTCGAAACAATGACATCGGCGGATGTCAAAACGTCGTGATTGACGCCGAATACCACGGTTTTGTCGACATTTTTACCCGGTGCCGAGATCAAAACGCGCTTTGCGCCTGCGGCGAGATGCTTTTCTGCGCTTGCGCGGTCGGTGAAGAAGCCCGTGCACTCCAAAGCGATATCGACGCCATTTGCGGCATGCGGCAAATTGGCTGGATCGCGTTCGGCGGTGACGTGAATGCGCTTGCCATTGACGATGATGTCATTGCCATCGGCTTCGACTGTTCCGGGGAACGGGCCATGCACGCTATCGCGCTTGAACAATAATGCGTTCGCCTTGGCTGGTGCGAGATCATTAATCGCCACCAATTCCAGATCATGGTCATCACGCTCCAAAATAGCGCGCGCGACCAAGCGACCGATGCGGCCAAATCCGTTAATAGCTACTTTAATAGTCATGCGTGCTCCAATCAGCCAAGTTTAGCGAGAATTTGCGCGGTAATCTTATCGGC
>JBEEIJ010000197.1:0-3618 GCA_041169905.1 Pseudomonadota bacterium | reverse complement strand
CATTTCTTGATGATGGCGGCAAAAGACGGCCTGCCGATGCGCAAAATCGACGATGGGGCGGTTGGGCAATTGATGGCCATGCCCTGGCGCGGGAATATCCGCGAGCTGAAGAACCTTATTTATCGTCTGGCGTTGTTGTGCCGCGAAGATACGATCACCGAAAGCACGATCCATCAGTTTGTGGAGCCTGCGCATGATGTTGACCCGCCGATCCAAGGTGCCAGCTTCGAAGCGGCCGTTGCGCAATTCCTGCGTGACCAGAGGCAACGCGGGAATCTCCGCGAGAAGCTATATCCGCGCGCCTTGGCCCAGTTCGAAATTCCATTGCTTCAACATGTCATGAAGCAAGTGAAGGGCAACCAGCTTAAGGCAGCAGCTTTGCTTGGTATCAACCGAAACACGCTGCGCAAAAAACTGACCGATTATGGAATTGGTCCCGCCGGGGGGCGCTAGAACGGTGTTTCGCCAAGATATATAGCAATTTTTGCGTAATTTTGTGCTTTTCAGGTAACGCAATGAGTGCCACAGTGTCTTTATGGCAACAATCGGATTAGCGGAGGATACAGGTTCACCTTCCGCTGTTCGTCGTCTTTTTGAATGGGTTGCCGATCTGTTGGGCAACAGCCAATCGATCAAATTTCTGGAAATCGCCAGTGCGGTAATGCTCGTCGTTGCCGGCGTCGTGACCGCGATATTGCTCATCAGCCAAGGGCCGCAGTCGGAACCTTTGGCACCGGCTGCCTCTGCAACGATGCTCGTGAGCAACCTATTGCCAGCGACAATGCTTTTGGTTCTGTTCGGGCGGCGCGTTGCGCTCAAGCGCGCCGAAAATAGCAACATTGGCAGTAAGCCATTACTGCACGTCCGCTTAGTGGCGATATTTTCCGCGATTGCGGCGGTTCCAACGGTGCTTTTGGTTATCTTTGCCTCATTGCTGTTCCAAAGCGGCGTGCAATTCTGGTTTTCCGGTTCGGCGCGCGGCATGCTCGAAAATGCGGGGGAGTTGGCGAAGGGCTATTATGATGAAAAGGTCCGCGATGTCGGGGCCGAAACGGTCACTATGGCGGGGGACATCCGCTACATTTTGTCGCAGGTGAAAATCGATAGCGCTGAATTTTTAGAGATTGCCTATCCTCAACAGGTTTTGAACCGCAAGTTGAGCGAGTCCGCGATTGTCACGATCGGGCCAAGCGGACAGCAAAATACGGAAGCTGTGCTCGCCGAAAAAGAACGTGGTGACTGGATCAGCGATGAAACGTTGCGAAAATTGGAATCCGGCGAAAATTTTGTTGTGACGGTTAGCCCCAATAACATCGATGCTGTTGTGGTCCTGTATGACAAGCCGCGAACCTATTTATACGTAAGGCGCGCGGAAACAGTGCCTTCATTTGCTTTAGGTTCGCGTGCACAGTCCGTTTTGCAAGATTATGACAAAATGGTCGCGCGCTCGCGGGCCTTGCAAATCCAGTTCAACCTCGCGCTCTATTTTGTGTCGCTGATGGTCATTGGCATCACGCTTTGGGTTGCGCTTCGCGTTGCGGACCGATTGGTGCGGCCAGTCAACAATTTGGTGGATGCTGCACAAAGAATTGCCGACGGCGACCTGTCCGCGCGGGTGAAGGAAGAACAATTCAGCGATGATGAGGTCGGATTCCTGTCGCAATCGTTCAACCGCATGACCGAGCGACTGCAAGAACAAACCGGCGCATTGCTGGCCACCAATCATCAATTGGGCGAGCGGCGTTTGTTTATAGAGGCTGTGCTGGAATCGGTGTCGGCAGGGGTCGTTTCTGTCGATAGCGATGGCGTGGTCCAATTGGCGAATTCCACCGCTGAAAAATTGCTGAAGCATGAATCCGATAGCATTGTCGGCCAAAAGTTCGACGTGGTGGCGCCCGCGCTCGCCGCTTTGGCCAATGAAAGCCCGCGGGGCGTTGTGCAGCTTGGCGGCGGTCCCGAGCCGCTGACGGTCGCCGTCACGGTGTCTCCACGCGAGCAGGGCAGTGTGGTTACCTTTGAAGACATCAGCCAGCAGCTGGCCGATCAACGCCGCGCGGCATGGTCTGATGTTGCCCGCCGGATCGCGCACGAAATCAAAAACCCGCTCACGCCAATCCAATTGGCCGCAGAGCGCCTTCAGCGGCGCTTTGGTAAGCACATCGCACAAGATGAAGCGATCTTCACGCAGCTGACGAGCACTATCGTGCGGCAAGTTGGGGACTTGCGAAACATTGTCGATGAATTCTCCTCCTTCGCGCGGATGCCAAAGCCTTTGTTCCGGGCGGAAAATATGCACGATATTGTCGGGCATGCTGTGTTCATGTTTGAGGTTGCACATCCCGATATCCGGTTCACCTATAATCAGGATGGCCCGTTCCCGACGTTGATTTCCGACCGACGCCAATTGGGGCAGGCGATTACGAACATTCTGAAAAATGCGGTTGAATCGATTGAAGAGAAAAAGAAAACGGTCGAAGTAGATGGCGCGATAGTCATCGATCTGGTCGTCGAAGGCGATGGGTTGATCATCCGCATTGCCGATAATGGCATTGGTCTGCCGTCGGATCGTCAGCGCATCATGGAGCCTTATATCACCAACCGGGCAACGGGTTCGGGGCTTGGCCTCGCCATTGTTAAGAAGATTATAGAAGAGCATTTTGGAGAGATTTCTCTGTCCGACAACCAACCCGAAGGCGCGGTTGTGACGTTGAAGTTTAATCCGGAAATCGTGGCATTGCGGGTGGGGAAACTGAACGCGTCCCCGCCAGCAGTCAATTCAGATGAGGTTATGGGCTAATATGGCACTCGACATACTGATTGTAGACGACGAGCAAGACATTCGGGACTTGGTCTCCGGCGTCCTTGATGACGAAGGATATGGCACGAGAACCGCGGCCTCGGCTGATGAGGCCTTGGCGGCACTGGACGAGCGGTTGCCGTCGCTTATCCTTCTGGACGTATGGCTGCGCGGGTCGTCGATGGATGGGATTGAGCTGCTGCGCGCTATCAAGTTACGCGATCCGCAAATTCCCGTTATTGTCTTTTCGGGGCATGGCAATATCGACACCGCTGTTGCCGCCATTGGCCATGGCGCAGCTGACTTTATCGAAAAGCCATTTGAAGCCAGCAAGCTTTTGCACTTGGTGTCGAAAGCGACCGAGACAGAACGCCTTCGTGCCGAGAATGCGGCGCTAAAAGCGCGGGTAGGGCATTCGGAAGAACTCACCGGATCATCGGCCCCGATCAACGCGGTGCGCGCCACACTTAAGAAAGTGGCCGGCACAGGAAGCCGTATGCTGATCACGGGCCCCGCTGGCGTTGGCAAAGAGGTTGCGGCGCGCTTGCTCCATAGCTGGAGCCCGCGTTCAGACTCGGCCTTTGTCTCGGTGAGCGCGGCGCGTCTATCCCCCGAACGTTTTGATGAAGAGCTGTTCGGTATCGAAAAAGATGGTCGGCTTGTGCAGGCCGGCATGTTGGAGAAGGCGCATGGGGGCACTTTGTTTCTCGACGAGGTCGCGGACATGCCCTGGACCACGCAGGGTAAGATTTTGCGTGTTTTAACCGACCAAAGCTTTGTGCGGGTAGGGGGCGACCGGCAGATTAGGGTCGATGTGCGCT
>JBEEIJ010000196.1:0-3094 GCA_041169905.1 Pseudomonadota bacterium | reverse complement strand
AGCTTCTTCGGCATTTCGGGCGGCACCATCGCGTGGCGATAGGTCCAGATGCGCTTTCCATCGGCAGGCGCAAATGGCAGGTCGCGGGCGCGCGCACCGGTGGCGAGGATGATGTTCTTCGCGGTCAGCTCTTCGCTCTTGCCGTCTTTGGTGACCGTCAGTGTGTTGGCGGCAGTCAACTTTCCGTCGCCCATATGGACGGTGATCTTGTTCTTCTTCATCAGATGCGTGACGCCCTGATTAAGCTGCTTGGCCACACCGCGCGACCGTTTCACCACCGCGTCGATATCCGCGCTGATATTCGCCGCCGTCAGGCCATAATCGCCCGCATGCTGCATATAATGATAGATCTCTGCCGAACGCAGCAACGCCTTGGTCGGGATACAGCCCCAGTTAAGGCAAATGCCGCCGAGATTTTCCCGCTCGACAATCACGACTTTCAGCCCAAGCTGCGCGGCGCGAATGGCGGCAACATAGCCACCGGGGCCACTGCCGAGGACGATTAGGTCGTAATTGCTCACAAAATAGCTCCATGTTCATTAGCCCTCTCCCCTTGCGGGAGAGGGTTGGGTGTGGGGTCGCCGCACGTCTGTGCGGCATTGTTTCGAGTGGCAGCGATAATCGTCTCGGCTACGCCCTCTATATTGCTGAAAATGTCGCCATTCCAAAAACGGAGAACGGAAAAGCCCTGATCCTTCAGCCAAGCATCACGTTCAATATCCGCCTCATTATCCGCGTGTTGGCTACCATCGGCCTCGACAATGAGGCGATATTCGAAACATATGAAGTCAACAATATATCGGTCGTCGATGACCTGCTGCCGACGCCAGCGCAACGCGTTCAACCGCTTGTCACGCAGGATATACCAAAGCTTCCGTTCCGCATCGGTCGGATTGGCGCGCATATATCTCGCGCGCTTTTTCAACAGCTCATGCCGCAAGAGAGCCTTAGCGAGCGTCACGACGCAACCTCTCCTCCCCTCTCCCCTTGCGGGAGAGGGTTGGGTGTGGGGGCCGCCGTGCGTCTGCACGGCAATAATTTATTCTGCCATTTCTGTCTGCCACGGAGAGTCAAAAGCGTCGCTTGCCGCGACGCGACCCCACACCCTCCCACGCCTTCGGCGCGGGCCCCTCCCTCTCCCGCAAGGGGAGAGGGGTTAGTTGGCGAAATAGCCATTAGGGCCGGAACCGAGGACGATTAGGTCGTAATCAGACATATTACGCCACCAGACCCAAAGGCTTTTCTACCAACTCCTTGAACACCTTCATCAGCATCGCGCCGTCTGCGCCGTCGATGGCACGGTGGTCAAAGCTGCCGGTGGCCGACATGACTGTGGCGATGGCGAGGGCGTCATCGACAATATAGGGCCGCTTTTCACCAGCGCCGATGGCCATGATCATCGCTTGTGGCGGGTTGATGACGGCTTCGAACTGCTTGATGCCCATCATGCCCATGTTTGAAATCGACGCAGTGCCGCCCTGATACTCATGGGGCTGCAACTTGCCTTCCTTCGCGCGGGCAGCAAGCTCGGCGATTTCGGTCGAGATTTTTGACAGCGCCTTGTTCGCGGCGTCGGTGACAATGGGCGTAATCAGGCCAGTGGGCACCGATACCGCAACGCTGATGTCGGCGCGGCTGTATTGCAGCATATTGTCGCCGGCGAAGCTGACATTGCATTTGGGCACCTGAATAAGCGCAAGGCCAAGTGCCTTGATGAGCATGTCATTAACCGAAAGCTTGATGCCGCGTGGTTCCAGCGAGGCGTTAAGCTCGCCGCGTAGCTTAAGCAAAGCATCGAGGCGGACGTCTACGGTGAGGTAAATGTGCGGCACCTGCTGCTTGGACTCGGTCAGGCGGCGCGCAATGGTTTTGCGCATGTTGGAGAGTTTGACGACTTCGTGCGGGATGTCGCCACCATCCACCGTGAGCCCTGAGCCTGTCGAAGGGCGGTTGTCGGCCACAGGTGCTTCCCGGCGAAGGCCGGGATCCATCGCGGTTGATGGGGCTGGACTCCGGCCTGCGCCGGAGAACGCTTCAACATCAGCCTTTACAATGCGGCCATTGGGGCCAGTTCCGCTAATGCCCGCAAGATCAACGCCCGAATTGGCCGCGATGCGTTTTGCCAATGGACTGGCCTTGATGCGGTCGCCTGAGGAATGCGATGACGCAGCAACGGGGGCTGTGACTGGCGCTGGCGCAGCGGCCACTGCTGCCGGCTTTGATTCTTGCGCGGCGACAGGCGCGGCAGGCTTTGGTGAGGCAGATGCACCGTCATCTTCACCCTGAATAATCGCAATGACCGTGCCGACTTTTACGCCGTCGGTGCCTTCGGCAACGAGCAACTGCGTGATCACGCCTTCGTCGACCGCTTCGAACTCCATCGTCGCCTTGTCGGTTTCGATCTCTGCGATCAAATCACCTGACGACACTATGTCCCCTTCCTTCACCAGCCATCTGGCAAGCGTGCCTTCTTCCATGGTTGGCGAAAGTGCGGGCATTTTGAGTTCGATAGACATCGGGTTTGGCCTTTTTTGGTCGCAATTTGAAATAATCGCATAGCCAAGCTTTCCCAAGCGTCAAGCGCGATAAGGTTGCCAAGGATGCAAATTTCGCGCAGGCTATACGAATTCATAATGGCTGGCCGCAGGGGACCATGCCGGGGGAAGCGCATGCGGACGTACCTTGTTGTCATTGATGAGACCGAAGAAGCGCGGCTTGCGCTGCGGTTTGCGTCGCGTCGTGCCGCAAAAACCGGCGGGACCGTGCATATCCTAGCGCTCGTTGAGCAGGCGGATTTTGTCGCCTGGGGCGGCGTGCAAGCGACGATGGAAGAAGAAGCGCGCGACCGGGCTGAGCAGCTTGTGACCGCCGCTGCGGGTTCCATTTTTGACGAAATGGGTGTGCGTCCCGCGATTACCGTTAAGTCGGGTGAAGCGATTGACGTGGTGAAAATCATGCTGGAGGAACATCCGGGCATCGCCGCGCTTGTGCTCGGCGCCGCAGCCCAAGGCGCACCCGGGCCACTTATTGCGCACTTTACTGGCATTAATGCAGGGACACTGCCCTGCCCGGTGATGGTGATCCCCGGGTCGCT
>JBEEIJ010000195.1:0-3291 GCA_041169905.1 Pseudomonadota bacterium | reverse complement strand
AAATAGAAAAATTCGAGATTTTTGAATTCGCTCGTGGCCGCACTGAAGAGTTCTTCGCAAAGCTTGATAAACGGATCCATCGACCCGCCGACGTCGAGCATCAGCAACACCTTGATCGCGTTGCGGCGTTCGGGGCGCATTTGAATGTCCAACCAGCCTTTACGTGCTGTGCCATTGATTGTGCCGTCAATATCGAGCTCTTCCACCGCGCCGTCACGGGCAAAACGGCGCAGCCGGCGCATCGCGATCTTTATGTTGCGGGTGCCAAGCTCACGCGTATTGTCCAGATTCTGGAACTCACGCTTGTCCCAAACCTTTACGGCACGCTTGTGCTTGGACTCGCCACCAATGCGGACGCCTTCGGGATTATAGCCCGAATTGCCATAAGGGGATGTGCCGCCGGTTCCGACCCATTTGTTGCCGCCTTCGTGGCGCTTTTCTTGCTCTTCGAGCCGCTTTTTCAGCGTCTCCATAAGCTCGTCCCAGCTGCCCATTTTTTCGATTTTCGCCATTTCCTCTGGCGACAGATATTTTTCGGCAATCGCTTTCAACCAATCGGCGGGCACATCGACGTCGTTTTGGCCATATTCTGTAAATATACCTTTGAAAACCTTGCCAAATACTTGGTCGAAACGGTCCAAAAGCGCTTCGTCCTTCACCAAAGTGGCGCGGGCCAAATAATAAAATTCCTCCGGGCTTTGGTCTATGACATCCGCATCCAAAGCGGCGAGCAGGGCAAGATGTTCCTTCAACGAAGCGGATATACCGGCGGACCGCAACTCTTCCATGAATGAGAAAAACACCGGCAGGCTCCTGCTTAAATGACCAATTAAGGCTTTTGGCTGTTTCGAAACGCGCCGTCAACAACCGGCGGTTAACTCCATGATAACCATATGGGGGTAGGCCCCGTTACAAACGACAGAACAAGGTGCCAAAGCCATGAAAATGGAAAAAGTCGCATTGAGTGAAAACCACTGGATCCACGAAACCGCACAGATATGCGGAGAGGTCACCGTTGGCTGTGCCGAAGCTGCAGGTGTGCTCGAACAGGCGCTGCAATCGGCAGACTGGCTCAAGGCAAGGCATGGTGAAATGACCGAGCTGACGCAGGCACTTGATGCCGACATTGCGGAGGTGGCTCAGGCAACTCGAGATGCACGGATTTTGGCTGAAGCCGCAGTCACAAAGTTGATGACGGGACATGAAACCGTTCAGCTATCATTGGCGAGCTTTTCGGAACTCATCAGTCTTATCATGAGCCTTGGTTCGCATATCACCGGCTTTGCGACCGCGATGGAACAAGTGAAGCGCGTGTCGCAAACGATTGATTCGATTGCGCGCACCACCAACATGCTGGCGCTCAACGCCGCGATTGAGGCGGAAAAGGCGGGGGCCGCCGGGCAGACGTTCGCCGTCGTGGCAGCTGAAGTCAAAAAGCTGGCGCGTGATACGCGGCATGCTGCGGTGGAAATAACCGAAACGGTGAACTCGCTTTCGGATGAAGCCGCGAAATTTGTAGAGCAAATCGAGGACGGTGTATCGACAAGCGGCGCGGCGCAAGAGCAGTTTTCGAGCCTTCAGGAGCTCATTTATGGCGTGAGCGATGCCGTTACCAAAGTCGGCGACCACAACCGTGAGATTGCCGACAGCACCGCACAAATTCACCGTGGACTGGTGGACTCGCAAAATGTTCGTGATGCGGTCGAAGGCGCCAATGGGGAAATGTTTGCGGCTGTTGTGCGCGCGCATAGCCAGATCGGCGGTCTGGAAATGCAGGCAAACAAGATGTTTGACCATATTGTGCATAGCGGTTTGTCAAAGCGCGATAGCGAATTTGTCGCGCTTGCCCGCCAAAAGGCCGAAGAAGTGACAGCATTGACCGAGGCCGCAATCGCAGATGGTACACTAACCTTAGAGGCGTTGTTTGATACCGATCTACGCCCCATCGAAGGCAGCAATCCGCCGCGGTTTACATCCAAGCTGACCCCATGGGCGGAACAAAATTGGCAGCCTTTTATTGAAGCTGTCAAAGACAGCAATCCCGACGAAATAACCTCGGTGGTGTGCAGCAGCCTTAAAGGCTTTTTACCGGTACAGTTGAAAGAACTCTCGCGCGCGCCAACGGGTGATATTGCGCATGACACGAAATATTGCCGCAACGGCCGCGTCATTCAGGACCCGGTGGATATCCCTGCGAAAACAAGCGAGCAGGACTATATGATGGCCGTATTTCGCCACGAAGGCGACGGCCACTCATACAAGGTCATGCGTAACGTCTATGTCCCACTGCGCATAAACGGGCGCCGTTGGGGCGATTTTGAAATCGCTTATAGCATCTAAATAAGACGAAGCTTAGCTGTTTGGCCGCCGTGCCATAAAGGCCAGTCGTTCAAACAGCATCACGTCCTGCTCATTCTTAAGCAGCGCGCCGTGAAGTGGCGGAATGGCCTTCGTTGGGTCACGTGACTGCAGAACATCAAGCGGCATGTCTTCGTGCAGTAACAGCTTCAACCAATCGAGCAATTCGCTCGTGCTTGGCTTTTTCTTAAGGCCGGGGACATCCCGAACTTCGTAGAAAATGTCCATAGCCTTCGACACCAGCATTTTCTGGATGCCGGGGAAGTGGACATCAATGATCGACTGCATCGTCGTGCGATCAGGGAATTTGATGTAATGGAAGAAACAACGGCGCAGGAATGCGTCAGGCAGCTCCTTTTCATTGTTCGAGGTAATGATGACGATCGGGCGCTCGACCGCTTTTACGGTTTCCTGTGTTTCGTACACAAAGAATTCCATGCGATCGAGTTCCTGAAGCAAGTCGTTCGGAAACTCGATGTCCGCCTTGTCGATTTCGTCGATCAAAAGAACGGGCAATTGAGGCGCGGTGAACGCTTCCCAAAGCTTACCCTTCTTGATGTAATTTTTAATGTCGTGGACGCGCTCATCACCCAACTGGCTATCGCGCAAACGGGCAACGGCGTCATATTCATACAGGCCCTGATGCGCCTTGGTCGTGGATTTGATGTTCCATTCAATCAACGGCGCATTGAGCGCAGTCGCGATTTCCTGCGCCAGCACGGTTTTGCCGGTGCCGGGTTCGCCTTTGACGAGAAGCGGGCGGCGTAACCGCGTGGCTGCGTTTACGGCAACTTTCAGATCATCAGTTGCGACGTAGTTATCAGTGCCTTCAAAGCGCATGGACGAACCCCGTTTGTTAATCGAACGATTAATTCGTTAAGTGGCCCCACCGCGTTATGCAATATAATAGTTTGCGCCCTTGGGTAGGGAGAA
>JBEEIJ010000194.1:0-9211 GCA_041169905.1 Pseudomonadota bacterium | reverse complement strand
AAAGCTGACCGAGCATATATTCAGCCGAGCTGACGTTGAAGTCACCGGGCGCTTCGACATTCACATGTTCGACTACGCCGTCGTTAACCACGAGCGAGAAACGCTGACCGCGCTTGCCCATGCCAAATGCCGTACCGTCCATCTCAAGGCCCAATGCAGCGGCGAAATCGCCATTGCCATCGGCCAACATCGTGATCGCGTCTGATCCGCCAGACTTGTTCCATGCGCCAAGGACGAAGGCGTCGTTCACTGCGGTGCAGGCGATTTCATCAATGCCCTTGGCTGCAAGCTCGCCGGACTTTTCAACAAAGCCTGGAAGGTGGCGCGCAGAGCAGGTTGGCGTAAACGCACCGGGAACCGAAAACAGCGCAACGCGGCGGCCAGCGAAATATTCTGCGGACTGGACAGGTTGTGGGCCTTCGGCAGTCGCTTTTACCAACTTAACGTCAGGGATTTTGTCGCCAACGGAGATGCTCATATTTGGATTCCTTTTAAATCTGGGGTTCGCTGCTTATTCCGGGACCCGGTCGGCCAAGTCAAGTAGCGGTTCCTCTTCAGTCGTAAATTGCGTTCTTCAAATCACGAAACAGCGCGCTTTTATGCCATATAAAGCAATCTTTATATTTGATTTCGTTGAAAGCTAGGGCTAAAGGCCGGGCGTCAAAAACTCCCGGAGACCAAGCCTGTGGCTTTCAACGATTATGTCATTGCCGATATTAATGAGGCCGATTTCGGTCGCAAAGAAATAAACATTGCCGAAACGGAAATGCCCGGCCTTATGGCGCTGCGCGAAGAATTCGGCGCATCGCAGCCATTGAAGGGCGCGCGGATTGTCGGCTCGCTGCACATGACCATTCAGACGGCAGTGCTGATCGAGACGCTCACAGCGCTTGGCGCAGATGTCCGTTGGGCAACATGCAACATCTTCTCGACGCAGGATCACGCCGCTGCGGCAATTGCAGCGCAAAACATTCCTGTGTTCGCGGTTAAGGGCGAAAGCCTTGCCGATTATTGGGACTATGTCGGTCGCATCTTCGATTGGGGTGACGACACCACGGCAAACATCATCCTCGACGACGGCGGCGACGCGACAATGTTTGCGCTGTGGGGTGCAAAGCTTGAGCGCGGCGAAAGCTTTGGTGAGCCTGAAAATGAAGAAGAAGTTGAATTCCAGCGCGCGCTGAAGGCATTTGTTGCCAAGAAGCCTGGTTATTTGACGAAAACCGTCAAGAACCTGAAGGGTGTTTCGGAAGAAACCACCACAGGCGTGCATCGCCTTTACGAAATCGCGAAGAAGGGCGAGCTGCCATTTCCTGCGATCAACGTAAACGACAGCGTTACCAAGTCGAAGTTTGACAATCTTTATGGTTGCAAGGAATCGCTTGTGGACGCCATCCGCCGTGCCACCGATGTGATGTTGGCCGGTAAGGTTGCATGCGTTGCTGGCTTTGGTGATGTCGGCAAGGGTTCGGCCCAGTCGCTGCGCAATGGTGGCGCCCGCGTTCTGGTTACTGAAATTGACCCGATTTGCGCATTGCAAGCCGCGATGGAAGGCTTTGAAGTCGTCACGATGGAAGAGGCCGTGCTGCGCGCAGATATCTTCTGCACTGCAACGGGCAACGCCGACGTGATCACGGCCGAGCATATGATGAACATGAAGCCCATGAGCATCGTATGCAACATCGGTCACTTTGACAGCGAAATTCAGGTTGCCGCGTTGTCGAACTATAATTGGAATGAAGTTAAGCCCGGCACCGATCTTGTCGAATTTCCAGACGGCAAGCAGATCATCGTTCTTGCAAAGGGCCGCTTGGTCAACCTCGGCTGTGCAACCGGCCATCCAAGCTTCGTGATGTCGGCAAGCTTCACCAACCAGGTGCTCGCGCAAATCGAGCTTTGGACCAACGGTGCGAACTATAAGAACCAAGTCTATGTTTTACCGAAGCATTTGGACGAGAAGGTTGCGACGCTGCACCTCGAAAAGCTTGGCGTTAAGCTGACCAAGCTGACCGACAAACAGGCGCGTTACATCGGCGTATCGACCGAAGGTCCGTTCAAGCCCGACCATTATCGTTATTAATTCGTCGTCTTTCGAGACTTAAGAAAAGCCCGCTGCGGAAACGTGGCGGGCTTTTTTCGTTGCGCGGCGCAAGCATTTGGGCATTAGCTTGTTCTGGGTAAATTAAAGGGCTTCACGACGATGACAGGCACCGGCCTGCCAATTGCACTGATCGGGGTTTTAATGGCGCTGTGGCTGGTAGGAGCCATAGTCGCTATCTGGATTGGGCTGTCCCTGCGCAATAAATCGCGCAAAATTTTAGTTCAGATGTCGCGGCTAAGAAGGCTGCTTGAAGCCGCCCCTGCATTTCCGGTCGTGGTGAAGAGCGATGGGCGAATTGAGGCGCCAGACCGTTTTTCGAGATTGCTTGGGCTGATGACGCCAGCGACCTCGCTTTCGGACTTGGGCGGTCATGAAGATGCTGGCCTTGCGATAGATGATGCGACGGCACTTGAAGCAAAAGTCCGCGAGACCCAGCGTACGGGAAAATCCTTTGTCCTTGCGTTGGCCATTAAAGGGTCCGAACGGCGTTTGACGGTTGTCGGAAATAACGCCGATGTTGCTGTCTTTCCCGATGGCGCAGCTTTGTTATGGTTTTTCGATTCCACCGATAGTTTGCGAGAGCTTGAGAAGCGTACCCTGGAATCGGAAGAGGCCCGCGCTGCATTTGCTGCACTGGCGGGCTTAATCGAAGCCGCGCCGCTTCCGATGTGGCATCGACGCCCGGATATGCGCCTGCACTTCGTCAATCATGCATATGTTAATGCGGTCGGCGCAAACGATGGCCTTCACGTTGTTGAAGAAGGTCTTGAATTACTGGAACCTGAAAACGGTAAAAGTCCATCTGACTGGGCCGCTGAAGCCGCCGTTGCGGACGTCCGTCGCGAGCGGGTGGTTTCCGCCACCTTGAATGGGGAACGGCGCCAGTTGCGCGTGTTTGATATTCCCTTGGGTCAATCGGGTGTTGCAGGGCTGGCAATTGATGTTCAAGATTTGATTGATGCTCGGTCGGAGGTGCGGGAACTTTCGGAAGCACAGCGCGGCCTTTTGAACATGATGTCCGCCGGCGTTGCCCAGTTTGACGCGCGCCATGGGTTGAGCTTCGCAAATTTGCCCTTCCAAAGCCTGTTCACGTTCCGGGACCAATGGTTGTCTGAAAAGCCCGAATTTGCCCGTGTGCTGGACCGTATGCGCGAAAACGGGAAGGTGCCTGAGGTCCGGGACTTCCCGGCCTGGCGTCAAGAGCGTGAAGATTGGTTTAGATCCTCCGATCCCACCGAAGAGCACTGGCTGCTGCCGGACGGAACGCATTTGCGAGTGCTTGCGCAGCCAATTCCTGACGGCGGCCTGTTGATGATTTTTGAAGACCGCACCGAACAGGCACAGCTGGCCAGCGCGCGGGACATATTGCTGCGCGTGCGGACCGCAACCTTTGACAATTTGTTCGAAGCGATTGCGGTGTTTTCGGCGGATGGCCGGCTGAGCATCTGGAACCGCTTATTTGCCGAAACATGGGAACTGAACGACGACTTACTGCTTCAACATCCGCGTTTGGATGAACTATTGCCCTCGCTCGCCCGGCATTTGCAAAAGCCATTGCAGATTAGCATCTTGGATGAACTGATCCGGACGACGTCATCAAACCGCGAACGGCACAAGAGCAACGCGGTCTTCGCCGACGGACGTATGTTCCAGATTGCGACGATACCGCTACCCGACGGCAATACGCTTTTTACGATGTTGGATATGTCGAACAACCTTAAAATCGAGCAAGCATTGCGCGACCGGAATAGTGCCTTGCAGGAGGCTGATGCGATTAAAGGCAAATTCCTTGCAAATATGAGCTACGAATTCCGTACGCCACTCACGTCCATCAGCGGATTTGCAGACTTGCTAAAGGCAGGCATTGCTGGCGAACTTAGCGATCAGGCGAAGGAATATGTGGATGCCATTTTGCAATCCGCTGACCGCTTGTCCGAACAGATTAACACCGTTCTGGATTATAGCCAGATTGAAGCCGGCGCGTTGCCGCTTGCGCTCGAGCAAACAGATGTTCCAAAATTGGTCGCGCAAATTGTGGACGGTAAAGCGGCGATGGCACAGGCGGCTGGGGTCGATCTGCAAGTCGATGTAGGCAACGGCGCTGGAGAGATGGCGCTTGATCCGAAACGGATTACGCAAGCGGTGGGGCAGATTCTGGACAATGCGATCCGGTATAACAAAAGCGGTGGGCAGGTTTTAATGGCTGCACGTTGGCAAGGCGATGACCTTGAACTCGTCGTGTCGGACGATGGGCCGGGTATGCGGGAGACAGACGTCCTGCGCGTCTCGTCGGACAATGCGGTTCCAAATAGGTTGGATAGCAACGGTTCAATCACGCAGGGTTTAGGCTTGCCTTTGGCGCGCCAAATTATTGAATCGCACGGGGGGACGCTGCAACTGCATTGTGCGCCGGGCGAAGGCACGACGGTTATCATGGTGTTGCCGCAGCCATGATCATTGCGACCGATTTGGATATGCGGGAATATGGCCGCGGATTGGCGAAGACATTGTCGCCGTCAGATTGGGTCGCCATCAACGGGCCGCTGGGCGCTGGAAAGACCGTATTGTGCGCTGGCATATTGGCCGGCCTCGGATTTGAAGGCGAAGTCGCAAGCCCATCCTATGCCATTGTGCATAGCTATGACCCGCCAGAGGTTTTGGTTGCCGTTGCCCATGTCGATTTGTATCGCTTGGACAATATCGACGACTTGGACGAATTAGGGCTCATCGCCGAACGCAGCGATCGCGTAACGCTGGTGGAGTGGGCTGAACGCTTCGGCGGCGACTATGTGCGGCCCAGCCATTTAATCGATATCGTACCGCAAGCGGACGGCAGCAGAATTTTGACTTTGAAAATGGATAATGATGACACCCGTAATTGATATGGTACCGCCCGCTGGACTGGACGCATTTTTGGCCCGCCACGGCTGGACCGATGCGCAGATATCTCCGTTGGCGGGCGATGCGTCTTTTCGCCGCTATTTCCGCGTGAATTCGGCTACGCGGGGCAAAGCCATATTGATGGACGCGCCACCACCGCATGAAGACCCGCAGCCGTTTCTAGATATTGCCCAATATTTGACCGGGCATCAATTTCGTGCGCCAGAGATTTACGGCACGGACTTGACGCGTGGACTTGTGTTGCTTGAAGATTTTGGCGACCGCAGGATGCGCGAGCATCTGGATGATAATCCAGAGGATGAGGCGAAGATATACCGCGCCGCTATTGATACGATTGTGCGATTGGCAGGCACCCCTGCAGCGGATGCACAACCTTATGACATGGCTACCTATCTGCGTGAAGTGCAGCTTCTCACTGAATGGTATATGCCAGCGATGGGGCTTTCCTGTGACGCCAAGGCATTTGACCAGATGTGGGTTGATGCGCTGGCCCCATTGGCGTCTTGCCAAAATGTAACCGTCTTGCGGGATTATCATGCCGAAAACATCATGCTGCTTGATGACGGCGAACAAGGCATCATTGATTTTCAAGATGCGCTGGTGGGGCATCCTGCATATGATCTGGTATCGTTGCTGCAAGACGCGCGGCGCGATGTCCGTGCAGAGCTTGAGGCAGAAATGCTGGCTTATTATCTGACGGCGGCGAACCCCGGACCGGACTTTGACGCGCATTATGCGTTGCTGGGTGCGCAGCGGAATACCAAGATTATTGGCATATTTACGCGGTTGTGGAAACGCGATGGTAAGGAGAGATATTTGTCATTCCTGCCACGCATGTGGGGCTTGCTGGAGCGGGATTTAGCGCACCCTACGCTGACGAACGTCAAGCAATGGTTCGATGCCCAGATACCCATTGAAGTCCGCAGCCTTAGCCCGTTAGACATTACGCATGGTTAAGCATGTGAACACCGCAATGATCATGGCGGCGGGCAAGGGGACGCGGATGATGCCGCTGACCGCCGACCGCCCAAAACCATTGGTTGAGGTTGGCGGCGTTGCCTTGCTCGATCATGTTCTCGATCATTTGCGTGATGCCGGCGTTGGCAAGATTGTCGTCAACGCACATTATCTCGCGGACCAGGTCGAAGCGCACCTTGCCGCCCATGCGACGGATCTTGACGTGTCGATATCCGATGAGCGCGATTTGCTGCGCGATACAGGCGGCGGGCTGGTTCAGGCATTGCCCATGATTTCCGATGATCCATTCATCTGCGTGAATGCGGACAATTGGTGGACCAATGACGGGCAGAATGCGATTTCACGCCTGATCGCGCATTGGGATACTGCACGCATGGATGTGCTGATGCTGCTTGTTCCGTTGGCGACGGCCTATAACAGCCAGGGCATTGGTGACTTTCACATGGACGCAGATGGCCGGCTGTCGCGTCGCGTGGGTGACGCACCTGCGCCTTATGTCTGGACAGGTATTCAGCTGCTTTCCAAAAAGCTGATTGTTGACCCGCCGTCTGACGTTTTTTCGACCAACGTCTTTTGGGATCGTGCGATTGCAGAGGGCCGGTGCATGGGGTTGGTGCACGAAGGAATGTGGTTTGATGTAGGCTATCCCGAGGCAATTTCCGCCACCGAAGAACGTTTGGGGCTGCATGGCGTCGGATAACCCTATTGCGCAACGCGTCCGCGTGTTTAACGTCCCGCTCGGGAATGATTTGTGCGACGTAACTGCGCAGTGGATATTGCAGACATCGGGACAGGATCCGCTCACGGTTAGCAGCACCATATTGCTGTTGCCCAATAACCGCGCCATTAAGGCCATGACGGAGGCGTTCGTCCGGCAGGCTGCACCGGGTTTGCTTTTGCCGCGCATGGTGGCGGTGGGCGATATGCAGATTGACGAGGCGCTGGGGCCGCTGCTGGACCCCATATCGTCAGAAGACATCATCTGGCCGGTCATTGGATCGTTTGACCGGTTGATGCTGTTAGCGCGGTTGGCACAGGAACATAGGCCGCAAGGCACATTTCTATCGTCTGCTGAAGCGCTGCGCTTGGCGCGCAAATTGGCCGAGTTGATTGATGAACTTGAAGTCGATTTGGTTGATTTTGATGCGTTGTCCGACATCGCAATTGAGGCTGATCTCGCCGGGCATTGGCAACGTGCTTATGGTCAGCTTTTGACGATTTTGCCTGCCTATCGCGCCGAACTTTCTGCGCGAAAATTGATGGGCCCTGCGGAGCGCCGAAACAAGCTTCTGGTCAGCTTGGAGCGCCGTCTGGTTGAAAGCAGTTTTGACATGCCGATCATTGCGGTTGGCATCACCACGTCAGCAAAAGCGGTCGCAAAATTGCTGCGCCGTGTTGCCCTCATTCCAAATGGCCGCGTTATCCTGCCCGGTGTCGACCTCGACTTGGCTGAGGATCGCTGGGACAGTCTGTCTGCCGCAGTTGAAGCCGACAATATGCCAACGCGCCGCCGGAATTTTGAGGTGCATCCCCAATTCCACCTGAAACATTTGCTCGACCTCATGGGGATCGACCGAAGCGAAATCGATGTCTTGCCAACGGCACGCGTCGAACGGGTGGCCGACACCATTTCGGAAATTTTCTGCCTGCCGGAACATAGCGTCGGGTGGCAAGAACTGGCACCGTCGCGCAAGGCACTATCACATACGCAATGGTTTGAGGCCGATGATAGCGCGCTGGAAGCAAAGGCCATTGCGGTGCGTATTCGCGGGGAATTGGAGCAAGCCGAAAAACGGATCGCATTGATTACGCCGGATCGTGAACTGGCGGTTCGCGTTGCGGCGCAGTTGCGTCGTTGGGACATATATGTCGACGACAGTGCGGGTATACCGCTTTTGCAAACGCCAAATGGCTCGCTGGCGCTCGCATTAGTTGACGCCATTTCGGGCCGGTTTTCCGGAACATCTGTATTGGCGATTGCCAAGCACCCGTTGGTGCATGCAGGTCCCGACAGGCTCGATTGGCTGGATAAGGTGCGGCTGTTAGATCTCGAATTGCGCGGAACCGCCAATGGTGTTGGACTGGGTGCCATCACGCGGCGTTTGGAAAATGCCCGCAAAGTGAAGCCAGAGCTGGTTGAATGGTGGCAGGGCTTTGTTCAAATTCTTGCGCCGCTCGAAAATGTCGATGGGCAACCCTTTAGCTTTATCATCGATGCACTGCGCGACGTGGCGACGAAATTGACCGATGGCGCTGTGTGGCGCGGGGCGAGTGGCCGCGAACTTGCGCGGATGTGGGAAGAAGTCAGCGGCGGTGACCTGTCGACGCTCGGCCGTATTGATGCCACAGGGTTGGCGGCGACGTTTAACGAAATCTTCTCCAGCGCGGTGGTGCGCCCGCCATATGGCGGCCATCCGCGAGTTTCGATTTACGGTCTGTTGGAAGCAAGATTGCAGCAGGCGGATCTCATCATCTGTTCGGGGTTGAATGAGGGAACATGGCCGCAAATAGCCCAGCCGGACCCTTGGCTCGCGCCCGCTATCCGGCGGCATTTGAAACTGCCAACCTTGGACCGAAATATCGGACTGTCGGCGCATGATCTTGCGACCGCATTGGGTGGCCGCGAAGTGCTGTTAACACGCGCGCGGCGTGACCGCAGCGGGCCAACCGTGGCGTCGCGCTTTCTGCTGCGGATTAAGGCGCTTACGGCGGACGATCTGGAGCAGGACCAACAGTCGCTTGCGTTGGCAGCTCAGTTGGATGAACCCGCCCATAAGGTGCCCTTTGAAAGCCGCCCATTACCGCGTCCCTCGGCACAGCAGCGATTGGTTAGCCTGTCCGTCACGGATTTCGATCAGCTAAAGTCCGATCCTTATTCCTTTTATGCGAAACGTATTCTCGGCCTCCGTGTGCTGGAAAAGGTCGATGCCGAACCCAGCTTCGCATGGCGCGGATCGTTGGTGCACGATTTGTTGGAGCAGTGGTTCAAACAAGACGATTGCGCCGTGGATAAGCTCGTGCAGCGTGTGGATGACTTGCTGGCACAAGAAGCAACGGATCCGTTGTTACGCGCATTGTGGCAACCACGCATTGCCGCTGGCCTGCGCTGGGTCGCCGAAGAAACCAAAAAGCAGATGCATGACCATGGCCGCGTTGTCGCGGTGGCCGAACAACCCGGCAAGGTCGACATCATGGGCATAACCGTGAACGGCCGCGTTGACCGGATTGATA
>JBEEIJ010000193.1:0-4105 GCA_041169905.1 Pseudomonadota bacterium | reverse complement strand
TTTGCATTGGTCCGCATGATGACATGGAGGCCCGCCGCAATGAAATAGCGGCGGCCATTAAGCAGGTTGATTCAGGCAAAGGCGCGATAATCCTCTCCGATCTTTTTGGCGGAACGCCCTCCAATCTGGCCATCTCGCTGCTAGAAAGCGGCCGTGTCGAAGTCATCGCTGGCGTAAACCTGCCCATGCTGATCCGCCTCGACAGCGCCCGCAAGAACTTGGATGTGAAAGAGGCTGTCGCCGCTGCGCGTGAAGCCGGCCGGAAATATATCAGCGTAGCGTCAGAAGTGCTCGAGGCGTCGAAATGACCCGCCTCAGCCGGTCTGCAACAATCGTGAATGTGAAAGGGCTGCATGCCCGCGCCAGCGCAAAATTTGTCACCTTTGTAAGCCGGTTGCCCGAAGGCATTAAGGTTGAAGTCGAAAAAGACGGTCAGCTCGTCACAGGCACATCCATCATGGGCCTGATGATGCTCGGCGCGGCAAAAGGCAGTGAAATTACCATTCACGTCGAAGGCGACCAGGCAGAGCCCGCCATTGAAAAACTCATCGGGCTGGTTGTTGACGGCTTTGGCGAAGACTGATGCGCCGTGAGATTACCGGATTTTCCAATCCCCTTCTGAAGGAAATCCGCGGACTGCGGGAAAAGAAATTGCGGAAACGCGCCGGGCTGTTTCTCGCCGAAGGCCTCCGCATCATGACGGAAGCGCGCGAAGCTGGTTTTCTTCCCGAAATGCTGTTCCGGGTCAAAGACCGGCCAGTCCTCGCGCTGGAAATCGCGCTTGAGGACGAGGTGCTGCGCAACGGCGGAGACGTCATTGAAACCAGCGCCGAAATCATGGCCAAGCTGTCAGGCAAAGATAACGCACAGGCCGTCGTCGGTGTTTATCGTGACCATGGCACCGCGCTTGCCGATATAGAGCGCGCGACCGCGCCAATCTGGCTCGTGGCGCAAGCGATGCGCGACCCGGGCAATTTGGGAACAATGTTGCGGACGGGGGATGCTGTGGGTGCCGGCGGGCTTATCCTCATTGATGACTGCACGGACCCGTTTTCGGTTGAGGCTGTCCGCGCGAGCATGGGCGCGGTTTTCACGCAAAAGATCGTCCAGTGTCGATGGGACGAGTTTATGACGTGGCTGCGGGCGGGCGATGGTCAGCTGGTTGGCACAAGCCTGCAAACCGACACGGATTATCAGGCTGCGCACTACAGTAGCCCTTGCTTCATCCTGACGGGCAACGAAGCACAGGGTCTACCCGACGATTATGAAGGCCAGTGCGACCTGCTCGTCAAAATGCCGATGCAGGGCAAGGCAGACAGCTTAAACGCGGCGGTGGCCACGGCGGTCATGGCGTATGAAGTGCTGAACCAGTTTCGCCGTCCAGCCTGCGACTGAGGCCCACTCGCGCAATTACTCCGCCGCTTCGCGTCCGTCCGCAATTTGCGCGTTGCCTTCGTCATCACCATAACGCGGCAGCGCCTCAACCGACGGAATATCTTCCAATTCGCGCTTGCCGGTTTCGACATTGAGCTCCGCAAACTTCCGACCCGTCGACATGACATTGCGTTCAAAACTGCCCACGAACTTATTATAATTATTCACCGCCGAGGAAAGCCCACTGCCCACCGATTTCAGATGCTGCGCGGCAACGGCAATGCGGTCGTACATTTCCTTGCCAAGCGCACCGATCTGTTTGGCTTCGCGCGCGAGCCCCTCTTGCCGCCACACGCTGGCCACGGTGCGCGCAATCGCAACCAGATTGGTCGGCGTCGCCAACAGCACCTTCTTATCAAAGGCGAAGTCCCACAATTGCGGTTCATGTTCGAGCGCAGCCGCCAGAAAATGTTCGCCGGGGACAAACATAATCACATAATCGGGCGCGTCCTCAAACTGGTCCCAATAGGCCTTGCGCGAAAGGCCATCGATATGGTTTTTCATCGACTGTGTGTGCCGCGTCATGGCGACGGCGCGGACTTCGTCATCGACAGACGCAAAAGCGTCTTGGTAATCGTTCAAAGACACCTTGGCGTCGATAACCAACGTCCGTCCGCCCGGCACGTGAATGACCGCGTCAGGCCGCAGGCGAAGGCCATCGCCTGCATCAATGCTGGCTTCGAGGTCAAAATCGACATGTTCCGATAAGCCGCAGCTTTCCAAAACATTCTTCAACTGCTGCTCGCCCCAGCGGCCCCGCGCTTTAGGCGCATTGCGCAACGAGTTCATCAGGCCAGAGGCAACGCTGGACACGCGCTCCTGCCCAAGCCGCATTTCGCCGATCAACCCCTTCAGATCGCCATAAGCTTCCGTGCGGTCTTTCTCGATTTTGCCAACTTGCTCTTCATAGGCTTTCAATTTGTCGCCAACGGGGCCCAAAAGCTGCTTCAACCGCTCTTCATTCTTTTCACCGGCCTGATGAAAGCGTTCATCGGCACGTTGAAGAAACGCCGCTTGCGCTTCGCCCAACAGTTTTTGGCCAATCTCACCAAACTGCGCCGACAAGGTTTCTTTTGCCTGAGCCAGCGCAGCGATCTGCTCTTCAAAGCCGCGTTCACGCTCTCGTAGGCTCGTTTCCAGACGCGCCAATCGGTCCTTTGCACTGTCCCGCTCAACCACGACCTCGTCGAGCATCGAGCGCAGTTGCGCGGTGGTTTCCTGCCCTGCCCGGCTTTCACGTCCGCCTGCGACCCAGCCGAGCACAAGCCCGACCAGCAAAGTAAGCACAACGATGATGATGACGACTAACGGCTCCAACACAGCACTCCAAATATAGAACGAATGCGGAACATAGCCTGTGACCGGCTCAGGTCAAGCGGCTTCGGTTTGCGCCCGCCGTGCCTTCTTTACGCGCGCATAGCTCATGGCGCTAAACGGCAGCAGACCTCCGTAAACTATTGTCGCCCCGATCATCGCAACCCAAGGGGCAGCAACCAAGGTCGCGGTAAACAAACCAACAGTCGCGAGGGCCATGAAGCGCAGGCTGCGACGAACCTTGATCGACGACCAGCTGTAGGTAGCAACATTGGAAACCATCAAGACCGCGCATAGGAGCAACCACGGCCCAAGAAAGCGATAGTCACGCACCCATTCTGCACCGGTTTCGAACCAAATCATCATCGGCAGCAACGCCAACGCCGCACCGGGCGGCGATGGAACGCCTGTGTTAAATCCCGCCAATTTATGCGGCTGGTCTTCGGTATCAATGCGGGCATTGAAACGTGCAAGCCGCAGCGCAGCGCACAGCACAAAGAATACAGAGATGGTCCAGCCGAAGCGCGGCATATCCTGCAGCACCCACATGTACATGACCAGCGCCGGAGTCGCACCGAAAGCAATTACATCGGACAGCGAATCCAGCTCCGCGCCAAAACGGCTTTCGCCTTTCAACATCCGGGCGACGCGGCCATCCATGACATCAAGCACACCTGCAATAACCATTGCGGCGACCGCGTTTTCCCAGCGGCCCTGCATCGCAAACCATGCCCCCGATAGGCCAGTACACAAGGCAAGCGCGGTGATCGCATTTGGTGCGAGCGCACGTAACGGAATGCCGGGGCGGGATGAAAACTCGTTCATTAGTGTGCGACGGCAATCAAATCTTGGTCAACGCCCAAGTCCGCGATAACCGTTTCGCCCGCAACGCAACGCTGCCCCTTAATGACGCGCGACGATGTCCCATGCGGCAAATATACATCCACGCGGCTGCCAAAGCGGATAAGGCCAATACGTTGGCCATTGGCCACGCTGTCGCCTTCTTTCACAAAGGCAACGATACGACGGGCGACAAGGCCAGCGATTTGCGTAAAGCCGATACGCACGCCGTCGCTGCGTTCCACTAGGAAGTGCTGCCGTTCATTTTCTTCGCTCGCTTTATCCAAGTCAGCGTTCAAAAACTTACCAGCGATGTACACAACGCGTTTGATCGTGCCGCGGATAGGCGTCCGGTTAATATGCACGTCAAAAACGCTCATAAAGATGGAAACCCGGGTCATCGGCTGATCACCCAGACCGTCTGGCCCGCGCAATTCTGCCGGTGGCAGAACTTGTTCAATCAAGGTGACAAGGCCATCGGCTGGCGAAACCACAAAGCGGTCGTCGATGGGCGTTG
>JBEEIJ010000192.1:0-3927 GCA_041169905.1 Pseudomonadota bacterium | reverse complement strand
CCTCGCGTTCGGACGCTTTGATCTTGTCGGTCTTGGTCAGCACAATCCGGTAGCTGATGGCAGCTGCGTCGAGCATTTTCATGATTTCATGATCGACTTCTTTAATACCATGGCGGCTGTCAATCAGCACAAACACACGCTTTAACACCGCGCGGCCACGCAGATAGTCGTTGATTAGGTAACGCCATTGCTGAACCGTCTTGATGGGGGCTTTGGCATAGCCATAGCCCGGCATGTCGACGATGCGGAACAACGCCGGTTCACCGACATCGAAAAAGTTCAGCTCTTGCGTGCGGCCCGGTGTGTTGGACGCGCGCGCAAGATTGTTGCGGTTCACCAACGCATTGATCAGGCTGGACTTGCCGACGTTCGACCGACCGGCAAAAGCAATTTCAGGGACCGTTGGGTCCGGCAGAAATTCAAGCTTAGGCGCTGATTTCAGGAACGTAACCGGACCGGAAAATATCCGGTTCGGTTCTGCTATTCCGGCAATAACATCCGCGCTCACGTTTTCGCCTTGGCTTTCGCTGCCGCTTTCTCTTCCGCATCACGCGCCATCTGCTCACGCAACACCGGGTGGCGTGAATAGAGCCACTTTTGCTGCGCAATCGACACGATGTTCGACATGACCCAATAGAGCTGAAGTCCAGCGGCAAATGGCGCCATGATGAACATCAGGAACCATGGCATCACGGCGAATACCTGCTTTTGCACTTCGTCCATAGGTTGCGGGTTTAGGCGCTGCATCAGCCACATCGTAAAGCCGAGCAATATCGGCAAAACGCCAATGGCAATGAACGATGGCGGGTCAAACGGCAGCAGCCCAAACAGGTTGATCGGTGTCAACGGGTCCGGTGCCGACAAATCCTTCAGCCACAATATAAACGGCTGGTGACGCATTTCGATCGACAGCAGCAGAATCTTGTACAGCGCGAAGAAGATCGGAATCTGCAGCAAGATGGGCAGGCAGCCCGCGAGCGGATTTACCTTTTCATCCTTATACAGCTTCATCATTTCCTGCTGCAGCCGTGGCTTGTCATCCTTCCAACGCTCTTGCAGCGCCTTCAGCTTAGGCTGAACAGCACGCATCTGCGCCATGGACGCAAATTGCTTTTGCGCCACGGGGTACATGAAACCGCGGACGATGATCGTCAGGCCAATAATGGCTAAACCAAAGTTCCCGAACAGACCGAACAGCCAATGTAGGATCCAGAAGAACGGAATGGCGATGAACCAGAACCAGCCCCAATCGATGGCATAATCGAGATACGGAATGCCAAGATTCTTTGAGTAGGCGTCAAGAACGGCCATCTCTTTGGCACCGGCGAACAGACGCGAGCCGCTGTTAAGCACCGCACCTGGCGCGACGCTGGTGTAGCGTGTTGGAATGACTTGCGCCTGATAGACATCGCCGCTGGCACGGAACTTGGCCGATACGGGCGTTTTTTGGTCCGGGATAAGCGCGCCGAGCCAATATTTATCGGTGAAGCCAAGCCATCCACCCGTGCTGGTGAATGATGCCTCGCCTTTGTTTTCCTCCACGTCGACATAGCCCCAATCATAATTGGGCCTTTGGTCAAAAACGCCCATTGGGCCAATGTGGATATGCGTAAAAATGGACCCACCAGACGTCGCGTCGGCTGGCTTGCCTGTGCGGCTGAGCAAGGCAAAGTTAGCAATCTGGACCGGCGCAGTTCCACCATTGGTAAAGGTCTGCTTCGCGGTAATCATGTAGTTTTCGTCAATCGACAGCGCGATTTCGAACTTCTGTTTAAGCGGGTTGGTCCAGCTTAATGAGACAGGCGTTGTTGGCGTCAGCTTGTTGCCGCTTGGCGTCCAGACGGTTTTATCATCAGGAACCATTACGCCAGTGCCAGCCCAACCAAAGCGCGCAAAATAGGCATCTTTTGTACCCGATGGCGCAAATAGGCGCACGGGCGCGGAATCTTTGGCGAGTGCGGTGCGGTGGGTAAGCAACAGAAGGTCGTCAATTTTTGCGCCTTCAAGATTGACCGAGCCTTTCAACTTTGGTGTTTCCACCAAGATGCGGGCCGTCGACTGCAGCGCGCTGCTCAGCGGAACGACCTGTGTTTGTGCAGGGGCCGCCGCGACCTGCAGATCCGATGTTGCCGCGCCAGCCGGGCTGGCTGCGGTCGTGGCGCTGCGGGTCACTGGTGCGGGGGTTGGAAAGAAATAGCTGGCGACATAAGGCCATCCGAACAGGATAAGGCCTGTCAGCAATACTGCAAAAATCAGGTTGCGTTTATCGTCCACGTATAAATCCCCGTCATTCAATCAATTGGGCGTCATGGCACTGGATCATATCCATGCCCACCCCAAGGTTGGCAGCGCAATAGCCGTTTGATGGCCAGCCAGCCACCTTTAATTGCGCCGTATTTCTGTAGTGCCGTTATTGCATAAGCCGAGCAGCTGGGGCTGTACCGGCAGGTCGGCGGTAAAATGCGCGACGGCCCGATTTGCCAAGCCCGTGCGCATAAGATGAGCAGCTTTGCGATCATGCGCCGATCTTCCCCAACGCCTTGACCATATCCGCCCGCAAGGCATCAAAATCGCGTTCGATGCCGCTGTCGCGACCGATCAGAATATGATCTGCGCCTGCCTTGCCCTTGTCGGCGAGCATTTCCTGCGCCAGTGCGCGAAAGCGGCGGCGCATGCGGTTGCGGATGACGGCGTTACCGACTTTTTTGGTGATGGTGATGCCTAGCCGGATTGCAGGGCTGTCATCCCGCCTGTCGCGAACCAGCAAAACAAAACCGAGAGTTACATATCGCTTCCCCCGGTTGGCGGCCAGAAAGTCTGACCTTTTTTTGATAACGCTGTAACCGCGCATGTCGCGGTCCGCCTGCTCGGGGATTAAGCCGACAGTTTCTTGCGGCCGCGTGCGCGACGTGCGTTCAGGATGTTGCGGCCAGCGGCGGTTGACATACGGAGACGGAAACCGTGGCGACGGGCACGCACGAGATTGCTCGGCTGAAAAGTGCGCTTCATGACTATAATCCTTAAATTTTTTGCGTCTTGAAATGAAAAGGGCCGCCGAATCTGCGCAGCGACCGCTTCTGTTGCAGTGGCCGATACGGTCCGAAGGGCTAAAAGTCAACACAGGTCAGGGCATTTTCATGTCGATGTCGTCGCGGCGGAAAAGGTGCAGCATGTCGCGTTTGACATCGGGAAAGGGCGGGCGGCCTTTGACCTTGTTGCGCCGCAGCGCCCAATTGGCCCAGCGCGCATATTCTGGATGGATCTTTGAAAGCCGCGAATATTGCTTCTTTGCCCAAAGCGAATGTTTAAGAACTACGCCAAGCCCGATGATAAACTGCGCTATTCCGCCTGGACCTGGAAGCCAGCTGACTATTGGTGCCGCAACGATCAGCGCCCAACCCAAAATGACCATCGACCAGCGATAGGCAGGCAAATCGCTCCAGCTTTTTCGTTTCGAGCGCTCCATATGCGTCATGTGGGATCGCGGAACGGGTGTTGCAAGTTCATGTCCGCACCCAGCCCTTTTCGCAGAAATTTAAAATCTTTAGCATTGTCCGTATTAGCCAGCATATATTCATGGTTTTGCCGCAATAGGGCTGTAGCACCCTCTCTTAACGTTTATGATGAAAGCCTCATGACAATTATTCTCCCGCATCTTCACCGCATAGGCGTATTGCCTTCAGACATCGATTTCATGGGGCATGTGAACAACGCACGCTATTTGAACTGGGTGCAGGATGCAGTGCTCGCGCATTGGAACAAGCTTGCCCCGCCTGAGGCCGCCGCCAAATATCTGTGGGTCGCGTTGAAGCACGAAATTACGTACAGGAAGCCGGCGTTTCTCGATGATGTCGTTATCGCGTCCGTCGTTCTTGAAAAAGTGCAGGGCGCCCGGTCTTTTTACGAAACGATCATCAAGCGCGGTGA
>JBEEIJ010000191.1:0-11040 GCA_041169905.1 Pseudomonadota bacterium | reverse complement strand
TATCTGTGCCGCCATGTGCCAGCGGGACATAACATGCCTCCCCCGGTGCGACCGCTAGGCTGATGCCCACAAGATTGGCGCTCGCCGCCTGCAAGCTGTCTGTTTCGGTGTCGAAACCCAAAGTCCCTGTTTCACGGGCGCGGAAAATCCAATGGTCTAGCCGAGCGACATCCGTGACGCATTCATATGCCGACACATCAATTTTGGGCATGGCGGGCGGCAACGCTGCCGCGCCTACTATGGGCGCGGATACGGGGGTGTCGCCCTTGTTCGCGGCCTTGGGGTTGCCGGCAATCGCCTTATTCGCGGCAGCGGTATCTGCCACATGCCCGATACGCTTCAAAAGCGAGTTGAACCCGTGATGCTCCAAAAATGCGGCGAGCGGTTCTTCAGGGATTGTCCCCAATGTCATGTCTTCAATCGCGATGGGCAGCGGACAATCGTCTTTCAAGGTCACCAGCACTTTCGACAGGCGCGCCTTGTCCGCATGCTCGATCAAGTTATCGCGCATTTTAGACGGTTTCATCGAAGGTGCGGCGGCCAAGACGCTTTCAAGGTCACCAAATTCCTGAATCAGCTTGGTCGCCGTTTTTGGCCCAACGCCGGGGACGCCCGGCACATTGTCGACGCTATCGCCCATCAGCGCCAGCACATCGCCAACCCGTTCGGGCTCGACACCAAATTTTTCGTATACTTCCTCGGCGCGAATGCGTTCGTTTTTCATCGTGTCGAACATGTCGATACACGGTTCCACCAACTGCATCAGGTCCTTGTCGCTGCTGACGATGGTCACATGCCAGCCGGCGGCACAAGCGGCGCGCGCATAGCTTGCGATCATGTCATCAGCCTCGACATCATCCTCTTCGACCAGCGGCAAAGAAAACGCGCGTGTCGCATCGCGGATCATGGGGAATTGTGGTCGTAAATCCTCAGGCGGGTCGGGCCTGTGCGCCTTATATTGGTCATAGATCCGGTTGCGGAACGACTGGCTCGATTTATCGAGGACCACAGCCATATGCGTTGGACCGTCGGCTTGGTTTAGGTCGTCCGCCAGCTTCCACAGCATGGTCGTATAGCCATATACCGCACCGACCGGCTCGCCATGTTTATTGGTGAGCGGTGGCAGCCGGTGATAGGCCCGGAAAATATAGGCGGAGCCATCGACGAGATAGAGATGCTTTTGGTCTGACATGGCGAAGCGATAGCAGCCCGTTTTGGCCAAGTCTTTTCCTAATTTGCAGCGACGCGATTGGCCCCCATATTGCAGACGATTGCGGTGGAACTATGCGCGCGATTTGCGCCACAAAAGAAGTCCGCTGGCGATAATGATCGCGGACCCGGCAAGCGATGTGATGTCTGGCCAATCGCCAAAAACCAATATGCCGAGCGCGAGTGCCATCAACAACTGGACATAAGTCATCGGTGCGATGTCCGCGGCCGAAGCACGGGTTGTTGCCATAAAAATCAACCAGTGCGCAAAGCTAGCGGTGACCGCCACGACGGCGCAGCGCGCCACTATGGTCCAGTCTGGCATGCCTATATGCAATGTCGGAACGCCCGAAAAATGGCCCAAAAGCGCTGCGGTCAATATGAATGGCACCGCAAGTGACGCGACCAGAAATTGCATCAAAATGGGTGTCCCTGCCCCAGCCACGGTGCGGTTACCAATCATCAAAAGCGCCATCGACATGGCCGCTGCCAACGGCAACAAAGCAACCCAACCCAGTTCGGCAACATTGGGCCGCATGATGAGAAGAACCCCTCCGAACGCAATAAATGTGGCAGTCCATTTGGTCACATTCGTCCGTTCATGCAGAAAAATGGCACTCAAGACCGCAGTGATCATCGGGCTTGTAAAACCAATTGCCGTAGCCTCAGCCAATGGCATGACGAAGATCGACAAAAAGAAACAGATGGTGGCCATGGCCACTGCAAATCCGCGCAGGATCTGAACTTTGGGCATGGGCAAAGCAAATCCCTGCCTGCCTTCCTTGAGGTACAATAACGTGCCCAAGCCGACCGCACCGATCGAATAGCGCAGCGCCGCCACGGCCGTACCGGGCCACGCACCGGCGATCGATTTGATGACAGCATCGCCCAATGACAACAGAGCAAAGCCGCAAACGGCATATAAAAGACCCGACCGGGCCGACGATGCAGACACTGGATTTCCTTCGATTACCGTGCCCCCTTAAAAGTGTTTGCGGGGAATGCAAAGCGGCAGCAAACTTTGTCGCGTAACCCAGGAAAAGCAAACTGTTACCGATTTATTTACCATTTGTCTGTAGCCAGAAATCCTTAGTCCATAGAATATCGGAGCGGGATAGCGTGAACGCATTTGGGAAAAAGCCGGCCTTGTCTTTAGGGCGCTCATCATTTGGCGTGGCGCGCCCCATGACCGGCGGTGGGCCCTCGATTGCGCAACAGCCAGAAAACCCGCAAACGACGGGCGGCAGCGAACAATTTCCACCCATTGAATTGTCAAAGTTACACGGCGGCAGTAACGGCGGTCCACAGACCGCAATGCAGGAAGCCATGTCGCGCTTGTCAGACCGTGCAAACAACGCGGCACCAGTCGACAAAGGCCCCCAAGGCTTTGAGGCATCGGTACACAAAATCAAAGAACAGGTTCTCCCGCGCCTCTTGGAGCGTGTGGACCCCGAAGCGGCGGCATCGCTGAATAAAGAAGAGCTGACCGAAGAGTTCCGGCCGATCATTCTGGAAGTGTTGGCCGAACTCAAGCTGACGCTGAACCGTCGCGAGCAATTTGCTTTGGAAAAAGTGCTCGTCGACGAACTGCTCGGCTTCGGTCCGCTTGAAGAGCTGCTCAGCGATCCGGATATTACCGATATCATGGTCAATGGCCCGTTACAGACCTATATCGAAAAAAAGGGAAAGCTGCAGATTGCGCCGATCCAGTTTCGTGACGAAGAGCATTTGTTCCAGATCGCGCAGCGCATCGTGAACCAAGTCGGTCGCCGCGTTGACCAGACCACACCTTTGGCCGATGCCCGGTTGAAAGATGGTAGTCGCGTGAACGTCATTGTTCCCCCGCTATCACTGCGCGGCACCGCCATATCCATTCGTAAATTTTCCGAAAAGCCGATCACGATCGACATGTTGAAGGGCTATGGTTCGATGAGCGAGCCCATGGCAACGGCATTGAAGATTGCCGGGGCCAGCCGGATGAATATCGTGATTTCGGGCGGTACCGGCTCCGGTAAAACGACAATGCTGAACGCTTTGTCCAAAATGATTGACCCTGGCGAGCGCGTTTTGACGATTGAAGATGCCGCCGAACTTCGCCTTCAACAGCCGCACTGGCTCCCGCTTGAAACACGCCCTGCAAACTTGGAAGGTGATGGCGCGATTACCATCGGCGATCTTGTGAAGAACGCACTGCGTATGCGTCCTGACCGGATCATCTTGGGCGAAATTCGTGGTGCGGAGTGTTTCGACCTCCTCGCCGCAATGAACACCGGCCATGATGGATCCATGTGCACACTCCACGCCAACAACCCGCGCGAGTGCCTGGGTCGTATGGAAAATATGATCATGATGGGTGACATCAAAATACCCAAGGAAGCCATTTCGCGGCAGATCGCGGAATCGGTCGACCTTATCGTTCAGGTGAAGCGTCTGCGTGATGGTTCCCGCCGCACCACCCAGATTACGGAGGTCATCGGCATGGAAGGCGAAGTTATTGTGACGCAGGATCTGTTCAAATTTGAATATCGCGACGAAGATTCTGACGGCAAAATCCACGGTGAGTGGGTCCCGGGCGGCGTTCGTCCTTATACGCTGGAAAAGGCACGGCAGTTCGGATTTGACCAGCCCTTCCTTGAGGCGTGCCTCGGCTAGGGTCAGGACCTAAAGCCCTTTAATCGCCAACGCGGCTGCCAATACGGTCATCAGCACGGAAAACACGGTAATTCCGGTCCATGGCATTATACCGACCTGGTCGAGCTTAGTGCGTTTATGGCGCCGCCGGTCCGCAACGCTGCTAACCAGCACCAGTAATGCCGACGCCGCAGACAATCCTGCCCAAAAATGGTCTTGCCAATGCATCAGGGTAAAGCTGCTCATTTCGAAAGGCTCGCGGTCGTTCTATTCACAAAATCTAGGCTCAGCGATTGCGCGGCGGTTTTGATGCACGGGAATTTGCTGCCGAACTTCCGCAATTTTATCGAGGTTAAGATCAACAAAAGCGAGTCCCGGCGTGGTTCCCATATCAAGGACGACCTCTCCCCAAGGATCGACCACAAGTGAATGGCCGTAAGTCTCACGTCCATCTTCATGTAACCCACATTGCGCCGCTGCGATCACGAAACATTCGCTTTCAATCGCCCGTGCCCGCAGCAACGCGTGCCAGTGCGCCGCGCCTGTGGGCGCTGTAAACGCCGATGGCAGCGTGATGATATCGACGCCCGCTTTTGCGTAAGCGCTGAACAAGTCTGGAAAACGCAAATCGTAGCAAACCGCTAACCCCATTTTTCCCAATGGCGTGTCCACGATTACGGGATTTTCCCCGCCGACATAGGCCGAAGACTCGCGCCAACTTTCGCCCGTTTTCAAATCCACATCAAACAAATGGATTTTGTCATAGCGCGCGATAATTTGGCCATTGGCGGAGATGACGATGCTGCGGTTTGCGAGTTGTGGCCCGGCACCATGCACCACCGGAATAGATCCCAAGTGCACCCATATGTTATGGCGAGATGCAACTTCAGCGATGTGTTCGATCGATTTGGTCTGCGCCTCTTCACATATGTGCAAACGCGCTTCATCGCGCTTACGATTCACCATAATCGACATTTCGGGCGCAAAGTACATGACGGCCCCGCCCTGCGCAGCCGCTTCGATCGCCCCGATCATAGTCGAAACGTTCACCGCTGGCAAAACCCCGCTCGTCATCTGGTGCACCGCTACGCGCAAGGCATACCGCCGTTGCCGCACCCAATCGCAGCATGATTTTGAAGAAACATGGCCATCCAAAATGGATCGCAGTATTGTATGGAAAATGCAACAGTCCGGAAAATAGAGACACATTCGAAAACGGCATGAACTCCGCGCGTGTCGGCAATAGAAACAACGGGAAATGCGACCATGGTACAAAAGCTCAACGTCTTGGTAACCGGCGGCGCCGGATATATTGGCAGCCACGCTGTGCTCGCTTTAATCGACGCTGGTCATCACCCTATTGTTATCGACAATCTTGTGACCGGCTTTCGTTGGGCCGTGGCTGAAGACGCCGGTTTCTACGAAGGGGACATCAGCGATTCAGAGTTGGTGGCAAAAATCATTCACGATGAACTTATCGATGCAATCATGCACTTTGCGGGATCGGTGGTTGTGCCTGAATCTGTTGAGAACCCGCTAAAATATTACAACAACAACACTGCAAAAAGCCGAAGTTTGATTGAAACGGCCATTTCATCCGGCGTCAAACACATGATTTTTTCGTCGACCGCGGCGACATATGGTATCCCCGAAACCAGCGCGGTGTGCGAAGATATGGCGACCCAACCCATCAATCCGTATGGAACATCGAAATTGATGACTGAAATGATGCTGCGTGATGTCGCAGCAGCACATGATTTCAACTATTGCGCGCTGCGTTACTTTAACGTCGCAGGCGCAGATCCGCTTGCACGCACGGGTCAGTCCACTGTTGGCGCAACGCATTTGCTAAAAATCGCGGTTGAAGCTGCCCTCGGCAAGCGGGAAAGCGTAAGCGTTTTCGGCACCGACTATGCCACTGAAGACGGGACGGGCGTACGTGACTATATCCATGTCAGCGATCTCGCTGCGGCGCATGTTATTGCACTTGAAGCACTTATCGCCGACCCCGAACGGAGCCACACGCTCAATTGCGGATACGGCCATGGCTATTCGGTGATGCAGGTTCTCGACGCCGTCGACCGCGTGACCAACAAGAAATTGCACCGCAAAATGGAGGGCCGGCGCGCCGGAGATCCTGACTCGCTGATTTCTGACAACAAAGCGATCAGGGATCGCTTTGGCTGGGAACCGCGCTACGACAATCTGGACCAAATCGTTCAACACGCGCTCGCATGGGAACGCCGCCTGACAGATATTCAAAGCGCCTAAGCCCTCTCTTGCGCTTTGGCGTCAATCGACCCATATCCAAAATATGGAAAATCACTCTCACGGAAATCCGTCCACTTGGTACGGCACCACCATATTGTCTGTGCGCAAAAACGGCAAAGTTGTCATCGCTGGTGATGGCCAAGTCTCCATGGGGCAAACGGTCATGAAGCCCAACGCCAAGAAGGTCCGTAAGTTGCATGACGGATCCGTCATTGGTGGCTTTGCCGGGGCTACTGCCGACGCATTTACGCTGTTCGAGCGGCTTGAGCGCAAATTGGAGCAGCATCGTGGCCAATTGATGCGCGCTGCGGTGGAATTGGCCAAAGATTGGCGTACCGATAAATATCTGCGCAATTTGGAAGCGATGATGATTGTCGCGGACAAAGACGTGACGTTGATCCTGACGGGCAATGGCGATGTGCTTGAACCCAATGATGGCATCGCGGCGATTGGGTCTGGCGGAAATTACGCGCTATCAGCGGCACGGGCGCTCGCGGATTATGAGGCAGATGCCGAAAAAATGGCGCGCCATGCCATGAAAATCGCGGCTGAAATTTGTGTTTATACCAACGACCAACTGACCGTTGAGACGTTGGACAGCGCGGCATAACCCGCCCGTGACTTGAACGGCACCAGCAACTTCCCATCTAGGCAGTAATGAAAAACGCTCTGACACCCAAAGCCATTGTGGCTGCTCTCGACGAACATATTATTGGCCAGGCCGACGCGAAACGTGCGGTCGCCGTGGCGTTGCGCAATCGCTGGCGCCGCCAGCGTCTCGGCGCGGATTTACGCGATGAAGTGACGCCCAAAAACATCCTGATGATTGGCCCCACGGGTTGCGGCAAGACCGAGATATCGCGCCGCCTCGCCAAGCTTGCGGATGCGCCGTTTATCAAGGTCGAAGCGACCAAATTCACGGAAGTTGGCTATGTCGGTCGAGACGTTGAGCAGATCGCCCGCGACTTGGCTGAAGAGGCTGTGCGTCTTGAGAAAGAACGCCGCCGCGAACATGTGCGTGAGGCGGCTGAAACCGCAGCGATGGAACGAATTCTAAAGCCATTGGCGGGCGATACTGCGAGCGAAGCGACGCGCGAAGCATTTCGCCAGCGCATTCGTGATCGCCACATGGATGATGTCGAAATCGAGATTGAGGTATCGGACAGCCCGGCCACACCGATGGAAATTCCCGGATTGGGCGGCAATGTCGGCATGATCAACCTTGGCGAGATGATGGGCAAAGCCTTTGGCAAAGACAATCTGAAACGCCGCAAAATGAAGGTCCCCGATGCTTGGACCAAGCTCGTTGAGGAAGAGTCCGAAAAGCGCCTGGACCAAGACGACGTCAACCGCGCAGCTTTGACGGACGCGGAAGCCAATGGCATCGTCTTCCTCGACGAGATCGACAAGATTGCCGTGTCGGACGTGCGCGGTGGTTCAGTCAGCCGTGAAGGCGTCCAGCGCGATCTGCTGCCGCTGATCGAAGGCACGACAGTTGCCACCAAATATGGCCCCATGAAAACCGACCATGTGCTGTTCATCGCATCAGGCGCATTCCACATTTCCAAGCCGAGCGACATGCTGCCTGAACTGCAGGGTCGCTTGCCCATCCGTGTTGAACTGCGCGCATTGGAACATGCCGACTTCGTCCGTATCCTTTCGGAAACCCGCGCCAATTTGCCGCAGCAATACACTGCACTGTTAGCGACTGAAGAGGTCACGCTGGAATTTAGCGACGATGCGATTGATGCCATCGCGCGCATTGCGGTGGACGTGAATTCAACCGTTGAAAATATCGGTGCACGGCGGCTGCAAACGGTCATGGAGAAGCTGCTCGAAGACATCAGCTTCGATGCCGAAGACCGCAAGGGTGACGTAATACTGATCGACGCGGACTATGTGCACAAGCAGCTATCGGGCATCGCAAAAGACACCGACCTGTCGAAATATGTGCTTTGACGCTGTTGGCCTAAGCGGATTGTAAAGACAAAAGGAGCGTCAGCGCGAGCTTGCAGCGTCTGCATTTTCGGGCTGTGGTGCAACCACAAGCTTCCACGCCTTGTCCTTAACGAAATAGCGTTTCGCCAGTGATTGCAAGATCTCGGGCGTCACACTGTTATAGTCACTGTAAAGCGTACCCAATGCAGTGAAGCGTTCGGGATCATATGTCGATCCCTTGAGCTGGTTGAGCCAAAATGTGTTGCCTGAAGCCGCGCGCTCAATGGCTTGCTTCGTCGGTTCAACCGCACGCTGAAGTTCATCGGCGCTCACCGGATGGGCTATCAAATCATCAGCAACCGTATCCGCGAATGCAAAAAAGCGGTCCACGTCGGTTGGTTTGACCTGTGTATAGGCCATCAAATATCCACCGCTGTTGAAATCAACTGGCCAATTGGCCGCCATGTCGGGACTGTAGCTTGCTGCCTGCTCCGCACGGAATTTCTCAAACAGGCGGTCACGGAAAATCGCGGCTAAAGTTTCCAGCTGCCGTCCTTCGCTGACGCCAGCAATTCCGCCGCCAGTCGGCCAAGCCACAACCGCTGCGGCCTGATCAGGCGCACCGCGATGCGTCAGCCTTATGGGGGTCGGGGTCGGCGCTGGGAAACGGACATCGCGCGCCGCTGCCGCTACGGGCAAAGGTGCGCGCGGCGATAGCGCACCAAAGCTTTTTTCCAACGCCGCAACAGCCGCTGCCTTGTCGAAATCTCCAAAGAGCAGAACCTCAACGGGGCCCTGCGCCAGCAATGGCTTCCAATATGCTTCGAACTTCGCGGCATCTACTTTCGCAACGTCGACCGGAGCCGCGGCTTTCCAACGTCGATCATTGTTGCGCAGCAGATATTCCAGATCACGCTGCAACACCGAGGTCGCCGACATTTCGAAACTTGCATAACCCGACGTCGCGAGCGCCTTTGCCCGTTCAACCGGCGCCGGGTCCCAACCGGGATGCTCGATCTTTGTCGCAATCAAGGTCAGCTGATCCGCAAGGTCATCAGGCCGCGTGTTTGCACCAAACTGAAACGCATCATCATCAATGGAGAAGTTGAGTTCAATCCGCCGCCCATTGACCATCTGATCAATTTCTGTGCGCTTGAATTTGCCAATGCCATTTTCCGGCAAGACGATCGGCCCTGCCCACAGCAAGCTGCCATTGTCAGGGGTAACGGCTTGGTAGCCGCGACCAAAGCGGACGAGCACGCGAATCTGGCCGCTTTCCGCCTTGTTGGGATACAGCAATGCGCGCACGCCATTCGACAGTTCAAGCCGGGTCATCTGCAACTGTGAGATTGTCTCTTCCCTCACCAACTTGCCGGGCGCGCCCAGCTTCGGCAACGCTGCAAAGCCAAGGGTATTTTCGGATAAACGCGCCGTCGTATTCGCCGATACGACGGCGTTCAATGCAGCCAGCGCACGATTGTCTGCGTCCGCGATCGGCGCGGGTGAAGACAGCATCAACCGTGTCGCGTCCGCCATGAAAAGCTTTTGCGTCGCCGCCAGCAGCCGTTGTGGCGTGAACTTGTCCTTCATGCCTTCATAGACATGAACAACCGTTTTGGGCGCGGCGACCGTTTCCCGAATATCCACGGCATTGACGATATCGTCCGCTTGCTTCGCGGCGGCTTCAAACGGATAGCTGTCGAGCATTGTGCGCAACGCATTTCCGAAAAGCGCTTTCTCACGCTCAATATCCGCAAACGATGGTGGCGTGGCAATGGCGTCGGCAATGACGGCGCGGACGTCGCGCGTTGCCGCTTCCCATTTGTCGCCAACGGGAGTGATAGACACCAAAGTCGCGTCTGCTGTGCGCGAAATATCTTCCTGCGCGATTTCCGCGAACAGATAATTGCCGCCACTGCGCGCCTGCACCTCTAGCCTGCGATTGATGATCTGAAGCGCAAGGGCGTCGATCAATAATTGCTCATTATACGCAATCGTATCGTCGACCTTCCGCCAAGGACGCAGGTACGCAATGCTGACAATGGTAGGCAATGTTGGCTCAATCAAAACCCGGGCTGGCGTGCCTTGGGGCGTTGGGTCGCCAAAGGCAGGCTCCGGCGCACGCGGTCCTCTCCCTTTCCAGTCGTTGAAATATTTCTGCACCAAATTGGCGAGCTGCGTGGGCTCCATATCGCCGGCCATCACGACGACAGCATTTTCGGGCCTATACCAAAGGCCATGAAATGCACTCAAACGTAAGGCGTCTGCCGCCTGCAATGTTTCAGGCGTGCCAATCGTCGACCGGTTTGCCAGCCTCTGCCCCTGAAATGCGTGCTGACGCAGGGCATCGCTATAAACCATCTGCGCGCCGCTATTTTCGCGCAGCTCCGCAAGGACAATAGCGCGTTCGGCATTCAGGGCACTCGGTGAGATACGCGGATTACGGATCATGCCCGAAATGATTTTGACCGACTCGTCCAGCTTTTCGGGCGTCGCATTGGGCAGGTCGAGCTTATAGACCGTTTGCGTGGGAGTCGTCTGCGCATTGCTGTCGCTGCCAAAGGTTACGCCAAATCTTTGCCAAATACGCTTTGCCTCACCATCGGGCACAAAGGTTGATCCACGGAAAGACAGATGCTCGATCAGATGGGCAAAGCCTTGCTCATCATTATTTTCGTGCAGCGCGCCTGCATCAATTCGCACACGGATGGACACCTGCCCCGCAGGCACATCATTTTTCTTCACCGCATAGCGCAGCCCATTGGGCAGCACACCAAAGGTCCAGCTGTCATCAACAGGTACGTCGCTGCCTTCGTACAGCCATGGAACTTTGGCCGCCTTTGCCGCGACCGTTGCGGCGGGCCCAACATTTTGTGCGTAAGCAGAGGTGGAGAGCAGCAGTGCTGCCAAAGCGAGCGATTGAGTGAATTTGCGCATTACAATCCTCATAACGGAACGAAGGCTTGACTGCACATGAACGTCCGAAAAAAA
>JBEEIJ010000190.1:0-3510 GCA_041169905.1 Pseudomonadota bacterium | reverse complement strand
GGTATCAAATGCGGGCCAAGCCTTGAACCCGATGCGCTGTTGCGCATGTTGGATGGGTTGAACCCGTCGCGCGAAGCGGGCCGGATCACGCTGATTTCGCGTTATGGCTATGACAAGGTGGAAAGCGGATTGCCCACCTTGGTGCGCGCTGTCCAGCGTGAGGGGCATCCTGTTATCTGGTCGTGCGACCCGATGCACGGCAATGTCGTCAAATCCGCCAGCGGATATAAAACGCGTCCGTTCGAACGTATTTTGGCCGAAGTCCGGGGCTTCTTTGCGGTGCACCGTGCAGAAGGCAGCTTTGGCGGCGGCATCCATATTGAGATGACGGGCCAGAATGTTACCGAATGCACCGGCGGTGCGGTTGCTGTGACCGACGAAGGTCTGGCCGATCGGTACCATACGCATTGCGACCCACGGTTGAACGCGGCGCAATCGCTTGAACTCGCTTTCCTGTTGGCAGACATACTTAATCAGGAAATGAACGAGCGGGCAAAGAAATCCGCATAAGCGTCCGTAAGCGACTAAGGGTGGCTGATCTGGCTGTGCGCTAGATGATCATCCAGAACTACCGCGTTTTGGGGATCGTTTCCAGGCGGTAGCCGTAGCCGAAGACCGTTGAAATGCGAAAGCCGTTTTCAGGCTGCAGGTTCAGCTTTGACCGCACGCGCGAGATATGCATGTCCAACGTACGCGTGGCCAGGGCCGCGGTCGTCCGCCAGATTGTCTCCATCAGATAATTGCGCGACAATGTGCGGTTGACATTGCGGAAGAAAAAGTCGGCCAATTCAAACTCTTTGGCCGTGAGTGCAATGATCCGCCCATTCACCAAGACCGTCTGTTCAATCCGGTTCAAGCGATAGTTGCCATATGTCGCTTCGGTATCAAAAGCGCCACCAATTGCGCCACGGCGTAATATCGCACTGATGCGCGCGGCGATAACTGCGCGGTCTTCCGGCTTACAGATATAATCCGCAGCTCCGGCATAAAGTGCCTCGGCAATGTCGTTTTTTGCAGACCGGTTGGTGATCATCATAACCGGCGGTTGCTCGGGCAGCGTCTCTTGCATCCATTTCAGAATCTCGAGACCATCGTTGCCGGGCATGTTCCAATCGAGCATCAGCAAATCAAACGGATCGCGGAGCAAGGCCCGCATAAGGGCGTTACTATCGGTATATCCAACCGCAGCGTGGCCAAGTTCTTCGACGATCGCTTTCAGATGATGAACCACCTCTGGCTCATCGTCCGCAATTACTACCCGCATATTTTAATCCACCCCTCAGCACGTTGCCGAATATCGGCGCCCGTGAGAAAAACATGCCGATAAACATTGCGTTACCAGACGTAGGTCCAAAACATTGACAATGTCTTACACTCGCGGATGAGGAGCGAAATTGGCGCGGATTGAGGAAATGGCTGGGGCGGCAGGGATCGAACCTGCGAATGGCGGCATCAAAAGCCGCTGCCTTACCGCTTGGCGACGCCCCAGCAAGCCAGCAATCTGGCCGATGTGCGCGGCTTATATCGTGCGAATCTCGTAGCGCAACAGCTTAATCGATGCGATGCACCCAACCATGGGTGTCTGCTGCCGCTCCGCGTTGGATATCCACAAGTTTTGTGCGGATTTGCTGGGTCATTTGCCCCGCGCCGCCCGCGCCAATGGTGAAGGCGCCTTGGGTGGATTTCACCGTGCCGACGGGGGTTACGACCGCCGCAGTGCCACAGGCAAAGACTTCAACAAGCCGTCCAGATTCGGCATCGGCGCGCCATTGGTCCATCGCATAACGCTCCTCACGGACGGACAGGCCTTGCGCGCGGGCAAGGGTTAGAACCGAATCGCGGGTGATGCCTTCTAAAATCGTGCCGTCGGTAGGCGGTGTCAGCAATGATCCGTCATCGAACAGGAAAAACAGGTTCATGCCGCCAAGTTCTTCGACCCAGCGATGTTCGGCGGCGTCCAAAAACACAACTTGGTCACAACCCTGGCGAATGGCTTCGGATTGGGCGACAAGGCTCGCGGCATAATTGCCGCCGCACTTTGCCGCGCCCGTTCCGCCGCGTGCGGCCCGGGTATATTGTTCGGATACCCAAATCGAAATCGCAGGAGCGCCGCTTTTGAAATAATTCCCGGCAGACGACGCGATGACCATGAACAGATATTCCGCCGATGGCTTCACGCCCAAAAACACTTCGCTGGCGATCATGAAGGGACGCAAATAAATCGACCCGCCATCGACCGGCGGAAACCAGTCTTTGTCGACCTGAACCAGTTGTTTGCACGCCTGAAGGAACATGTCTTCAGGCAGTTCGGGCATAGCAAGGCGCTTTGCCGACCGCTGGAAACGGCGGGCATTTTGTTCGGGGCGAAACAGCGCCATCGTGCCGTCTGCAAGGCGATAGGCCTTTAAACCTTCAAATATTTCCTGCGCATAATGCAGCACCGCCGTGGCTGGATCGAGCGTCAGTGGTGCACGCGGACCGACTTTCGCATCATGCCAGCCATTGGCGTCCGAATAGCGGATGGTGACCATATGATCGGTAAACACGCGGCCAAAGCCGGGATCGACAAGCCGCGCAGCCCGTTCTGCCGGGTCAACGGGATTTGGGTTCGCCTCAAATGGAAATGCGCCGGACGTCATAGATGCTCTCGTCAGTTAGGGTCTTGCTTCGTCCTATGGGCTGGGCTTAGATACGTCAATATGGCTGCCCCATCTTCTGTATCTGCTGCGCCGTCAGCGTCGCCCTTATTTCTGCGCGAGCATGAGGTGCGACGCGGCGTTGAGCTTTTGTTTTTCGGTTATACGCGGCTAACGCGCGCTATCGACGACGGATTGGCGGAGCATGGCCTTGGCCGTGCGCATCATCGTGCGCTATACTTCATCGCCCGCCAGCCCGACCTGACGATCAGCGAATTGCTCAAAATCCTTGCCATCACGAAACAATCATTGGGCCGGGTGCTGACCGACTTGGCGGAGAGAAAGCTGGTCGAAACGCGCACGGGCGTGGTCGACCGGCGGCAGAAGCTTCTGCGTTTGACGGCAGAGGGTGTCCGCTTTGAAGCGCAGCTATTTGACGCACTGCGCACGAGCCTTGCGTCCGCTTATGCCGCAGCAGGGCAGGAATCGGTCACAGGTTTCTGGCGCGTTTTGGAAGGGTTGATACCCGCAGAGGACAAGGCCATGGTTATCGCCCTGCAGAAGGATATTTGATGCGCGACACGCTTGCACGACTTGAACAGACCATAGCCCAGCGGGCGAACGCTGCGCCCGATAGCAGCTATGTGGCGTCGTTATTCGCCAAAGGGCGCGGTAAAATTGCGCAGAAAGTGGGCGAAGAAGCCACCGAAACGATCATCGCGGCGCTTTCGGGGGATGCCGACCATCTGACCGCTGAAGCCGCAGACTTGCTTTTCCACCTGATGATCTTGCTGGCCGAGGGCGGGGTGGCATTTGATGATGTCCTCGTGGAACTGGACCGCAGGGAAGGTGTATCTGGCCTTGTTGAAAAGGC
>JBEEIJ010000189.1:0-3070 GCA_041169905.1 Pseudomonadota bacterium | reverse complement strand
ACCGTCATGGCCCGGGCCCTGCGTTGCGTGCGTTGCGCACGGACCGGACCGAAAAGCTGGATGTAACGCCATCGGAAAATATCATGGGCGAAATGCGCGGCGTGCTCGATTTGTATTTTGGTGGTGACATGGACGCTGCGATCGCGCTGTCCGGACAGGTTGCCGGTCGCATTGATACCGTAAAGCCTGCCAAACAAATCATCGACGAAGTCATGGAAGAATTCCACGACGTTATGAACAATATGCGCAACCACTATCTTTAGGAGCCGCTTTGGACCCTGTCCTCGAAGAATTTCTGAGCGATCCCGCGGCGGATGTTTCCGCGCTGCACGATGTTGCGCGGATTAAGGCAATTCTCGAGCAATGCGCACGCGATGGCCGGGCAATAAGCTACTCGGAGTTGCTGCTAAACCTTGGTTTCCGGTTTACAAGGCCAAAGATGCGCGCGGTCTGCAAGACGTTGGATAAGATTGACCAGATAACGCTTGCCGAAGGGCGGCCCGCGCTTGCCGTGCTGGTGGTGCGCGAAGGCGACGGCTTGCCGGGGCAAGGGTGGTGGACTGGGCGCACCGACTATCAGGGCGAATGGACCGGGCCAAAGGCGCAAGCCCATATCCGCAAGTTGCACGATGGCGTGTTTGCATATTGGCAGGGGCGACCAGTTTGAGCGACGACATCGCTTTTTTGGTCACGGCCTTTGCGCGGCGGGTGTTGGGTGGAACCGCCGACGCTGAGAACCTTGTCCGGCTGACAGGCGGCGCGAATATGGAAAGCTGGTCGTTTGATTATGCGGGGCAGGGATATGTGCTGCGGCGATCGCCGTCGGCAGACATGATGGCAGGCCGAACCTATGGCCATGACGTCGAGGCGGCTGTCGTTCGCGCGGCCTTTGCGGCGGGCGTGAAGGCGCCAGAAATAATGGGTGAGGTAAAAGCTGCTGACAATCTCGGAACCGGCTATGTGATGCGCCGTGTGGAGGCAGAGGTTAACCCGGCGAAAATCTTGCCTAACGCTCCGCCGGGGTTGTTGCATGACTTTGCCCGCGAACTGGCTGCAATTCATGCGGTGCGGTCTGATACGCTGCCTCAGCTACCCGAAACAAGCGCGGAGAGCTTGCTGACCGAATTGCGGGGGCGGTTCATACAGTTTGGCGGGGATCGCCCGGTGATGGCGCTGGCGTTTAAATGGCTTGAGGACCATTTGCCTGCGCCGGTTGCCGCCGTCTTGCTTCATGGCGATTTTCGCATGGGCAATATCATGGTGGATGCTCATGGTCTCGCCGCTGTTCTCGACTGGGAATTGGCGCATCTGGGTGACCGGCATCAGGATCTCGCCTTTGGCTGCATTAACAGCTGGCGGTTCGGATATATTGATCGGCCCGCATTTGGCATTGGCCCGTTGGACGAATTTTTTGCCGCATATGAAAGCGCGAGCGGTAAATCGGTCGAGCCGGAACGTTTCCGGTGGTGGCTTATCTATTCGACATTGTGGTGGGGCGTCTGCTGCCTGCAAATGGCCGATATCTGGCGCATTGGCCTTGATGAAGCGTTAGAGCGTGCCGTCATTGGACGGCGCACTTCGGAAACCGAAATTGATTTGCTGATGCTATTGGAAGAGGATGCGCCTGAAGCCGAACGTGGCCCAATTATGCTGCCGTCGCCTGCAGCGCCGCGACGGCTTGGCGAACCATCGTCGACAGAAATGCTGGAGGCGCTCGCGCGTTGGATTGAGACTGATATTAAACCACAGGCAAAGGGGCGTGACCGTTTCATGGCTGCCGTCGCCGTGAACGCACTGGGCATGTTACAGCGCGAAGCTACTGCGCCCTTAAACGTTCAAGATAAGTCGCTTTCCGATGCATTATTGGCAGGTCGAAAATCTCTGGCAACGCCGGGGCTACTGGTGCAATTAAAAGCGCAATCGCTCGCCAAACTTGCGGCTGACCAACCCAAATATGCAGGCTTGGCCGCGGCCAGAGAAAAATGGACAATCTAATGCTCTTCGAAATTCCAACAGAGATCACCGACTATCTGGCCGAACTCGACGCGTTTATTGATCGTGAGATCAAGCCGATTGAAGCGCGCGACGACAATATACGTTTCTTTGATCATCGCCGCGAAAATGCGCGGACCGATTGGGATAATGACGGCCACCCGCGTGCCGATTGGTGGGCATTGCTCGCCGAAATGCGGCAGGTGGCGGACAAGGCCGGGCATTATCGGTTCGCTATTCCAGAAGAATTTGGCGGGAAAAATGGCTCCAATCTGGCGATGGCGGTCATCCGGCATCATCTGGCGCACAAGGGGTTAGGGCTGCATAACGACCTGCAGAATGAAAGCAGCATTGTCGGCAATCTTGTGCAGGTGTTGATGCTGCGTGATTTTGGAACACCGCAACAAAAGGCCGCGTTTATTCCGCCGATGCTTGAGGGCAAAATGGGTTGGAGTTTCGGCCTGACCGAAGAAGATCATGGCTCCGACGCGACGCATATGGATACGCGCGCCGTGCCCGAAATGCGTGATGGCGTTGCAGGCTATCGCATCAACGGTAACAAGATGTGGACGACTGGACTGCCCTATACATCGCATGTGATGACCTTTGCGCGCACCAGCGGTGAGAACGGCCAAGCGCGCGGAATTACCTGCTTTGTTGTGCCAACAGACGCGCCAGGATTTGAAATTGGCGAATATATGTGGACATTCAATATGCCCACCGACCACCCCAAGGTTAAATATACCGATGTCTGGGTGCCCGAGAGCGCGATCCTTGGGGAATTGGACAATGGACTGGCCGTTGCGCAGCATTTTGTGCACGAAAACCGTATTCGCCAAGCGGCAAGTTCGCTAGGCGCGGCCCAATATTGCATCGATGAAGCGGTGAAGTACGCGCGTGAGCGTAAGCCATTTGGCAAACCGCTGGCGGTAAATCAGGCCATTCAGTTCCCCTTGGTCGAACTGCAAACCGACGCGGAGATGCTGCGCCTTTTGATTTATAAAACGGCCGCCGAAATGGACAGCATGACCAAGCCTGAAGTCGCAGTGCGGTTATCGGACAAAGTCAGCATGTGTAA
>JBEEIJ010000188.1:0-2720 GCA_041169905.1 Pseudomonadota bacterium | reverse complement strand
GCGTCAGCGATCAGGGCCTGAATACGGGCGCGCGAAAATTGCGGCAGTGCTGCAGCAAGCGCGCTATCGAGCCTGCCTTCGCCCAAAATACCTGTAAATGTGGCATTTTCTCCAACCATCGCATACACATGGGTTATGGCCCTGCATTTATCAAGCAATGACCAGAAACAACTTTTGCGTTGGGCGGCGGATGCCGGCCAAAATGAATGCTGTGGTGTGTTGCGTGGCACGGAAGGCAAGGTCATTGCCGTGGAATGGGCGGCCAATGTTGCTGCCGATCCGTCACGGAATTTTGAAATCGATCCTGCCGCGCTTATCGCCGTCCATAAGGATGCCAGAACGGGCGGCGTGCCGCTTTTGGGATATTTTCATTCGCACCCGAACGGCTTGGTGCGGCCTTCTGGGTCTGACATCGCGCAGGCGGCACCTGATGGCCTGATATGGCTCATCATTGCAGGGGGGGCGGTCACGGCATGGCAACCCATAGCTATTGGCGCTCACGTCACAGGATTTGCCCCCGTGCCGCTGATCGTGGAGGGTTGAATCGCTTGAAAACACAGTCCATGTGCGCCATCAACATACCAGCCAGCCCAAGGAACCATTTTTAATGTCCGACACGGAAATCGAATTTGCCAGCCTGCTTTGCTCGCGCCTGTGTCATGACCTTTTGAGCCCTGTCGGTGCCATGAATAACGGCCTTGAGTTGCTGGCGGACGAGCATGATCCGGAAATGCGGCAACGGTGCATGGACTTGCTGGCGGAAAGCGCAAAAGCTGCAGCGGATAAGCTGAAATTTTTCCGCCTCGCTTTTGGTGCTGCCGGTGGCTTCGGTTCAGAAGTGGACCCCAAGGAAGCGCGGGGCGTTATTGAGCCGCTGGTGACGGCAAACGGTCGAACGCTGCTGGAATGGGCTGTTCCTGCGCAGATGATGCCAAAGCGGGCGGTCAAAATCCTCTTGAACGTCGTGCTGCTGGCGAACGAAGCACTGGTGCGTGGCGGCACTTTATTCGTGGGCGCGGAAGCAGGGTCGAATGAACAGGAAATTGTCATTCGGGCGAGCGGTCCCAAAATTGTCATGGATTCTGCTGTGCGTGACGCGCTGACCGGAAAGCTTGATGCCGCGAGGGTGGATTCCCGCACCGCTGCGGCTTGGATGGCGCACACACTGGCGTTACAGGGCGGCGGGATGATCCAGCTCGCTGAGCCCGATGCCGAGCATCTCGTGATCGGCGCACTTGTGCGCACATCGACGGTCTAGCATTCTCAACATCTTTTTAACCATCTGATGCCACATGTTGTGTCCGGCAAAACGGATCGGCAGACATGGACGACTTAATAGAAGACTTTATTGCTGAAACGCGCGAGACGCTTGAGGCGCTGACAAGTCAGTTGGTCGAGTGGGAGCGCCGGCCAAATGATCGCGCTTTGCTCGACAGCGTATTCCGCTTTGTGCACACGGTAAAAGGAAGCTGCGGTTTCCTGTCACTCCCAAGGTTGCTCAACCTGAGCCACGCGGCCGAGGACGTGTTGAGCGCCGCACGCGATGGCGATTTAGAGGTGTCCGCCGATTTGGTGACCGCGGTGCTCGCTGTTATCGACCGCGTCGCTATTCTCACCGAGGCACTCGAGACCGGCGCAACTGTCTATGATGACGATGACATCTTGACGGATGCCTTACGCACATTTTTGCGCGATAGACCGGCCGGCATGGTCACTGGCCAACTGGATGTATCCGGCTACACACTGGCACATGAAGACACTATATTACCCGGTAAAGCGCGAACTGTGCGGGTGTCGCTTAGCCTGCTCGACAATTTGATGAGCGGTGTTTCGGATATGGTGCTCGCCCGAAACGAAGTGTCACGTCAGCTTCGCAAGGTTAGCTCGAACGCCGATCTCGATGTGTCATTTGCGCGTTTGTCTTCCACTGTGGCTGAGCTACGCGATGCTGTGGGCATGATGCGTATGCAGCATATCGATAAATTGTTTTCGGCCTTGCCAAGGCTTGTTCGCGACATAGCCATTGAGCTTGGCAAAGAAATTGAATTGCGCATCGACGGAAGCGAAGTCGAAGTTGACCGCGAAATGGTCGAAGCGTTGCGTGATCCCCTAACGCACATTATGCGCAATGCAGCCGACCACGGAATTGAAAGCACCGCCGAACGGCGTGCTGCTGGCAAAGACCCCGTAGGCCATATCCGTGTCTCTGCCCGCCAGTCTGGCAATCAGATCATCATTGAAATTGCGGATGATGGGCGCGGGATCAATGTCGACAAGCTAGGTATTCGCGCCATAGCCGCCAATGTGACGACCGCCGGGGAATGGCAGACAATGTCACCGCGTGCGCGGTTGAACACCATTTTTACGCCCGGCCTTTCGACCGCGGATAGCGTTACGTCGATATCGGGGCGCGGTGTTGGCATGGACGTTGTGCGCAACAACTTGCAAGCCATCGGCGGTACGATTGAGTTAGAGAATTATGAAGGCCATGGCCTGAAAATAACGTTGCGTTTGCCGCTCACGCTCTCGATCATCCCAGGGCTTTCGGTGCGTGCTGGGTCGCAGATTTTCGGCATTGCGCGCAGTTCGGTGGTTGAAATGGTTTCGACATCCAACCCCAACGTCAAATTCGAAGAACTGGGCGGGCGCAAAATCGTTAGCATCCGCAACATTCGCTATCCCTTCACATCGCTCGAAGACATATTAGGCCTTGCCCAAGG
>JBEEIJ010000187.1:0-11717 GCA_041169905.1 Pseudomonadota bacterium | reverse complement strand
GGCGGCATCCGTCCGCATGCGTACTGCCTTCCGGTCGCCAAACGTGAGGTACACCGGCTTGCGCTCCGTAAGGCCGCGACATCGGGCAGCAGCAAATATTTCCTCGGCACCGACAGCGCGCCGCACGACAAATCTGCTAAGGAAAGCGCCTGCGGGTGCGCGGGTATCTTCAACGCGCCCTTCGCATTGGAAAGCTACGCCGCCGTCTTTGAAGAAGAAGGCGCGCTGGACAAATTTGAGGCCTTTGCTTCGGAAAATGGCCCGCGTTTCTACGGCCTGCCGTTGAACGAGGAGCGCATAATATTGGAACGCGCCGATATCGTCGTGCCCGAGCTGCTCGCGCTGGAAGGGATTAATGTCGTTCCGTTCCACGCTGGGGAAACATTGCGCTGGCGTTTGAAGGCTTAGGGTCAGTACCTAGGCTTTTGATGCCCTGAAGGTTTTAATCGCGTCAGCACAGAAAATCGCGATACTGAACCAGATCAGGATGAAGCACGCCAACTTCGTCGTGCTTAATGGTTCGCCGTACACGAACACACCCAGCAGGAACGCGATGGACGGTGCCGTATATTGCACAAAGCCCAGGCTGGTATAGCTCATCCGGCGGGCGGCGGTCGCGAACATCAGCAACGGGATGGCAGTGACCGCACCTGCCAATATCAAAAGCACCGACGTCGTCACATCATCCCCAAATCCGCCGCCGCCAACGTGCGCGAAATAGAGCACCGCGCCCAATGCCAGTGGCGCCAGCAATGTTGTCTCGGTCGCAAGGCCGGGAACGGAGCCAACGGGGGTAATCTTGCGGATAAGCCCATAAAGGCCAAAGCTTAAAGCGAGCGATATGGATACCCATAAGGTATCGAGCGCATCACCGATGAGGATCGCAACGCCAATGGCGGCGACGGCAACGGCGACCATTTGAAGCGGTCGCAATCGTTCCCCTAAAAACAGACGCCCCAGCAGGACGTTCACCAAGGGATTGAGATAATAGCCAAGGCTGGCTGCCAAAATATGGTCTGTGGAAACGGCCCATATGTAGATCAGCCAGTTAATGGCGACCAACGTGGCAGAGGCGAGCAAATTGCGCAGATGCGCCTTGTGGTGGAAGATCGCGGCATATTCGCCAAGCTGTTTGCGAAGGGCCATAATGACCAGCAGCAGCGGAATGGACCATAAGACGCGCTGCGCAACGACGGCGATTGGCGAGACATGGCTCAACATCTTGAAATAAACGGGAACGAAGCCCCAGATGAGATATGCCGACAAGGCATAAGGCAAGCCACTGGGCTGCGCGGTTTCAGATTTGTCTGTCATGTGTTGTGCCAAGCCTTCGCGCGGGGATCAAATGATCCCGCCGCCTATCCAGAGGCGCAGTGCGCAAATGGCTATAACGACCAAGCAGAAGTTGCGACCGCTGTCCTTGTCAGACGCGAAGCCAAAGGCCGCGCCGACGCCAGCGATCAGAATAATGAGCCAGTTCAGCCATCCCATCAACGGGATGAACCCGATAATAGCGAGCAAGAGTGCAATCAGGCCAAACAGAAATGCGAGGATATTTGCCATAAGGCGACTGTGGCGGGTTTTTAGGATTGTGGCAAGCACAGCCAACGTGCGCATCCGGTGCCGCGCATATCACGGTACCGAAATGACAAGAGGCTCAACCTGTCTCCAGACTGAGCCTCATTGTACCCACGCATATGTGAACATTCAGCGCCACTGTTCCAATCCGCGATAGTTGATGTCGACCACGCGGCCACGCTCCACAAAGCAGGTGAACCGGCCCTTGTCATAACCGCGCTGGTAAGCGTTGCCGCCAAATCGGTCATTGCCATAATAATTATTCTCGTAACGGCCGCGTCCGCCGTCTTGCACAACGACATTGCCTTGGACGCGATAGCCAAAACGCGTCCGTTCGATGCTGCGCACTTGCGTGACGTCTGAACGGCTATAGCCATTGGCCCAACGTTCAACGCTGGCGACGCATTGGTTTATAGCGGCGCGGCCGCTGCCGTTGCGAATGTCGTAACCATAGCCTGCGCGGTTATCATCATAGCGATCATCATAACCGCGGCGATCGTTGCGGCCTTTGTTGCCGCTCGAAAGCACAGCGGCAAGACCACCGAGCACAACCGCTCCGGCAATAATCTCGCCAGCACTTATGCTATCACGGTCACGGTCGCGGTTGCGGTCATGGCGATCACGCGCTTGGGCGGGAACGGTTACACTCACCAAAGCTGCAGCAGCAGCTCCCGCGCCAAGCAAAGTTTTGGTCATGAAATTCATCTTCGTTCTCCTTGAACCAGCGCAGCTATTCTGTGCCGATAGAGAGCGAATATGCGATTCGGGTTGTCCGGATGCTGAATTGACTTGTCAGCATCCGTTCATCTAAATTGCCGTTTTCATGAACGCTTATTCGGTAAGGGTCAGCCCCGTCCATTTCGCGAGAAACGCGTAAATGTCCGAATATTCGTCAATAACCTTATCGGTCGGCTTGCCTGAACCATGGCCCGCACGGCTTTCGATGCGGATGATCTTGGGCTTGTTGCCGGTGTCTGCGGCTTGCAAGGCGGAGATATATTTGAAGCTATGGCCCGGAACCACACGGTCATCGGTATCCGCGGTCGAAACGATGACCGCTGGATATTCGACCCCCGATTTGATGTTGTGATAGGGCGAGTAGGTCATCTGCATTTTAAAGTCGGCTTCCTTGCTGGGGTAGCCATAATCATCGACCCAATAACGGCCAGCGGTAAACCGGTCGAAGCGGACCATATCCATCACGCCCACTGCGGCATGGCCTGCCGCGAACAGGTCCGGACGCTGGTTCACAACGGCACCAATCAGCAGTCCGCCATTGGACCGCCCTTCGATGGCAATCTTGCCCTTGGCGGAAACGCCGCTGGAAATCAGATATTCCGCTGCGGCTGCAAAATCGTCAAAGACATTTTGTTTGTTCATCAAACGACCAGCATCATGCCACGGCTTTCCATATTCGCCGCCGCCACGAATATTGGCGAGGGCGAATACGCCGCCCGATTGCAGCCAAGCCATACGCGTTGCCGAATAAGTCGGCGTCTGCGAAATATTGAACCCGCCATAGGCATAGAGCAACGTCGGCGCGCCCTTCGTCAGATCGAGATCTTTTTTGTGCACGACGAACATCGGGATCTTCGTGCCGTCCTTCGACGGGTAAAACACTTGTTCGACCGCGAAGTCCGCCGGGTTGAAGCTTAGCGTCGGCTGCGCAAAGGGCGCCGAAGCACCCGTCTTGCTGTCGAAACGATACACGGCGCCCGGCTGATTAAAGCTGGAGAATCCGTAAAATGTTTCTGGATCACCCGGCGTTCCTGAAAAGCCACTGGCCGTGCCAATCGCGCTGAGCTTTATTTCCTGCACGGGTTGGCCTGCGAGGTCAGTCATCAGCGCCATCGACTTGGCATCTTTGATATATGACAGGATAAGGCGGTCGCCGACGATCTGCGCGCGCGACAAGGTTTCCGCACGCTCCGCAATGACATCGGTAAATACGGGCGTCTTGGCACCCAGATCCACCTTAACAACCTTAAGCTTTGCCGCGTCCTTGTTGGTGGTGAACCACAAAGTGTTGCCCATGCCTTCGATCAGGCCCCAATCATGCTCCAGACCCGTCACGAGCGGTTGCGGTTTCCATGTTGGCTTTTTGCCAAGTGGCATCACGTGCAGTTCATATTTCTCATCGGTTCCGGACGACGTCGTAATGACCGCCCATTTGCCGTCATGCGTCACTTGCGCACTATGCCCATATTCGGGCTTGTCCGGCGTTGCGTATATCGCCTTGTCTTCCGACTGGGGCGTACCGATTTTGTGATAATAGATCGTCTGGTTATAATTCAGCTGCTGGAATGCGGCGCCTTCTTTTGGCTCGGCAAAGCGCGAGTATAAAAACCCGTCATTGCCTACCCAGCTTATGTTGGTGAATTTCGCCCAGTTGATTTCGTCAGCGAGCACCTTGCCGGTCACGGTGTCGAGCACTTTAATCGTCCGCCAGTCGGAGCCGCCGTCCTGAACAGCAAAGGCAAGCAGCTTGCCATTTTTCGATGGCACCCAGCTATCAAGCGCAGTGGCGCCGTCTTTTGCCCATAGATTGGGGTCGATCAAAATACGGTCCGCGCCCGTTAGGCCCTTGCGTACATACAGCACGGACTGGTTTTGCAGACCGTCATTCTTTGTGAAGAAATAATAGCCACCGGCTTTTTCAGGAAGGCCAAAGCGTTCGTAATCGAAAAGCTTTTTCATGCGCTCGGCGAGTATTTTCTTGCCCGGCAATGTCTCCAGATATGCGTCGGTGACGGCATTCTGCGCCTTCACCCATTCGGCGACTTCAGGATTGACGCGCACATCGTCTTCCAGCCAGCGATAGGGATCCGCAACCTTCACACCGAATTGTTCATCAACGACATTGACGGTTTTGGTCTGCGGATAGGTCAATTTGACTGCGACATCGGCGGTGGCTGAATCTGCAGCCATAGCGACCGACGAAATCGGTGCCATCATGAAGGCTGCACCGACCAAAAATACACTTCGCATATTATCATTTCCCCAACTCTCAAAATCTCTGTCATCCGACTATAGCGTCCACGCGTGAACGCCAACTATTCCCGCCGTCGCCCGCAAGAATATTTCGCATTTTCGTCGAAATCATGCACCCCGCTGCCGCTGTGCCAACAAGATGGCAGCGGTCACGCCTGCCGCAAACAACATGCCCTCCAGACCGGCGGTGACGATCTGACTGATGGGGCCAAAGCCCGTTTCGCCAAAGAAGCCACCGATTTGGTCGAACCGCAGCCGCGATTGCGGAAGAAGCCGGGCCAGCTCATATATGCTGCCGCCAAGCAAGCGCCCACCGACCATGACAATGCCAACGCCCGCTAAGCCTCCAGCCAACGCCGCGGGTAGTATCGCGAAACGCAGCGGCATATCGCGCATCTGCCGTCGTCCGAACCATAGGCCAAGCCCGACAGCGGCGCCAATCACCGCGCCTTCCAGCGCGCCCGTCATTTGCGTGGGTGATTGCCCAAGCACCAGATTGAACGCATCCAAGCCAAGCAGCTTCACAATACCACCGATCAGGAAACCACCTGCCGCGCCGCCTGCCATCGTTGCGGACCAACGGGTGGAATTCCAAAGACCAACCGCAGCAATGCCGAAACTGACACCCGCAGCCCCCAATAACGCGACCAACACGGTAATTGCCGTCAGGACAAGAACGATAGAGGCCGCGCCCATGCCCGGTGCCATTGGTTGCGAGGCCCCGGCAAAACCGTAAAATAAACCACCGAACAGCCCCGCCAGACCGCCGCCGACAACGCCCGCCCCGCCCAGTGCCCAAAATGTCGCCCAATCGGACGTAGCAGCTGAAGCGATAGAGGTGGTGCCTGCGGGTCCACCGTCCCGTTCCACAGGGGCGATGAAGCGATAGCCATGCTTTGGAACGGTTTCGATAAACATCGGCCGCGCGGCATCATCCCCAAGCACACGGCGCAGGCTGCGGATACATTGTGTGAGCGCTTCGTCGGTGACAGGAACACCGCGCCAGACATCGTCCATGAACTGGTCTTTCGACACAAGCGCGCCGGCATTGGTGGCGAGCAGGACAAGCGCATCGAAATAGCGGCTGGAGACATCGACGACGGCACCATCACAGTGCAGGCGTCGGCTGCTGACCTGAAGCGTGAAGCGACCGAACCGGAGACTATCTGATTTCATTTTTCACCAAATGCTCATGTTCTGCTCATGCCTGCCATATCGCTGCATTCTATGCATAGCTCTCATTCACGGAAAAGGGCAATGCTATGCATGCAGAGAATAATGGGCCAGCAAGGCCGCAACGGAATATCTGGCGAATCTTGGGCTGGGGGGGCGCAGTAGCGCTTATCCTGACGCCATTGGTCGCGATGCAGTTCACCACAGAAGTGAATTGGGACGAAACCGACTTCATCGTCGCCGCCATCATTTTCGGGATTGTGGGCGGCCTGATTGAATTTGCGGTACGCCTGTCATCCAACTGGTATTTCCGTTTTGGCTCGATGTTTGCCGTACTGGCGGGGTTCATGGTCATCTGGTCCAACTTGGCTGTCGGTATGATTGGCAATGAGGATAACCCGACCAATTTATGGTTCGGCGCGGTATTGCTGATCGCGATTGTCGGCAGCATCGCGTCGCGTTTTCGCCGGCGCATATTGCAGCAGGCCATGTTGGTGGCCGGGATAGTGCAGATTAACATTGGCGTCTTTGCCGGCATATTGGGCAGCGACGCGCGCGGCGGACGGTTTACGATTGTGCTTTCGGTGGCATGGTTGATTTCCAGCCTACTCTTTTGGTTGGCCGATCGAAGCGCTCGGACGAAATCATAACCCAATGAAAAAGGGCGGCACCCTTTCGGATACCGCCCTTTTAAAACTCGTAAAGCAAGACGTGCTTATTCAGCGTCGTCCAATACTTCAACTGGGCCGCTGTCCTGACCCTTGGCATCGACATTGCGGTCAACGAGCTCGATAACGCCCATTGGTGCAGCATCGGATCCACGGAAACCAGCCTTGATCACGCGGCTGTAACCACCGCTGCGGTCGGCATAGCGCGTTGCCAGTTCGTCAAACAACTTTACCAGCTGCTTGTCGTCCATCAAACGGCTCATCGCGAGACGACGGTTGGACAAGCCACCCTTCTTCGCAAGCGTGATCAGCTTTTCGATGTAAGGACGCAGTTCCTTCGCCTTTGGCAAAGTCGTCTTAATCTGTTCGTGCTTGATAAGCGACGCTGCCAGATTGCGCAGCATCGCGGTACGGTGCGACGTTGTACGTTGCAGCTTACGGTGGCCAACTTTATGGCGCATATTTCATTCCTTCGTTCGTAGGGGGGCCGTATCAGGTACCCCGATCCTGGCCGTTTAAGGGCGGCCATTTCCCTTTTGTTTGGGCCGAAGCACTGCCTCGGCCCAATATTCTTTAGCCAAGCAGTTCTTGCTCAAGCTTCTTTGCCATCTCTTCGATGTTTTCTGGCGGCCATCCGGGGATGTCCATGCCAAGGCGCAAGCCCATCGACGAGAGCACTTCCTTGATTTCGTTCAGCGACTTGCGACCGAAATTAGGCGTACGCAGCATTTCGGCTTCGCTCTTTTGCACGAGGTCGCCGATGTAGATGATGTTGTCGTTCTTGAGGCAGTTTGCGCTGCGGACCGACAATTCCAATTCGTCGACCTTCTTGAGAAGGTAACGGTTGAGCTGGTTTGCATCCGATTCTTCCGAAGAAGCTGACGGTGCGGCCATGCCAATCATTGGCGACGATGCAGACATCGAATCTTCGAAGTGGACGAACACTTGCAACTGGTCCTGAAGAATGCGTGCGGCATACGCCACGGCGTCTTCTGGGGTTACGGTGCCGTCGGTTTCGATGGTCAGCGACAACTTGTCATAGTCAAGTTCTTGACCGATGCGTGCATTGTCCACCTTGTACGCAACCTGACGTACAGGCGAATACAGGCTGTCGACAGGGATGAGGCCAATTGGCGCATCCGCTGGACGGTTGGCGACTGCAGGAACATAACCCTTACCGATGTCGGCAGTGATTTCCATGTTCAGCGTCGCGCCATCGTCGAGATGACAGATGACAAGGTCAGGGTTCATCACTTGGATGTCGCCCGAAACAGCGATGTCACCAGCGGTTACCGCGCCGGGGCCAGTTGCCGAAAGCTGAAGACGCTTTGGACCTTCGCCCTCCATCTTCAACGCAACTTGCTTGATGTTCAGAACGATGTCGGTGACATCTTCACGAACGCCAGCGAGCGACGAGAATTCGTGCAACACATTTTCGATTTTGATCGACGTGATTGCTGCGCCCTGCAGCGATGAAAGCAATACGCGACGCAGCGCATTGCCGAGAGTCAAACCAAAGCCACGCTCCAGCGGTTCTGCAACAAAAGTTGCCTTACGCTTCGCATCGCTACCTGACTTGAGTTCAAGTGCGTTGGGCTTTTTCAGTTCCTGCCAGTTCTTAATATTGACGGACATGGATTTCCCCTTGGGTTTTGCGGGACCGGCAATTTGGTGCACCGTGCCGGCTCGCGGGTAAAAGAAGGAACGACTGAACAGCCGCCCCTGAAACGAATGCTTAGACGCGCCGACGCTTGGAAGGACGAACGCCGTTGTGCGGGATCGATGTCACGTCACGGATCGAGGTGATGGTGAAACCCACTGCCTGCAATGCGCGAAGTGCCGATTCACGACCCGAACCGGGGCCCTTAACTTCAACTTCAAGCGTACGAACGCCGTGTTCAGCGGCCTTCTTGCCTGCGTCTTCCGCTGCAACCTGTGCGGCGTAAGGCGTCGACTTGCGGCTGCCCTTGAAACCCATGGTTCCTGCGGATGACCAGCTGATCGCGTTGCCTTGGGCATCGGTGATCGTGATCATTGTGTTGTTGAAGCTGGCATTGACGTGCGCGACGCCTGCCGAAATATTTTTACGCTCCCGCTTTTTAATGCGTTGTGGTTCGCGTGCCATATAATGTGTATCCTATTCGAAAATGCGAAGAAAAAATAATCAGGCAAAAGCCCGTAATTACTTCTTCTTGCCCGCGATTGCCTTGGCCTTGCCCTTGCGGGTGCGCGCATTGGTATGCGTACGCTGGCCACGAACTGGAAGACCCTTACGGTGGCGAAGGCCACGGTAGCAGGCGAGATCCATCAAACGCTTGATGTTCATCGATGTGTTACGGCGAAGATCGCCTTCTACGGTGTAGCCCGCATCGATGGTTTCGCGGATTTGCAGAACTTCGGCATCCGAAAGGTCCTGCACACGACGGCTATGATCAATTCCTAGCTTTGTCGCGATTTCGACGGCTTTAGTGCGGCCGATACCGTGAATGTAGGTAAGCGCAATGATCACGCGCTTGTTGGTTGGAATGTTAACTCCGGCAATACGTGCCAATTTATTTACTCCTGCTCCACAGGTGCCCCGAAAGACAAACCCTATCTCAACGCTGATGATATTCCGAAACGCACAAAACCAGCGGACGCAAAAAAGCGCTGCTGGCTGTACCAGATGATCGGAATTAACGTCGCCTTACGGTGAGTCGCACCAACTGTCAAGGCTGGAGGCGCGCTATCCCTTGCCTTTGGTCTTGGTTTTGCCTGCAATTGCGTTTTCTTCGATGAAGGCAATAATCCGGCTCGCAATATCCTTGCCCGTGGCTTTTTCGATTCCCTCAAGCCCGGGCGAGCTGTTCACCTCCATGATGACCGGGCCATGATTGGACCGCAGCATATCGACGCCAGCGACATTTAACCCCATGGCCCGCGCGGCGCGGACCGCGGTTGAGCGTTCCTCCGGTGTGATTTTTATGGCTTCGGCAGAGCCGCCACGGTGCAGATTTGATCGAAAATCGCCCTCCGCCCCCTTGCGCTGCATCGATCCAACAACCTTGTTGCCGATCACAAAGCAACGGATGTCGGTGGCATTCGCCTCTTTGATAAATTCCTGGACGAGGATGTTCACGTTCGCACCACGAAACGCCTCAATGACGGAGCGGGCCGACTTTTCAGTCTCGCCCAAAACCACACCAATGCCTTGCGTACCTTCCAACAGCTTGATGACCACAGGAGCGCCGCCAACCATTTTGATGACTTCGTCGGTTTGCTTGGGATCGTGGGCGAACGCCGTGACCGGCAGTCCAAGCCCCTTGCGTGCCAAAATCTGCAACGACCGCAGCTTATCGCGTGAGCGGCCAATGGCGACGCTTTCGTTCAATGACCATACGTTCATCATCTCAAACTGGCGCAGCACAGCGAGCCCGTAAAATGTAATGGACGCGCCAATACGCGGGATCACCGCGTCATATTTGCCAAGCTTGGTACCCTGATAATATGCTTCGGGGCGGTGCGACGTGATGTTCATCGTCACCCGCAACGTATTCAGAATATCAATCTCATGTCCACGCGCCAAGGCGGCTTCAACGAGCCTTTGATGCGAATATAGGTCGGCGTTGCGTGCCAACATGGCGATTTTCATGTGCTTTTATGTCCTTGATTCGCTGGTTTGCCCAATACCCAGCGTCGTCCGCTATTGACCAGAAAACCGCGCCTTAGCGCCCGTCGGCCAATTAGCAAGGGAAAGGCCATCGAACGCCGGTTCGCCAAGGTGAGCTGCCCGTTCCAGCACAGCTTACCGAAACAAAATTGCGCTGAGATGACATAGCGTTCTTGCGTATCACCATTGGATGATCGCACCATGCGCCGGTCGATGACGGGCGCTTCATAACGCTTTGGCTTTTCACCCGCATTCAGACGGAACCAGAATTCAACCCACGGCTTGCCGTCGCGGATGATAGGCTTAATCCGGGTTGCATGTATCGATGATGTCGCCGCGCCCGTATCCATTTTCGCGTGCACGCGGTACAGGCCAAGGCTTGGCACATCGACCATTTCGCACCAGCCAATTTCTAATTTGCCACCTGAACGCGGCTTGCCATCCCCGACAGCCAATTAGATTAGCTCCGCTGCGGGTGATGCTGTTGTAGCACATATGGCCGCCGTGATGACAAGATGTTTCATGGAAGGCGTTTCTAACAACCGTTTCCATTTCCGTCACGTTGAACTTGTTTCAGCAGCGTTCAGCCGATGATGGCTTCAATCGCCTTCGTCACGTCGTCAATCGGCGCCATACCATCGACGCGGCTTACAAGGCCGCGGGCGTCATAAAGGGGCAAGATCGGCTCGGTCTTTGCGCGATACTCCGCCATGCGGGTACGTACGGTTTCTTCATTGTCATCGGGACGACGCTTAAATTCATGCGATCCGCATTTGTCACATGTATCGGCTTTGACAGGTTTTTTGAAAACATCATGATAGCCATCTCCGCAATTGGCGCAGGTGAAACGCCCAACAACGCGTTCGACCAACGCATCTTCATCGACAACCAGTTCAATCACATAATGGAGCGTCCGCGCGCGTGCGGACAACAGGCCGTCGAGAAGCGCGACTTGCGGCGCCGTACGCGGGTAGCCGTCAAAGATGAGCCCCTTTTCCGCAGGGATGGCGTCCATATGCTCGCCAAGGATCTCGGCCATCAATTCGTCTGGGAAAAGCTTCCCCGCCTTCATGATCTCATCCGCCATTTTGCCGACTTCAGTGCCGGCCTTTACGGCAGCGCGCAGGATGTCACCGGTCGACAATTGCACCATGCCATATTTCTCGACGAGAAATGCAGCCTGCGTACCTTTGCCTGCGCCAGGAGGCCCCAAAAGGATGATATTCATGAAACGTTTCCCCGTTCGTTTCGATGTCGCGCCTTTAGCGGGCGCGTCCACCCTTCAACTTGGCCTTCTTCAGCAAATCCCCATATTGATGGGCGAGCAGATGGCTCTGAATCTGTGAAATCGTATCAATGGTGACGTTGACCAGAATGAGCAAGCTGGTCCCGCCAATAGCAAAGAATTGCTGCTGGCCCGTTTGGGCCATGACATAGTCGGGCAACAAGCAGACCAATGTCAGATAAGCTGCACCCAACACGGTGATGCGTGTCAGAACATAATCCAGATAGGATTCGGTGTTCTTACCCGGACGAATGCCCGGAATGAAACCACCGGCCTTTTTCAGATTCTCGGATGTTTCTTCGGGATTAAACACCACAGCGGTGTAAAAGAAACAGAAGAAGATGATGCCGAGGCCATAGAGCGCCAGATACAC
>JBEEIJ010000186.1:0-6571 GCA_041169905.1 Pseudomonadota bacterium | reverse complement strand
GGTTTGAGGCCATATTGTTCAGTGCAAGGCGGTAAGCGCCGGACTTAGTGGTTCTAAGTCCAAGCTTGCCAACGCAGCAATGGACAATATGGGTCAAATCCGAAGGACGCCAAAATGGCTTCGATATCAAAGCAAAATGCCCTTGCAGGCAGAATGACTGCCTGCGGCGGACATTTTCCTTCGATATCTTTTCCATTTTGACGCCGCGATGGTGCATTTAAGTGGTCCTGACCCTAGCCCTTCCATTCGCGGCGTTCTTCCGCAACGCGCAGAACATCATAAGCCGCCTGCCCCGCCTGAAACGCTTTAGCAGCGTCGGCGTTGCCGGGGTTTACGTCAGGGTGTGTTTCCTTGGCGATTTTGCGCCAGGCCTTTTTCGCGTCATCAAAAGTGGAGTCGCTTTCAAGGCCCAGAATATCGAGCGCATGCATTTCATCACGGCTGCGGCTGCCATCGCCGGAACCGGCCCAGCCATAATGCGCGGATTCCTTGTAGCCCGATGAATCCCGACGCTCATTGGCCTCGCGTTCGTCGGCTTCTTCCTTGGTCAGGCCTTCGAAATAGTCCCACCCACGGTTATACTCGCCAGCATGTTCTTCACAGAACATCCAACGGTCCGGACTGTTGGGTGATTTCGGTGCGGGGCAGTTTCCGGCTTTGTTACAACCATAGCGGTCGCACAGACGCACCTGTTGCGCTTCGGAGCTGCTGCCATAGCCGCGCCAGCGGGGAAAACCCCAGTCATTTCGTCGAGTGGACCGCACCATGCCGCCGACTTAGCGACGGCACGCGCATTTTGCTAGTGGCGTAAACGCAATTTATGCGCCGGACAAAGCGCCGCCCATCATGCCGCCGCCGAACAAGGTCGAAAAGGCGATGCCGACCAAAATGCCGGAAATAATGACAGTCAGAACAACATAAATGAGCACGATGACCACGGTGAAGCCCGCGACCTTCTCCTTAGGGACACCGAGCACAGGCTGCAGCCCCAGATAGATCAGATAGACAACATAAGCGATGGCCGCGAACGAAATTAGACCGCCCAATATAGGGATCCAGCTAACCAGCCCCGCAACCCAAGTTGGGGTTGATGCATATGTCATCAGCTTTGTCGACTGAACCATGTCGGACTTGCCGTTAAAGCTGGGCGAAACGGCGTTGACGAGGAATGACATCACAAAAAGCGTGACGAGGGAAAACACATATCCCACCACCGCCATCCCCGCGATGGCGCCAAAGCCCAATTCCATAGCCCCACCGCCCATGCCACCAAGGCTAGCGACATTTATGCCCAATGCGCCTGTAAATATTATGCCGGCTGCCAAAGGAATAGCTGCCAAGATCATCGCATATCCGGTGAATAGGCCGCCGACCATTGCTGGTTCGTTCGCAATGACGTTCCATTCGTCGGTCGGTTTCAAAATGATATTCTTCGCGCGAGCAACAATCGACATTGACTTATCCCTCTGAAAAATGTGGTTCTCGGCAGAAGAGAACATAATGGCGCGAACATGTAAATATTGACGTTTGCGTAAACGGAGCGATCATGCATATCATGTTGCGGATGTTGGTGGCCAATTTGCGGGCATCAGCGCCCTCACCTTGTTCGCCGCTGCCCTCCCATATTGGGCGTCGCTTATGGGCGTGGGGTAAAAAGCCAGAGGGTCTGTAAGCCGGGTTCTGTCCTCCGCTGTGGCCGAGGCGTAAGCGGATGTGCGACCATTCATCTAGGCGACGCATTGCTGCGGCACTCATGCAACCAACCCGGGCGACTGGCAGGAGGATGCCATGTGCCGCCCCTATTCGGTTTTGCTCCCGGTGGGGTTTGCCTTGCCGCTTTTGTTACCAAAAGCGCGGTGCGCTCTTACCGCACCGTTTCGACCTGGCCGCATCGAAATGCGGTGGACTGTTTTCTGTGGCACTTTCCCTAAAATTGCTTCCGCCGGACGTTATCCGGCACCGTTCCTCGCTGGAGCCCGGACTTTCCTCCCCATAGCAGTTACCCACTAAGCGGCGGTCGCCCAACCCTCTGGCATGGCTTAGATAGCAGGTCCACCCTCATACTCCAAGAGCAAGCTCAGCAATATCGCCCGGCATTCTCCGTCAATCACACCTTCAATATTTTCGGGGCGAAAACGACGCTGAAATGCGACGGTGGCCGCACGTGCATCTGATATGCTGTACCCATAACGTTCTAACGCCAAAAGAAATGCGGCGTCCGGCCAACCGGGATCAACCAGCTTTTCCCGCGGACGCGGAACAGCAAGCCCAAGCTTTGCCAAACGTTCCCAGTCGAACAATTCGCCCGGATCTTCTTTGCGTGTTGGCGCGACGTCGCTGTGACCGACGACGTTTCGCGGATCAATTCCGTATGTGCGGACAATTCCGGCGACCAATCGCGTAACCGTGTCCATTTGCGCTTCGGGAAACGGGCGATAGCCAAATTCATGCCCGGGATTGACGATCTCAATGCCAATGCTGGCGCTGTTGCAGTCCGTCACACCGCGCCAATAGGAAAGCCCGGCATGCTGCGCCCTTTGTTCCTCACGCACCATGTGCACCAGCTGCCCGTCTTCATCGACGACATAATGCGCCGACACTTTGGAAGCGGGGTTCGCGAGCCAGTCAATGGCGGCTGCACCCGACTGCATGCCGGTATAATGCAAGACAAGCATCGTGATCGGCAAGCTGCGCTCGCCAAAATTGGGTGATGGGTTCCAGATCATGGTCATAAAGCGACCATAGGTAAGTCGACCGTTGCACGCAATATCAGCCGGTGCGGGAAACTTTTGCTCGTTACGCGCCTTTCTGGCCCGGCGTTAACTCGTAAAAGCCGCGAAACGCTTTGCTGGCGCGAAACTTCTGGGTTTGCCCAATGACGGTTTCGGCGGCACCGAGCATTAAGAGCCCGCCATCTTCCATGGATGGCGCAATCGCTTCCAAAACATGTGTACGCTTCTCGTCGCTAAGATACATCAGCACGTTTCGGCATAAAATAACGTCAAAGCGGCCGAAATGGCGCGCGTGCGTCAGCATATTATGCTCCGTGAACGTCACCATTTTGCGCAATGCATCTTTGGCCACCCATTCTTCGCCCTGTTGCTCGAAATGGCGGAGCATGTGTGTCACGGGAAGGCCGCGCTGAATCTCAAACTGCGAATACCGCCCTTCCCGCGCCTGTGCCAAGGCCGTGGCAGATATATCGGTACCCAATATTTGAATTGTCCACCCGCGCCATTTTTCGGCGTTTTCCAATATGGTAATGGCGAGAGAATAGGCCTCTTGACCCGTCGAGCAGGCAGCCGACCAGATACGCAGCCTTTTTGTATCCGAACGCAATTCGCGAATGTGATCGAGCACGGGCCCAGCCAGCAGCGCAAAGTTGGGTTGATCCCGGAAAAAAGACGTTTCGTTATTCACCATTGCCTCCACGCACGCGCGCGTCAATTTGGGGTCCGTATCCATCTCAATTAACGCAGCCAGCGTTTGTAGGTCGGGCACAGAGTTACGCCGCATCAATGGCTTCAACGCCATATCGATGCGCCAATGCCGGTTTGCCGGAACCGTTTGCCCGGTATGTTTTTCCAGCGCCGCTGATAGCGTCCTGTACGCCCTGGCTTCAGCGATGCTCATGATGACGTCGCAATCCGTGAGAGCATTTCGGTTATGTCGGGTGGTGTCATAATCGCGGTCGCCAAGCCTTCCTTCACGATTGCACCCGGCATGCCCCAGACAACCGAACTTTGCATATCTTGAACGACAACGGGCGCTGCCGATGCGTTAAAGGCGCGCGCGCCAACAAGCCCATCATTACCCATGCCGCTAAAAACAAGCGCCAATCCATCGCGTCCATAGGCCCGCGCCACCGACACAAGCATGGCATCGACAGACGGGCAATAACGGCTTGCGCTATAGCGCGCTTGATGGCCGATGATGACATCGTTGCCGTCCCTATGGCACACCAGATGCGCGCGCCCCGGTGCGAGGTAGACATGATTGTTTTTTACGCACTCGCCGGCTTCAGCAACCTTCACCGTTCGCTTTGTAAGACCAGCGAGTTGCCCCGCAAAAAAGGGCATGAATGCTGCGGGCAGATGCTGCGAGATAAAGATAGGACAGTCGAGCGAGTCGTCCAAATTCCGCAATATGTGCTGGATTGCCGGAATTCCGCCCGTCGATGATCCAATCGCGATACAGCTTGGCTTCGATAATGCGCGATAATCCGGAAGCGGTCTGGCCGTATATTTGCTGTCGGTACGCTCCAGTGCCGACCGACCCAATCGCAAGACTTTGTCGATCAAAATTTCTGAAAATCGTCCCGAGAAACCAGTGCGGCCCGGCTTGGCTAAAGTGTCACATGCACCCAGCGAAAGCGCCTGAACGGCGGCGGGGCCATTTTCTTCAGCAAATGCCGACACGACCAACACCCTTGCGCCGTTCGCCTTTGCGAGAATATCGGGAAGCGCATCCAATCCGGAACGCTTCGGCATTTCTATATCCAGCAATATTATGTCGACTTCATTTTCTTCGAGACTTGCAATGGCAGCGTCCCCATCTGATGCTTCGCAAATGATGTCTATGCCGTCGCAATTGCCGAGCACGCGTGCAAAAATCGAACGCGCGACAACACTATCGTCGACAAGCATAACCCTAATCGGGGTTGCCGTCGCTTGTGGCCAACTGCCACCCGATGCTGCCGATATGTTCCGCATTCTGGTGCTTCAAATACAGCCGAGGATTTGCAGCTTTGACTCAAGCGTTTCGCGGTCAAACGGCTTCATGACATATTCGTCTGCGCCTGCGTCAATCGCCGCTTGAATGTGCCCAATTCCATTTTCCGTTGTGCAGAAAATCACCTTGGCTGATGGCGCAGCGTTCATCGAACGATAGGCAAGCAAGAAATCCATTCCGCTCATGATCGGCATGTTCCAATCGAGCAGAATCACGTCGGGCGTCGCCTGCGCGACATGTTCCAACGCTTCCTTACCATCGGCCGCCTCAGCCACTTCGAATTGCATCGTTTCCAGAATATGACGGGCAACCTTACGAATGACCTTGCTGTCGTCGACAATCAAACAGGATTTCATGTGACCTACCCCCCTTTTTCCGACTAGAATGGAGACTGTATCTCCGCGGTCTTATCGACACGTTAATTTGCCCAGCGAACTGGCAAAATTAGGTCGCCGGAACCGTTTGCCCTGAAACCAAAGCGTCGGTGTTTAATATCATCACCAGTTCGCCTTCATGCGTGGCGATGTGATCAACATACCGGTTCCAAGCGGCCGGAGGCCGGATGTTTGAATCGGCCTGCTCAACCGCAATTGGAACGACGTCATGAACCTTGTCGACGAGCAGGCCATATTGATGCCCCGCAATTTCCGTAACGACAGCCAAAGTGCCCTTATGGGCTTTTTGCTGCACGCCTGTAATGTGGAACTGGGTATCGACCAGCGTCAGGACACGGCTGCGGAGTGCAAAAATTCCGGCAATGGACGGGTCGCAGTTGGGCACGGGCACAACGTCCGGGACATGGACGACGGATTCCACTTGGCAGCTCTCAATCGCAACCCGCGACCCTGCCAAATCCGCAATCAGATATAAGGCATAAGTCATGCGCGTGCTGCCAATTTTTCTTCGATCGCGGATATCAACCCGACGCCATCGTACCGGTAAATGCTCGCAATCGGTTCGGCCAGGCTATGGTTAGAGTCGCGCAGGTGGAGCGTTCGTGGATCAGTTGCTCGTTCGCGTGCCTTGGCGACATCACGCTGTAATATGATGGCGGCGCGGGGTTGATCATGTTCATCAAAACTTACCTTATAGCCCGATGCTGTTAGCAACGGCGCCAATATGGTCCGTTCCCATTGGGAATCTTCTGCACAGTCGATGAAACACAAGGCTTCTGAAGCAGCATGTCGGCGCCTGCGATCATATGTTTCGAAGAACCCGAACATGTTGCGTAATTCGACTGGCTCGCCAAAGGCATAGACGACACCTTCATGCTGTTCCGGCTGTGCGCTCGGCATAATGTCGCCTGATATGCTAAAAATGTCTAAGACGTCGCTGACGGCAAGATAGCAAGTGCTGTCACCATCACTAAGTCTCAACACTTTCACCAAACCATCGTCAGGTGCAGATTCACATTCCCACAAATCATACAAGCCGCCGTCGGCAGAGACCCGTGTTCTTCCGCCAACATGCTGAATCTGGGGAATTTCGATATCTTCCATCCGCTCAATTGCCGACAAACGAATGGCTTGTTTGCGGCCATCGGTGGCGATGAATAGCAGGGCAGATGGGCCATTATTTTTGCTTTCGGCATCCGCACGGCTGTCGGCGTCTCGATCATCCCTACTGGTGGCAGACAGCCCCATAGCATTGCCGAGTCCACTCGCGTCGAGCAACAACATAGGCCGGCCATTGTCGGGCAGAGAGGTTCCAGCAAACAGGCCGCTGCCCATCACCAACGGCGCCCCGGGTTTCACGACAAGCTCTTCATTGTCGATAACGGCGGCAACTTCCAAAACGAAATTGGCGCCCACCGCCGGACGCATCACGATGAGTGTGCGGC
>JBEEIJ010000185.1:0-13934 GCA_041169905.1 Pseudomonadota bacterium | reverse complement strand
TGGCGATGCTGACCGCATTTGGCCATGTCACAAAAGATGCGCCGATTTTCATCCAATCATTTGAGGTCGAAAATCTAAAAGCGTTGCGGCCCAAGACCAAATTGCGGCTGATCCAGCTGATGGATGACACCGGCAGCCCCGCCGACCGCAGCGATTTGACTTACACGCAAATGGCATCTGCCGAGGGCCTGAAAATTGTTGCGACTTATGCCGATGGCGTTGGCCCGAACAAGGCCATGGTCATCCCGCGCACGTTGATCGGCAATCTGGGTACGCCCACGACGCTTGTGGCCGATGCGCATAAGGTCGGTCTTGCGGTCCACCCATGGACATTCCGCCGCGAAAATTACTTCCTGCCGCTGGCGCAAAAATCAGGCGTCGACCCGCGCGGCATTGGCGACGTTGAAACCGAGATGAAGGCGTTTTTGGCCACGGGTGTCGACGGCATTTTCAGTGATAATGTCGCAGAGGCAGTTGCGGCACGCCGATAACGATCAGGCAAGTCGCGTCAGTCCCGCTGCCACTGAAAAACCTCTTCAAGCGGCTTGCCAAAGACATGCGCGATTCGAAACGCGACCTCAAGCGAGGGTGAATATTTGCCCTGCTCAATGGCGGCGATGGTTTGGCGCGTGACGCCCACCTTGTCACCCAAATCGCCCTGCGTCATTTCTCCGGCGAGGAAGCGTAGCGTCCGTATATCATTGGTGAAGGGTGTTTGCGCCATCGGGTCAGTAGCCACGCCGATAATAATATAGCTGCGATCCCACGCGAATGAGTTCGGCAATAACCAATGTGGCGATTAGGATGGTCACGGCGTACCCATAATTGAATCCGTTGATGAGTACGAAGATATTCAGCTGAACGCCTATGGCCAAGGGGTAATAGGCCAGATGGGTTCCCCTCAGATGGATGCCCTTTTCGCGTTCGTCTTCTTTCAGATCAGCCTCCTTCGGTGAGCGTATCGCAAAAAAGGCGGCCCCCGCGATCATTGGTACCAAAAAGATGATCGTCACCGGCAGTAACATCCACACCGCAGTGTACATCCCCTTGGGCGAATTGGCGATTTCCCAAGGGTAGTTCAGGAAATACCAGCCGAAAGCGGACAGCAAACCGACCAACGCAATCCAGTGAATTTTTTCTCGGAAGGACATCAACAATCTCCAATGTTATGTGATTCGCACTTAATGTTAGTTATTTTTAACATAGAGTCAAATATAACAGACATGCCGCCCGTTCTTCCTTTCGTGCGGTGCGTTTAGCGGCTAAGTCTGGGGCTATGTCTACAAATTCAAAAACGCTCACGTTCGACACATCCACCAGCCGTGCCAACCCGACGCCGTCGCCGATGAAGCGGCTGACTGTGCCGCGCATCCGTCAGCAAAAGGGCCAAGAACCGCTCGTCATGCTGACCGCCTACACCGTGCGTATGGCGCAATTGATGGACCCGCATTGCGATATGCTGCTCGTCGGCGACTCGCTGGGTCAGGTGATTTACGGCCTGCCGCACACGGTGGCGGTGACGATGGAAATGATGGCCGCGCATGGCGCAGCGGTTGTGCGCGGCAGCTATCATGCCGCCGTCATCGTCGACATGCCCTTTGGGTCGTACGAAGCCTCGCCCGAGCAGGCATTTGTGAATGCATCGCGGTTGTTGAAGGAAACCGGCGCTGCTGCGGTCAAATTGGAAGGTGGCAAGGTTTTGGCCCCGACGGTCGAATTCCTCACGTCACGCGGTATTCCGGTGATGGCGCATGTCGGTCTGACCCCGCAAGCCGTGAACATCCTTGGTGGCTATGGCGTGCGCGGCAAGAGCCCCGAAGAAGCCAAATCGATTGTCGACGATGCCATCGCCATGTCCGACGCCGGTGCCTTTGCGATGGTTATCGAAGGCGTGCTGGAGCCTATCGCCATTGAAATTACACAGAAAGTTGCCTGCCCGACGATTGGCATTGGTGCGTCCGCGCAATGTGACGGGCAAGTTTTGGTCGCCGAAGACATGCTCGGCCTGTTCGACCGCGTGCCAAAGTTCGTCAAAAAATTCGGCAATATGGGTGTCAGCGTTGAAGATGCTGTGCGCGAATATGCCGCTGGCGTGCGTGACCGCAGCTTCCCCGGACCCGAACAGCTGTACCAACCTGCGTAAAGCAGGCTGGTCTATCCAGCCAAGTCGGGCTAAGGACCGCTCCAGCTTATCAAGACTATTTACAACCGGAGGCCCTCTTGGCTTTGACACCGACAGAACAGCGCCCTGAAAAAGACCGGAGCGGAAGCGACGAAGCGTTTTTGCGCGAAGTGGATGATGCCGTCCGCGCAAGCGATCTTACCCATTTTTGGACACGTTACGGACGCTGGTTATTGGCCGCAGTTGCGGCGGGTTTGCTCGCCTTTGGCGGCTGGATTGTCTATCACAACCAAAAGCAGGCGGCGGCTGACTTGCAAAGCGAGCAGTTCGTTGAAGCCATGGACAAATTGCGCGCCGGTCAGGAAAACGAAGCGCGCGCGCAGCTGGCCACACTCGCCAAGGCGGACCAACCGGGATATCGCGCCATGGCGCAGCTGGTCGAAGCCAATTTGCTCGGCGAAGACGGTGAGACCAAGAAAGCCGTCTTATTATATGCAAAGGTCGCCGCAGACAGCAGCCTGCCGCAAACATTCCGCGATCTCGCCCTCATTCGTCAGGTCAGCGCTGAATTTGATTCGATCCCGCCGCAACAGGTTATTGACCGGTTGAAGCCACTTGCGACCCCCGGCCATGCATGGTTCGGCAGCGCGGGTGAGCTGACGGCTTTGGCCTATATGAAAATGGGTAAGGACAATTTGGCTGGCCCGATTTTTGCCCAGATTGCCAAGCAGGAGGACCTGCCGGAGTCGCTGCGCAGCCGTTCGCAACAAATGGCTGGCGCGCTTGGCGTAGATACTGTTCAGGTTGACGCAAAGCGCAATGCGGCATCGAAGGCGGATGCAACCGCCTCCAAGGGAGAGTGAAATTGAAGACTGTCACGAAGCTTTTATTGGTCCTCGCTGCATCTACCACCCTTGGCGGTTGTGCCGTTTTGGACGGCATGCGCGGCGATGCCGGCAAGAAAAACAACACCCCGACCGTCGGCAGTCGCGTCGCCATATTGGGTACCGAGCGCGACACGGACATTGATCCCGCGCTGGCCAATGTTGCGGTGACCTTGCCGCCAGCATATATCAACGAAGCATGGGCGCAGCCCGGCGGTAACGCATCAAAATCACCCGGCCATGTGGAATTGAGCCAAGGTCTGAAGCGCGTCTGGACCGCAAGCGTAAAGGGTGCAAACCCGCGCGCGCGCCTCGCCGCGAGCCCGGTGATGAGCGACGGACGGTTATATGTTGTCGACACCACAGCGCGGGTCACGGCCTTTGACGCCAACACGGGCGCGCAAATCTGGAGCAATGCGCTTGAAGTCAAAAATGATGGCAAGTCATCACGCTATGGCGGCGGCGTAAGCGCAACCGCGACCAATGTGTTTGCGACCAATGGCGTTGGCGATGTCGCCTCGCTTGCCGCCGATACCGGCGCGCTTATATGGAAAAAGCGTCCTGCTGGGCCGCTGCGCGGTGCGCCCACGCTGTCCAATGGCAATCTCTATGTCATGACGCAGGACAACCAGATTTATGCGTTACGTCAAAGCGACGGTGAACCGCAATGGAACGAAGCTGGCCCCGTTGCTGCATCGGGCATCTTTGGCGTTGGCGCACCTGCGGCGGCACAAGGCACCGTCATCGCTGGCTATTCCAGCGGCGAGCTTGCCGCCTATCGTTATGAAAATGGCCGCAGCCTGTGGAGCGACACATTGTCGCGCACGGCCATGTCGACATCAGTATCGACATTGACCGACATTGACGCCGATCCCGTCATTGACCGTGGCCGCGTCTTTGCACTCGGCAAGGGTGGACGCATGGCATCCTATGAACTGGTCAGCGGCCAGCGCATTTGGGAAATCAACATTGCCGGTATTTCGACACCCGTCGCCGTGGGCGATTGGGTATTTGTGATGACGGACGAGGCAAAGCTGCTGTGCGTTGCGCGTTCGAGCGGCAAGGTCCGGTGGATTTCCAAGCTGCAGCGTTTCAAAAATGAAAAGAAGAAAAAGGGCCCGATCAGCTGGTATGGTCCAGTCTTGGCCGGTGGCCGTCTGATCGTGGCCAATTCGCGTGGAGCTGTCTGGTCGATTTCCCCCGAAGAAGGCGCCGCCACTGCAGTTTTCGACGTCAAGAATGACGTGTCGCTCGCCCCGATTGTGGCGAACAACACATTGTATATCTTGGACGATTCCGGCCGCATTTCCGCGTTCCGGGGTTAAGTCTGTAAAGGAGTAATGCCGGCATGTTGCCGACGGTAGCCATTATCGGTCGGCCTAATGTCGGCAAGTCAACTTTGTTCAACCGTCTGGTTGGCAAGAAACTGGCGCTTGTCGACGATACGCCGGGCGTCACGCGCGACCGGCGTGAGGGCCAAGGTCGCTTGTTCGATCTTGAATTCACCATTGTCGATACCGCAGGTTATGAGGATGAAGATCCCGATACCCTGCCCGGCCGGATGCGGATGCAGACCGAGGCTGCGATTGCAGGCGCGCAGGTTGCGTTGTTCCTGATCGATGGACGTGTCGGCGTCACCCCGCTCGATGAAGAAATTGCCCGTTGGCTACGCGGCAGCGCGACCCCTGTCGTGCTGGCCGTGAATAAGGCCGAGGGCAAGCAGGGCGATAACGGCATATTGGAAAGCTACGCGCTTGGCTTTGGCGACCCGATTGCGATCAGCGGCGAACATGGCGAAGGCATGGCCGACCTGTTCCAGTCGCTGTTGCCGCATATTGACGGCGGTGCATTTGAAGTGCCTGACCCCGAAGCACCTGACGCGATATTGAAGCTGGCCATTGTTGGCCGCCCGAACGCAGGCAAATCGACGCTCATTAACAAGATTTTGGGCGAGAACCGTTTGATTACCGGCCCTGAAGCCGGGATTACCCGCGACAGTATTTCGGTCGACTGGGTCTGGACCGACCCAAGCCCGAAAGAGCGCGAGCCCGATGAAGAAGGCAATATCCCCCCGATGCTGACCGAACGGCGCGTGCGCCTGATCGATACGGCAGGGATGCGCAAGCGCGCCAAGGTGCAGGACAAGCTTGAAAAGCTGTCGGTCGCCGACGCCCGCCACGCGATCGATTTTGCCGAAGTCGTCGTATTGCTTTTGGACGCGACCAAGGGTTTGGAAGTCCAAGACCTGAAAATTGCCGACCATGTCATTCAAGAAGGCCGCGCGCTGATTATCGCAATCAACAAATGGGACGTTGCGGTCGACGGCGGCAGCCTGTTCAAGGGGATCCGCGGCGCGCTGGACGAAGGCCTGTCGCAGTTGAAGGGCGTTCCGATGATCGCCGTGTCGGCGCTGACCGGCAAGGGGCTGGACCAGATGATTTCGGCGGCGTTTGACGCGCGTGAGGCGTGGAACAAGCGCGTGCCCACCGGCATACTCAACCGCTGGTTCGAAGCGGCGATTACGGCAAACCCACCACCAGCCCCCGGCGGCAAGCGGATCAAATTGCGTTACATGACACAGGCGCGCAACCGCCCGCCGACGTTTGTGATTTTCGGCAACCGGACCGACGAATTGCCTGCCAGCTATGCGCGCTATTTGCTCAACGGTATTCGCCGTGACTTGGATTTCGGTGCCGTACCCGTGCGCATCAATTTCCGTTCATCAAAGAACCCGTTCGCGGATTGAGCATCCACCCGGCGCAGTCTGGCAAACAGACTATGTCAACGCTCTGTTTACTTCTTCCGATGTAGTATCGTGCTGGACCGTATTTCCGTGTCCCGGGAGCGAATAGTTGACGAACGATCCGGATGGACTGATCGACTGGAAAGCCTTTGGTGAAACCCGCAACCTATTGGGTGCAGGCTTTGTGCGTATATTGGGCTATTTCCTTGAAGACGGCACGAAATCGGTGGCCGCAATCGAAGAAGCCATGCGTCTGAAAGATTCGGCAAAGCTGGTGATGCCCGCGCACACATTAAAAGGCGAGGCGTGGCAATTTGGCGCGAATCGCTTGGCATTGTTGGCCGAAGAAATTGAAGTCGCCGCGCGGCATTATGTCGAAATACAGATCGACCCGTCTGAACTTGTTGAAAAGGTCGTTCACCTGCGCCCGCTGTTCGAAGAGACAGTGTCGGCGCTCGAAGCCGAAATCAGTCCCTTGGTCGAGCGCCGTCCGGTCGCGGCCGCCCAACGCAACGCCCTTGGCGGAATGCGCTTAGACTGACCCCTTCGCTTCAGCGACGCATATGCTGCATCTGTCCGCGCGCCAAGCTGCGCCACAGCCACTCCAACGGGCCATAACGATATTGTTTCAGCCATGGTTGCGACCATGAAAGCATGACCGCCCACATCATCAGCACATATGCCCACAAACCAAGGCGGCTGACTTCGCCGAACATGCCAAAACCATAGCCGTAGAAAAGGGTCGTCATGATGATGCTGGTGCCGAGATAATTGCTAAAGGCCGCGCGGCCAGCGGCGGCGACACGCGACAATAACGGACTGCCGCCGAAACGCGCGATGAGCAGTATCAGCACGGCCGCATATCCGACGGTCAGCATGAGACGCGGTATCGCCCCCCAAAAGAAGAAAATCGCGATCGCCGTAACCATGTCAAACCGGCTCATAATCATCCACAATGCGAGCAGGCCCGTCGCGATCAGACCAGCCGGTACCAGCCGCCATGCCCAGCGGTGGTAATCTGCGGGCGACCAATTGCCCAAAATGAACCCGCTTTTGTTCATGGCCATGCCGATCATCATCAGCGGCAGCGTTTCGGCTATCGACATGAAAACCACACCAAATAAGGCCGGCCAATCGGCGAGCTTGTCTGCGACAATCTGCAGATATGGCCCGCGGTGCAGATCGACCTGCGCCGGGATGTCAAAGCTGAAATCAGGGCTCGACTTCACATCATTATACTGCCGCACCAAATCCGCCGACGCGTCGGGCTGGGTCGCCAGATATTGCAGGATTTGCAGCCCGCCAAATTGCAGCCCCCAAAAGGCAAGCCCAATGCTGAAGATAATCAACGCCCATTTGACCAAGCGCGCGGGCGCCCAGTTGCGGAACCCAAAAGCGACCATCCCGGCCATGGCATACAGGAACAATATGTCGCCAAACCAAATGAAGAAATAATGCACGAGGCCAAAGACAGCGAGCCACGCCATGCGCCGATAATGCACATGCGCCGCGCTTTCGCCGTTGGACGACGCACGATCGGTTATCAAAATCAGGCTCGCGCCGAACAACAAAGAGAACAGCCCACGCATTTTGCCGTCGATGAACACAAACGAGAACAGCCACGCCATCTGGTCGGCAAAGGTCTCACCGCCATAAGCCGCAGGGGTGATATAGGCCCATTCGGGCATCGCAAAGCCGATGATGTTCATCGCCAATATGCCCATCACCGCAAAGCCGCGCATGGCGTCCAGCGTGATATATCTGCTTTCCGATGTCTGCATAACGCCCCCTGTGTTATTCGATTAATACAGAAGTCCGCGAAACCCGTCCAGCGCGTTAAGCTTTTGTTATTGACACAAATGTAGGTAGTACATATTCCTATCGTACAAATAGCTTTGGATTCGCCATGACCGAACTGTATTTCTCGCATCCTGATCGCCCCCCTGCAAAGATTCAGCCGCTGAAAGCGTGGCGTCATTTTCGTAAGCTGATCGCGAATAAGGAAGACACAGAGCAGGTGTTTCACATCATTGCGGCGCTCAGCGGCCGCAAGTTCGGCGAAATGGCCCGGAAGTTTTGGGAAACCCCAAAGGGCAAGGCATTGCTCGAAAGCAATGAACGCCTTATCGACATGCTCGATGACCATGACAGCATCAAGAAACTGCCAGCCGGCACCGTTGGCCGTGCCTATGTCGAATTCATGGAGCGTGAAGGTTTAAGCGCGGCGGGTCTTGAGGCGGAGTACGCCCAATTCCGGACATCCTATCCCTTGTTTGGCGATGTGGTTGAACGTTATGGCGACCGCTTGCGCGATACCCATGACATGCTGCACATCCTGACCGGCTATGGCCGCGACGCGCTGGGTGAACAATGTGTGCTTGGCTTTACCTATGCGCAGAACCACAATCTGGGCGTCGGCTTCATTGCTTATGCCGGCGGACTGGAGCTGAAATATCGCGTCGCGAAATCTGCACCGATTATGAAAGCGGTCCACGAAGGCTATCGTATCGGCAAAGCGGCGAAGAACATCGTTCAGGAAGATATCGCCGCCTTGTTACGCGAGCCTTTGGCCGACGCACGCAAGCGTTTGGGCATCGCGGAACCCGTGACCTACAAAGCTGCGCATGCCGCGATGCGTTCCAGCGGTATTGATCCGTATAATCTGCTGGCACCTGCCGTTTAACCACTGGCGAACGCGTGCGACGGTTGGTGCTTTCGGGCACGAACCGATATTAGCCTTATGTTTTAACTCTGCGTCCTTTGCGCCTCTGCGCGAATCCATTTTGCACGTAGAGGCGCAAAGGACGCAGAGAGGCAAATCACAAACTTACCGCTCCCCTCGACCGAAATAAGAGGTCCGGAGAACGGGTGTGACAGACCGGTGCCTTCCGGCCGAATGATATTAGCCTTATGTTTTAACTCTGCGTCCTCTGCGCCTCTGCGTGAACCCATTTTGCACGCAGAGGCGCAGAGGACGCAGAGATGCGGGGTGAAAATTGGCCGAATGTACGCCAACGATTGGCGTTAAGCTTTAGGCTTCCATCCAGTCTTTGAAGAAGCTTTCATGCGCGTTGCGGAGGTCGGCTATTTCGACTTCGAAACCGGGGCCCTTCACTGACGTTCCGCCAACCGTGCCAATCCGCGTCATCGGAATGCCTGCGGCCTGTATTTGGTCCGCAGCGGCGCTGGTTACAACATAGCGCGCCTGATCTTCGCCAAACGCCGTGAAGGCGTCGCCGATTTCTTCGAGCGCACATCCCTTGCCGCTGGCCAACGCCATTTCGGTCAAGGCCACAAGCAAACCGCCGTCGGCAACGTCATGCACCGCATTAACCTTGCCATCGTGAATCAGCTGACGGACAAATTCTGCGTGCGCGCGTTCTTGGCCGAGGTCGACCGATGGCGCCGCGCCGTCTTCACGGCCATGCAGTTCGCGCAGCCATAATGACTGGCCCAAATGCCCTTCATTATGGCCAATGACGAAGATGCCGTCGCCGTCGATTTTAAACCCAATCGTCGCCATCTTGCCGACGTCTTCAAGCACACCCACGCCGCCAATGGCTGGAGTCGGCAAAATCGCGCTGCCACCGCCGGTCGCCTTACTTTCATTGTAGAGCGACACATTGCCCGACACGATTGGGTAATCGAGCGCGCGGCAGGCGTCGCCCATCCCTTCGAGGCAGCCGACGATTTGCGCCATGATTTCGGGGCGCTGCGGGTTGGCGAAGTTGAGGCAGTTGGTGATCGCAAGCGGCGTTGCGCCGACCGCGCTGATGTTGCGATAGGTTTCGGCAACCGCTTGCTTGCCGCCTTCATACGGGTCAGCATAGCAATAACGCGGGGTGCAATCGGTGCTCATCGCCAGCGCGCGGTTGGTGCCGTGAATGCGCACGACGGCGGCATCACCACCCGAAAGCTGCGCCGTGTCGCCGCCGACCTGGCTATCATATTGCTGCCAAATCCACGCGCGTGACGCGATGTCCGGACTGGCCATCAGCTTGAGCAAATCGGCGCCTAGGTCTTTGCTGGCGGGAACATCGCCAAGCGGTTTGACATTGGCCCATGCCTTATATTCTTCCTTCGACGCCGCTGGGCGGTCGTACAAGGGCGCGTCTTCGGCCAATGGTCCAAGCGGAATGTCGCAGACGACCTCACCCTTCCACGTCAGCACCATATGGCCCGTGTCGGTGACTTCGCCGATGACCGCGAAGTCGAGTTCCCATTTGTCGAAAATGGCCTTCGCAAATTCCTCACGGCCGGGTTTGAGCACCATGAGCATGCGCTCCTGGCTTTCCGACAGCATCATTTCATAAGGGGTCATGCCCTCTTCGCGGCATGGCACCTTGTCCATGTCGAGGATGATGCCCGCCTTGCCATTGGTCGCCATTTCGACGCTTGAGCTGGTCAGGCCAGCGGCGCCCATATCCTGAATCGCGACAATCGCGTCCGACGCCATGAGTTCAAGGCATGCCTCAATCAGCAGCTTTTCGGTGAATGGATCACCGACCTGAACCGTCGGGCGCTTTTCTTCAATGTCTGCGCCGAAATCCGCCGATGCCATGGTCGCGCCATGAATACCGTCGCGGCCCGTCTTGGACCCGACATAGACAATCGGGTTACCAACGCCAGTCGCGGCCGAATAGAAAATCTTGTCCTGATCCGCGACGCCAACGGTCATGGCGTTGACGAGGATATTGCCGTCATAAGCAGGGTGAAAATTGGTTTCGCCGCCCACGGTGGGCACGCCAACGCAATTGCCATAGCCGCCAATGCCCGCAACCACGCCCTGCACCAGATGCTTCATCTTGGGATGGTCAGGGCGTCCGAAGCGCAGGGCGTTCATATTCGCCACGGGGCGCGCGCCCATTGTGAACACGTCGCGCAAGATGCCGCCAACGCCCGTCGCTGCACCCTGATAGGGTTCGATGTACGATGGGTGGTTGTGCGATTCCATTTTGAAGATCGCGGCAAGCTTACTGCCGTTCGGGCCTTCGCCAATGTCGATAACGCCGGCATTCTCGCCGGGGCCGCAAATGACCCAAGGCGCCTGTGTCGGCAGTTTCTTCAAATGGATGCGTGAGGATTTGTAGGAACAATGTTCCGACCACATCACCGAAAATATGCCAAGTTCAACCATGTTGGGCACACGGCCCATGGCGTGCAAAATGCGCGCATATTCTTCTTCATTAAGACCATGGTCGGCGACGATTTGGGGTGTGATTTCAGACATGACACGGCCTTAGCGATGCGACGATTTTTGTGCCACATAAAATAAATGGGCGCTGGTATTGCTACCAGCGCCCACTGCGTCTGATTTTGGAAGTCCTTGGCCACGAGGGCCATTCTTTCCGCTTTCTGACGTCCGGTTCCCCAATCTGACCCGAAAGTCATTTCAGTTCACCTTGGTACTTTGGGTATCCTATCTGGCGTTGCTTTTCTTACGATCAGCCGCACATGATATTCGTTGTCTTCGTACCCACCGCCTCTGCCACATTTCCGGTCTTGCGACCGATTGCCTGCTGATTTGGTGACCCTGCATCCACTCTGGTCCGCTCTGCTTTCCCGTTTCCGGTTCTGCTTTGCGTCGAAGCGTGTCTGCCTGATGACTTGAAGGTCTCATGCTTTTCGAGTCGCACAAAGCGGGAAAAACGGACTTATCCACAGGCGCTCCACTTCGCGGTGGACAAAATGGAGAACAACTTTGGGGGTGAGAGAGAAACGGCCTCCACGCAGTGCATGGAGGCCGTAATATTGTCCGGGGGCGAGGGAGAGAGGAGGAGGAGAGCCGCCCGGTCAATTTGTGTGTCGACAATCGCTTGCCGTTGAGACCCAAATAGGGGCGGAGCGTTTATGCTGCAATTGCGAAAAGAATAGGGTGAGTTGCACGTTTTGCAACTCACCCTATTTTGCGCAGAAATGCGTCAAATGCATTCCTATGTACGAATTAAAAAAGCCGTTAAGGCGCAATTCCATTACCCGGAAGCGATGCGTTGACGATGCCGCCGTCGCACGCAATTGTCTCGCCAACGATATAATCGCCCGCACGCGCCGCCAAGAAAATCGCGAGTCCCGCCATATCTTCGGGTGTTCCGATGCGCGGGAACGGGATATTTTTGCCAACAGCTTCCGCATGATCGCGCGCGGCCTTGTTCATGTCCGACTGGAATGCCCCTGGCGCAATGCCCGACACAAGGATGTTGTCCTTGACCAGCTCGGCGGCCAAACGGCGGGTCAGGTGAATGACCGCAGCCTTTGATGCCTGATAGCTGTAGGTTTGCCATGGGTTGATGCGCAGGCCGTCAATCGACGCGATGTTGATGACCTTGCCGGGCCGATCAAATGTTGCTGCCGCTTTCAACTGCGGATGCAAAGCTTGCGTCAGGAAGAACAAGGATTTGACGTTGAGGTCCATCACGCGGTCCCAGCCGGCTTCGGGGAATTGACCAAAATCAGCGCCCCATGCAGCACCGGCATTGTTCACCAGAATGTCGACCTTTTCCTCACGCTCGGCAATTTGTGCAGCCAGAGAAAGGCAACCGTCAACGGTCGACAGATCGCAAGGCAGGCCGATGACCTGATTGCCAAATTCGGCAACGGTTTCTTCGATTTGGTCGACCTTGCGCGCGCTGATGTACACGCGTGCCGCGCCTGCTTTCAAATAGCCTTCGACAATCATCTTGCCGATGCCGCGCGATCCGCCGGTGACCAAAGCAACGCGGCCATTGAGGTTGAATAAAGTTTGAATGTCCATGTCTAATCCTTTTACAAAATAAGCCGTATTAACCGTAGCCCTGAGCAGCTGTCGCACCGCGACTGCGCCCGTCGAAGGGTGCCAACCAGCGGTTGCGCAGACCTCTCAACGCCCTTCGACTTTCGCCAAGGCTGCGCCTTGACGGCTCAGGGCTACGGTTCTTTTTCCAATCCGTCTCAATAACCGTTCATCGTCGCCACGCGGTCGGCGTGATAATATGCATCGCCGAAAAATTCGTTCAGCCCGCGATCGCGCTTCATATAGAGGCCGATGTCATATTCATCGGTCATGCCGATGCCGCCATGCATTTGCACGCCTTCACGCACCGCAAGATTGCATGCGAGACCTGCTTTCGCCTTGGCCGCCGCAACATAAAGTTCCGCCTTGGCATGGCCTTCATCCATTAACGATTGCGCCTTCAGCACAATCGAACGCGCGCCTTCCATTTCACCATAAAGATGCGCGGCGCGGTGTTGAAGCGCTTGGAACTCGCCGATGACGCGGTCGAACTGCTTGCGGGTTTTGAGATAATCGAACGTCATGTCCATTGCGCCTGTGCCAACGCCGACCATTTCGGCGGCTGCACCAACGCGGCCCGCGTCGAGCATTTTGGAAAGCACAGCCCAGCCGCCGTCAACGTCACCAATGACAGCGTCGGCATTCACCTGAACACCGTCGAGTTTCACATGCGCGGCCATTGCGGAGTCGACCAAACGTGCGGCCTCCATCGACAGACCCGCCGCATCCTTGTCGACGGCGAACAATGTCAGGCCGTCGGTCTCTCCCACCGTGCCTGCGGTCCGTGCGGCGACGATCAGCATATCCGACGACGTGCCTTGCACGACAAATTGCTTGTGTCCGGTCAGTTTAAAACCATTGCCACTGCGTTCGGCAACGCAGGCAATTTTTTCGGGCCGGTGCTTTACGCCTTCTTCAATCGCAATGCCGATGACTGTTTCGCCTGCCAAAATGCCGGGGAACCAGCGATCACGCATGGCCTTGTCGGCCAGCTTCAACGCCTCAACAGCGGCAACCGATGTCGTCAGAAATGGCGAAGGTGACAGGTTGCGGCCGATTTCTTCGAGCACGATTCCCGCCTCAATCTGGCCCATGCCCATGCCGCCTTCAGCCTCGGGAATGAGGATGCCGGTGAAGCCCATTTCGGCAAACTGTTTCCACAGGCCGTGGCTGAAACCGTCCTTGCAACCCATGTCGCGAAATTTGCGGAAATGGGTGACGGGGGCTTCGCTCGCCATGAAATCACGCGCGCTTTCGCGCAGCATGTTCTGGTCGTCGTTCAATGTCATCGCCATGGTCTTAAGCTCCCGGCATTTCGAGGATGCGTTTGGATACGACGTTCAGCATCACCTCGCTGGTGCCGCCTTCAATCGAGTTCGCCTTGGTCCGCAACCAATTGCGTGCCTTTGACCCGCC
>JBEEIJ010000184.1:0-5448 GCA_041169905.1 Pseudomonadota bacterium | reverse complement strand
TTGGGTTTCGACACCGAAACAGACAGCTTGCAGGCGGCGAGCGCCAATCTTGTGGGCATCAGCCTAGCGGTCGCACCGGGGGAGGCATGTTATGTCCCGCTGGCACATGGCGGCACAGATATGTTCGCCGAAAAGCCGGTTCAGATAGACTTGAACATAGCTTTGGACCGGTTGCGTCCACTGCTCAGCGACCCAAGCGTGCTGAAAATTGGCCAGAATCTGAAATATGATATGTCGGTATTGGCGCAGCATGATGTGCACATAACGCCCTATGATGACACGATGGTCATGAGCTTCGCCTTGGATGCGGGTCGTCAACAGCATGGCATGGATGAACTCGCCAAAACGCATTTGGGGCATGAATGCATCTCTTATAAAAGCGTCACGGGAACGGGCAAAAGCCAGATTGGGTTTGCCGCCGTCCCGCTGTCTGATGCGACCTGTTACGCGGCGGAAGATGCCGATGTGACCTTGCGGCTGTGGCATCACCTAAAGTTGCGGATGAGCCCCGAAAAGGTAACCCGTGTCTATGAACTGGTGGACCGCCCGCTCGTGCCCGTCCTGTCGCAGATGGAATGCTTAGGCATTAAAGTCGATCGGGCCGTGCTGGCGCGATTGTCGTCTGAGTTTGCGACGCAAATGGAGTTGCTCGAAAAGGAAATTCACGGCCTCGCCGGACAGCCGTTTACGATCGGCAGCCCACAGCAGCTTGGCGAAATCCTATTTGGAAAAATGGGCTATAAGGGCGGTAAAAAGGGCAAATCGGGGCAATATTCGACCGATGTAACCGTGCTGGAAGATCTAGCGGGGCAGGGCATCGACATCGCACGCAAGGTTCTCGATTGGCGGCAACTGGCGAAACTGAAATCAACCTATACCGACAGTTTGCAACAGCAGATTGACCCGAAAACGGGCCGTGTGCACACAAGCTATAGCCTCGTCGGCGCGCAAACGGGGCGGCTTTCATCGACCGATCCGAACTTGCAGAATATCCCCATTCGTACCGAAACCGGTCGCCAGATCCGGGACGCTTTTGTCGCTGAACCCGGCAATGTGATCCTGTCTGCCGACTATAGCCAAATCGAGCTGCGGCTCGCGGCGCATTTTGCGGATGTGGAGCCGTTGCGCGATGCCTTTGAAAAGGGCGAAGACATTCATGCGCGCACCGCATTGGAACTGTTCGGCGAAGTCAACCGCGACACGCGCGGCCGCGCCAAGACGATTAACTTTTCCATTCTGTACGGCATTTCCCGCTGGGGTCTTTCAAAGCGTTTGGAATCCACCGCCGACGAAGCGCAGGCGCTTATCGACGCCTATTTCAAACGTTTCCCCGGCATTTCGAATTATATTCAGGAAACCATGGCGACGGTCCGCGAATGCGGGCACTCGACGACATTGTTCGGCCGGAAAACATGGTTTCCGCGTATCACGTCCCCCAATCAGGCAGAACGACAGGGCAGTGAACGCGCTGCGATCAATGCGCCGATTCAGGGGACAAGCGCTGACATCATCAAGCGCGCGATGGTGCAAATGGGGCCAGCGTTGAACGCCGCTGGCTTAGGCCATGTGAAAATGCTGCTTCAGGTGCATGACGAACTTGTGTTCGAACTGCCAGAGGCGGATGTCGCCGCGGCAAGCGACGTCATCCGCGCGATTATGGCACGCGCGGCCGAACCTTTGGTGAAACTCACTGTTCCGCTCGGCATCGAAATCGGGACAGGGCCAAGTTGGGGCGCGGCGCACTAAGGCACCGCTGCCCCGCGTCGATCGCTTTTGTCGTCGTCCGCATGTTCAAATGTGCCGGTAACCAAGGGCTGGGCGGTAAGGGCCGCTCAACCGCGATTGCGGGTTTGCACATATGTACCGAGCAGGCGGACCGAGTTGCAATGAAAGCGCAGCTCATCCAGCGCGCGGTCAAACGCTGCGTCACCCGGTGCGCCTTCGATATCCGCAAAAAACTCGGTTGCGGCAAAGCTTGCGCCGTTTTGGTAGCTTTCCAGCTTCGTCATATTGACGCCATTGGTCGCAAAGCCGCCCATCGCCTTGTATAAAGCTGCAGGGATGTTCTTCACTTCAAAGATGAGCGTTGTCATCAACGTGCCCGTCACCCCGGTGCTGCTAATTTGCTCACGCGATAACACGACAAATCGCGTCGTATTGCTCGCATCATCCTGAATGCCGTCGTTTATCGGGACCAAGCCATACAGCTCAGCGGCGATTGGCGGCGCTATGGCGGCGGCCGACGTGTCATCATTGGCCGCAACAAAAGCCGCCGCAGCGGCCGTGTCTGCATAAGCGACCGGAATAATGCCATGCGAACGCAGATAATGGCGGCACTGGCCCAGCGCCTGCGGGTGGCTCATAGCTGTTTTCAATTCCGCATCGGCGGATTTTGCCATCAGGCAATGGCGGATCGGCATGAAATGTTCGGCGATGATGCTGAGGCCCGATTCCGGCAGAAGAAAATGGATGTCCGCAACGCGGCCATGCAGTGAATTCTCAATCGGAATAATCGCCCTGGCTGCAGACCCTTCTTTCACGGCGTCAATGGCATCTTCGAACGAGAAACAGGGTAAGGGCAGGCAGTCCGCATCAAATTCCAACGCGGCAAGATGGGAATTTGCGCCGGGCGCACCTTGAAAGGCAATCGCTTTCGCAGGCTGTTCATACGCCGCTAAAGTCATGGTTCTGACAAGGGCGAGCGCGGGTGCGGGGTAACTGTTCATATGGCCACTGCGATAGGATAGCCAAACTTATCCGGCAAGTCTGGAATTGGACACTTGCACGGCCTTACTGACACTACTAGAGGAGCTTGAGAATCCGGCCGTCAGACCGACGCCGGCTTAAAACCGCATTTCAGGGCTGATAACCAATGGATGATCGTAGTAACACAATTGCAGGCTGGGTTTTGGCAGGCGGCATCGTCGCGCTCGGGCTAAGCATCGTATCGGGCATGTACTTCCACGCTGAAGCGCCTGAAAAAGAAGGTTTTGCAGTTGCAGCGGAAGCTGGCGGTGAAGCCGGTGGTGCTGCGGCTGTGCCGATTGCCACGTTGCTTGCCACTGCTGATGTTGCAAAGGGCGAAGCGGTTTTCAAAAAATGCGCAGCTTGCCATACCATTACGCAAGGCGGACCAAATGGAATTGGTCCAAATCTTTGGGCTACGATGGGTAAACCGCACGGCCATGTTGCAGGCTTTTCCTATTCGGACGCACTGAAAAGCGTTCCTGGCAACTGGGACTTCGAAGGCATGGACAAGTGGCTTGCTAACCCCAAAAAATATGCGCCGGGCACAAAGATGACTTTCGCTGGCTTGGGTAACCCCGAAGAACGCGCAAATTTGATCGCCTATCTCAATGCGCAGGGTTCAAATCTGCCGTTGCCAACACCACCAGCAGCAGATGCCGCAGCACCTGCCGCGGATGCAGCAACCGGTGAAGCAGCTGCCGCACCAGCGGCTGACGCAGCAGCGCCTGCTGCAAAGTAATCAGTTTAATTCAATTTGAGACTTCGTAGAAATCGCAGATAGCACTCCATGCTTCTTCTGCGGTTTCCACAAACTGGAAAAGTTCCAGATCACGTGGGCTGATGACGCCCTCGAGCATCAGTTCTTCAAAATTCACAACACGGTTCCAAAATTCGCGACCAAAGAGCAGAATCGGCATCTTTTTGATCTTGCCGGTTTGGACAAGCGTGAGCAGTTCGAAGAATTCGTCGAACGTACCAAAGCCACCGGGGAACACCGCGACGGCACGTGCGCGCAGCAAGAAGTGCATTTTGCGCAACGCGAAATAGTGGAACTGGAAACTCAATCGCGGCGTCACAAACAGATTTGGCGCCTGTTCGTGCGGAAGCACGATATTTAGGCCAATGGATTCCGCACCAACGTCATGCGCGCCGCGGTTGGCGGCTTCCATGATGGATGGGCCACCGCCCGAACATACGACGAAGTGACGTCGACCTTCTTCGTCCGTCACATTCGATTGACCCGCAAGCTGTGCGAGATGACGGGCTTCGTCGTAGAAACGCGCCTTTTCCTTCATGCGCTCGGCAATGATTTTCGACCGCTCATCGGTTGCAGCCGCGATCAAGGCATCTGCACCATCGGCTTCCGGAATGCGCGCAGAGCCGTAAATCACCAACATGGATCCGATGTTCGCTTCGTCCAGCAACATTTCGGTCTTGAGCAGTTCCAGCTGGAAACGAACGGGGCGCAAATCCTCACGCAACAGGAAGTCGGTGTCCTGAAATGCGAGCCTGTATGACTTGCTTTGTGTTTGCGGGGTGGAGAGTTGCTGTTCAGCAAAGTCCGCTTCCTGTTGAGCTTTGTAGAAGCGGCGGTCGTTAATTTTTGTATCTGTCATTACCCTGCATATAGGGTGCAAGTGCGTGTTCTGCCACCCCTCATCGGCAAAAGCCCCTTATCTGCAAAAGGATGTACCGTTGCGCATGGATCGGGCCATGTCCAAGTGGAAATGGTTTGCATGCGCAGCGTTATAATCGGGGCCAAGCACGGTGCCGAACCGTTTACAGGCGGACTGGTGCAGGCGGCGCAGGAAAGCGCGTTCTTCGCTGGATCCGTTCCAGCCTGTGAGTACGGACACGCGGCGGCCATCGCGCAAAACAAACGCTGAAACATCGACGGCGTTGGCAAAGGCATGTTCGGATAATTTGCCCGAACGCATCCCATAGATGTTCCGGCAATTGAATGTGCCCATCGTCTCGATACGGACGACCTCAGCGCCCAGATACTGCTTGGCGGCGGGACGCACGGCATAGCGTGCCCAATCAGCAAAGTTGGCCGCCAACGGGCACGTCATCGCCCCTAAATTGGTGGCTGGCGTCCCAAAATCCATGAGTTTGATCGTGTCGATCGTGCGGCACCCGCCGTCGAAACTTTTGTTGGGTAAGCCGGCAAAGCGGACGGACTTTTCTTTCAACCTTGCCATGCACTGCCGCGCATTTTCCGTTGTTGCGTTTGCACCCGTGCGTGTGGTTTTCGGGGCCTCGCGCGCGCTGCACGACGCCAATAGCAGTGCGCTCGCGACAAGCAATATTCTTGGAGCAGTGACGACGGCCATTTAAGATGTAATAGCGAAATCTCAGCGCTGTGCAGCCCCAAATCGACCAAGCGGACACGGTATCATGGCAAGGCTAGGGAAATTGATACAATTTCCGCGTTGCGCACAGTGGCTTGTGCGATTATCGCAAATGCATGTTGCGAATCATTCTTAATAAGAAACCGGTGTTTTGGATATTGCTGTCTTTGCCAGCGATATTGATGATGCGCAGTTTCTATACGGGTGACCGCATCGCGATGGATATGCTGCATCCAACCGGTGAATGGTCCGCGCGTTTTATGATTGTCGCGATGGTTTTAAGTCCGTTGTTGTCCTTGCTGGGGCCGCGCCCATGGCTCAGCTGGTTGATCCAGCGGCGCCGTGCGCT
>JBEEIJ010000183.1:0-7539 GCA_041169905.1 Pseudomonadota bacterium | reverse complement strand
AGATGCATCGCGCTGCCCGGTTGGCCCGCCATCGGGTTGGCCATGAATGTGGCATAGACGCCATGCTGTTTAGCCACGGCGCGCACCACGCGTTTGAACAGAAATACCTGATCCGCAAGCTTCAGCGGGTCGCCGTGGATGAAGTTCACTTCAAGCTGGGCCGCGCCCATTTCGTGGATCATCGTGTCGATGTCGAGACCCATCAATTCACAGTCATCATAGATGTGATCGATGATGTCTTCATATTCGTTCATCGCCTCAAGACCATAAGGCTGGCTCGCCGTTTCCGCCCGTCCGCTCGAACCCGTCGGTGGCACCAACGGGAAATCAGGGTCAACATTTTGGCTGACGAGATAAAATTCAACCTCGGGCGCAATAATGGGCTTCCACCCGCGGCTGGCGTAAAGGGCCAGTATCCTTTTCAAGATCGTGCGTGGCGCGATTTCCACTTCAGTGCCATCGCCGTGAAAAACGTCGGCAATCACAAATGCGGTGGGGGATTTAAACCCGGGCGCAACGCAGATGGTGTCTGGATCAGCGATCAGGATTTTGTCCGGATCCTTGTCCCAAATATCTTCGATATCTTCGGGATAATGGCCGTCGATTGTGCAGATAAAGACGCTACCGGGAATGCGGAGCGATTTATCGCGGACAGACGACAGGAATTTCTTGGCCGGCAATACCTTGCCGCGCTGCACGCCGTTAATGTCAGGAACGATGCATTCGACCTCGTCGATCTTATGCTCGGCTATCCAGTTGGCGAGGTTTATAGTCATAAAGCAATATGTGCGCAGACCGACTTAAAAAGGTCAAGCCAGCCCGCGCACATCATAGATTTCAATATACGGTCTTAGAAACCGTAGCTGAGCGTGAATACGACGCCGGCCGCGCTGTCTTTGAATGCAAAAACCGAACGACGGTTGGTGTCGACATAGGATGCGCCAACGGTAAAGCCTGCAACATTCGCCGTCAGACCAAGCGTCCAATCGAGTTTATTGCTTCCAGCCGTAAATGCGCCATCTTCAATCCCCATTGATGCAACGATCGAAATTGGGGAGTCAGGCAGCGCAACCGAAGCATTGGTAGCCACATACACGTTATCGGTGTTGCCGGTGTTGTCCTGGCTTGGGACGTAGCTCAACTGAGCGCCCACGGTTGCTGGACCGATCGTCGAGCCCAGCTTACCGGTCAGTTCAAGATAGTTGAAGCTGGATACGCCCGGATAGACATAATATGTCGCACCGATGTCATAAGTCAGCTCTTCACCGCCCGAAAAACCCGCATAAAGGTCAACTTCCAGATCATCGCCGTCATTTTCGGAGAGATTTGAAGCCCACGCGCCGACGTAAAAGCCGGACTCATGCGTGACAGTCAAATATGGCTGAAGCGCAAAACCCTTGTCGGAGAGCGATACGCCGCGAAAACGATAATCGGATACCAAAGCGGCGCCGCCCGAAACCGTGATAGGGCCGGAGACCTCTTCGGCCGCCGCGTCTTGGGCGAAAACAGGAACGGAAATGGCCATCGTGCTCATCGCGACGCTCATTGTTGCCAGCTTCAAAATGGATTTACGCATAAAATTACCCCTTCTTAGGTACACAAAAAACTGCGCCGAAAGCGACCGCATAGCGGTACATCCGGCAGATACCGTTCTATCCCGCTAAATTTAAATGCCTGCGCAATACCGATAAACATCGGCCTGCGCTTTATTGTGCAGGTGCACACAAACATCAAAACCTGCCGCAGGCAAGCTATTTTGTGTCAATGTCATTGTCCTTTTTACGCAATGTGACAAAACCGTCACAGTCTTGCGCAGGACTGCGGTATCGGAGCGCGCAGCACAGAGTAATGCCCCACACATTCTACAAATGGTCGGCGCGTTAGAAACTGGCTGCCAAGTTCGCTTTTATGCGATCAGTCAAACAGCCGCGGCGGGACGGTACGATTGACGACTTCGCGCAGTGCAAAGGCGGTTTCGATCCGCGCGACCCTCGGCAATCGCGCAATTTCCTGCCGGTGAATGAGCTCATAATCCTCAATCGATGCGGCGCGCACGACAAGCAGATAATCATTCCGGCCACTCATCAGGTGGCACCGGATGGTTGACGGGCTTCCCACCACGGCGGCTTCAAATGCCGCCATTGCCTCTTCGCTCTGACTATCGAGCGTGATGGTGACCATCACCGTCGCAGCAAGCCCAAGTTTACGCAGATTCACATCGGCGCGATAGCCACGCAGGATCCCATCATCTTCCAATGATTTTTGCCGACGTGCGGCCGCGCTTGGCGACAGGCCCGCGGCTTCGCCCAATTCCGCCTGCGTCGCCCGTCCATTCTGGACGAGTGCACCCAATAATTTGCGGTCTATTCGATCAAGATGCATAAATTTTCCATTTATATATTCAATATCGCCGATTTTATGCGTTTATTCATCAAAATAGGCGAATCTTTGCACAGTATCGTCATATCGAAGATGCTATTTCCGATACAGATAATTTTTCAGGAGTGAGATTATGCGTGTCGGCGTCCCCAGCGAAATCAAAGTGCATGAATATCGTGTCGGTTTAACCCCCGGCGCGGTTCGTGAATATGTCGCCCATGGCCATCAGGTTGTCGTGCAAACGGGCGCGGGTGCGGGCATCATGGCAAGCGACGATGCCTATCGCGCTGCGGGTGCCGAAATCGCCGCGACAGCCGCAGAAATTTTCGCTGGCTGCGACATGATCGTAAAGGTCAAGGAACCCCAGCCGAGCGAGTGGGTCTTGCTGCGCCCCGGCCAGTTGCTTTTCACCTATCTTCACCTCGCCCCAGATCCTGAACAGGCCAAAGGCTTGATCGCCAGCGGTTGCACCGCAATTGCCTATGAAACCGTCACCGATGACAAGGGCACCCTGCCCCTGCTGGCACCCATGAGCGAAGTCGCTGGCCGCTTGGCCATTGAGGCAGCAGGCGAAGCGATGCGTCGCAGCAAAGGCGGCGCGGGCATATTGCTTGGCGGCGTTCCCGGCGTACCCGCTGGCCGCGTCACCGTTCTTGGCGGCGGCGTTGTTGGTACCCATGCCGCGCGTATGGCCGTTGGCCTTGGCGCAGAAGTCACCATCGTTGACCGCTCAATCCCCCGCCTTCGCCAGTTGGATGAACTGTTCAACGGACGGGTGCGTACCCGTTATTCAACGCTGGAAACCATTGACCATGAAATCAGCATCGCCGACGCCGTGATTGGTGCCGTCCTTATCCCCGGCGCAAGTGCGCCCAAGCTGGTCACCCGCGAAATGTTGAAGCACATGAAGCCCGGGTCGGTTCTGGTCGATGTCGCGATCGACCAAGGCGGTTGCTTTGAAACCAGCCATGCCACCACCCATGCCGAGCCGACCTATGTCGTTGATGGCATCATCCATTATTGCGTCGCCAATATGCCCGGCGCCGTTCCGCAAACCAGCGCGGCTGCGCTCAACAACGCGACATTGCCATATGGCCTCGCGCTGGCAAGCAAGGGTACCGCCGCGCTTGATGGCAGCACGGAAACGGGTCGCGGCTTGCTCGCCGGTTTGAACGTACATCACGGCAAGGTGACGAGCCAAGCCGTTGCCGAAAGCCTTGGCCTTGATTTTGTCACGCCACATTCCGCGCTCGCCGCGTGACTTGCACGGGTTCAGGTGCTAACAGCGCCGCATGGGCAAAGAAGGGCGAATAACGGCGCATCAAATCGCCGCAATGCTGGGGGTGTCGCAACCAACAGTGTCGCGGGCGTTGCGCGGTGACAAAAAAGTAAATGAAGTCACGCGCGCGCGCATTGTCGCGCTCGCCAACGAACTTAATTACTCGGTCGACCACAACGCCCTTCGCCTGCGGACACAGCAAACTTACTCAATTGCGCTGGTTATTCTGTGCCGGCGCGGTGAAAATAAAGCGAACATCAATCCATTTTACCTATCACTGTTGGGTTGCATCGCGGCATCCGCGTCTGAGCGCGGCTACAATCTCATCGTTTCGTTTCAGGATTCCCCGGCAAACTTCTTCGCCAATTACACCGGCAGTAGACAGGCAGACGGCTTGATTGTCATCGGTAGCGGGCAAAACATTGAAGGCTGGCAGTTTTTTGGTGAATATGCGCGGCACAAAACACCGATGATCTGCTGGGGGGCCAGCAAAGAAGACCTAATTTCCATCAAGAGCGACAATGTGCAGGGTGCACGACTTGCCATTGAACATTTGCTGTCCAGCGGATGCACCAAAATCGCCTATATTGGCCCCACAAACAGCGAACAGCCGCCCTTTCAGGATCGGCTGACCACCTATATGGCGGTGATGGCGCAAAAGGGCATGCCGCCCATCTGCCCACCGCTTCCCGAAAACGCGGTGCGTGAGGACCAAGGCTATGCTGCGGTAAACGGCCTTATCCGGGACAAAATCGATTTTGACGGCCTGTTCTGCGCCAATGACTTCATTGCACTGGGTGCGATGCGCGCGCTTGATGAACACCATATCGCGGTCGGCACCGACGTGCGCGTCATCGGCTTTGATGGCATTGCAACCGGCGCCTATGCACAACCACCGCTCACCACAATTGAGCAGGACTATGTTCAGGCCGGCGAAATGCTGGTGGAGGCTTTGATTGCCGTGTTGAAGGGCGATGCCCCCAACATCGCGCCTGTGCCGGTTAAGCTGCTGAAGCGCGGAACTGCTTAAGCACCGGCATCGACGTGCCGTGGGTTACAGGGCGGCAAGAAATGCATTGATGGCTGCCAACGCCTCCGGCTCGTCGAGCATCGGTGCATGCCCAACGTTGGATACAGTGACCGATTGCATGCGCGGGTGCAGTTCGGCCATGCGGCGCAGTGTCTGTGTGCTCAAAATATCGGATATCGCGCCGCGCACCGTAAGTACGGGGATATCCGCCAGTCCTTGCCACATCGGCCACATAGCGGGCGGGACAGCAGTGGGATTTGCCGACGACAAGCCAGCGGCAATTGCGGGATCATGCGCGAGCACTGGCACGCCGTCGTCATTTTCGTGAAATACGCGCCGCGCGAATGCATCCCATTGCGCATCATCATAATCGGGGAAGGCATAGCCATTAATCCGGCGGCAATAGGCGGCAGCATCTTTCCAGTTCTCGATCACCTCCGATGCCCCAACATAGGACGCAATCCGATCCAGCCCAGTTTGCTCGATCTGCGGCCCGACATCATTAAGAATGATCCCCCGAAACCCGTTTGGGCGAAGGGTCGCCATGATCATCGCCATTAAGCCACCCATCGATGTTCCGATGACAATCGGACGGTCGAGCTTAAGTTCGTCAATCAGGTGCAGCATGTCTGCGCAATAGGTCGCCGGAGCATAATTGGCGGGGTTGGGATCCCAGTCGGACCTTCCCCGCCCGCGCTGATCGGGAACCACAAGCCTATAGCGCCCGCGAATTCGGGCCGCTAAGCCATCAAAATCGCAAGCATTGCGCGTCAACCCGTGCAGCATCAATATCGTGGGCTCAGGGCCCGGATAGCTGCGGGCGTATAGCTTCAAACTCCGGTCAGCCGTCGCAAAGGCGATATCGTCAAAGCCGCTCATTTTCTGCCCCTGATGTGCTGCACAATCGTACGGCGTGAATGTCCCTGGTCAACCGGAAAACAAAGCAGGTTGAAAGTCGCTGTCCAGTGTACCCAAAAATGATAGGCGGACATTCACCGCCAATGCCGAGCGCAGCAATATGTGATTTCCATCGCTGTAATTGGTGGACAGGGCTGGATTCGAACCAGCGTACGGAAAACCGGGCAGATTTACAGTCTGCTGCCTTTAACCACTCGGCCACCTGTCCACTTCTTTGACGGGGCATTATGCCAAAGCATAAGGGCCGGTCCCGACGAAGAAGCAGCCCAATGGCGAAACGGCCCTTGCCTGTCAATGCCTCAAGTGGGAAAGGGCCCTATATCGCCCTCTTTTTCATCAATAGGTGTTTCAAATGTCTTCCCATAAGAGCCAGCGCCGCCGCGGTGCGGCCGTTTCCAGCGGCAATCCCAAATTTTATGGCCGTCACGCCGTATATGCCGCGCTTGATAATCCCGACCGGCGACTCATCAAACTGTGGGGCACACGCGAAGAAATCGGCAAAATCGTCATTCCCGACGGGTTGACGGTTCAATATGCCGAGGCGAATGATATGGCGCGCTTCGTACCGAAAGACGCACCGCATCAGGGCCTAGTGCTTGAAGTTGCGCCATTGGAAGACGTCTGGCTGACCGATGCACTTGCCATCGACAATGATGATAACCGCCCGTTGCTGATTCTCGACCAGGTCACGGATCCGCACAATGTCGGCGCGATATTCCGCACGGCAGCTGCGTTCAATGCAGTCGCCGTCGTGACGCAGGACCGGCACGCGCCACCTGAATCCGGGGCACTGGCGAAGGCGGCTTCGGGTGGGCTTGAAATCACGCCATGGGTCAGGGTTGTTAATCTGGCACGTGCATTGGAAGAAATTGCCGAGGCTGGATATTGGCGAATCGGCCTGTCGGGCCATGCCAGCGTGACGTTAGACGAAGCGTTGACGCCGGGCCGCAACGCGCTTGTGCTGGGCGCTGAAGGTGACGGCATGCGTCGCAACATTGAAGAGCATTGTGACCAGCTGGCGAAGCTGCCAATCAGTGAACATATGGAGTCGCTGAACGTATCGAACGCTGCGGCGATTGCATTATATGCGGCAACCGTCCGGCGCGGCTAAACAAGGAAACCAACCATGCGGCAGAATCGGGTAAACTTAGGGATGAGGGTCGCTGCTGCGCCCATGGCTCTGCAAGCACTGGCACGCTGATGGGTATTCCCGCTGCACAATTGCATGCTGCCCTTGACGCACTGGCAGCGCTTGAACCGCGAATAAAGCAGGCGCTTGCCGTGACGGGCTACCCGGACGAGCGCATCCGGGAACCGGGCTATGCGACATTGCTGCGTACGATTGTCGGGCAACAGGTAAGCGTCGCGGCGGCCGCATCGGTGTGGAACAAGCTTGAAGCGCTTATTGGTCCAGACTGCCCGCCAGACAAGTTATTGGCGCAAGATTTTGACGCGTTACGAGCGTGTGGGTTGAGCCGACAGAAACAGGGCTATGCGCGTTCGCTTGCCGAACTCGTGCTGTCAGGTGAATTGCCGCTCGATGCCCTGCCCGCCGATGATGAGGAGGCGATTGCGTACCTCACCCGCGTAAAGGGAATTGGCCGCTGGTCTGCGGAGATATATTTGCTTTTTGCCGAGGGCCGGACTGACATTTGGCCCGCAGGCGATCTCGCTGTGCAAGAAGGCGTGGGTCGCTTGCTGAAGCTGGGTGCACGGCCATCGGAAAAAGACATACGCGTCATCGCCGAACGCTGGCGTCCCTATCGCGGCGCGGCCGCCATTTTCACCTGGCACATTTATGCCAAGGGATTTCAGGCGATTTGATAACGGACGAGAGCTTAAGTCCGATCTTCAGTCCAAGCAAAGCCGCGGCCGCAATATTCAGTTGACCTTTCGGGTAAATTAATGTGGCTGACAGACATGTGAATAAGGG
>JBEEIJ010000182.1:0-7904 GCA_041169905.1 Pseudomonadota bacterium | reverse complement strand
GCAGGCGTCACATAGCCACGCACCATACGGGCAAGGCCAGTCAGGTTTTCGGTCAGCACCGGGTTACGCTTATGCGGCATGGCGGAGCTGCCTTTTTGACCCGGCGAGAAATATTCCTCCGCCTCAAGCACCTCGGTGCGTTGCAAATGGCGCACTTCGGTTGCGAGTCGCTCGATGGACGAGGCGATGACGCCTAGCGTTGCGAAATACATGGCGTGGCGGTCACGCGGGATCACCTGCGTTGATACAGGTTCAATCGCAAGACCAAGCTTTGCCGCAACATGCGCTTCCACGCCCGGATCGATATTGGCAAAGGTACCGACCGCACCCGAAATGGCGCATGTCGCAATTTCGGCGCGGGCGGCCACAAGGCGTTCACGGCCACGTGCGAATTCCGCATAGGCTTGCGCAAGCTTCATGCCGAAGGTGACGGGTTCCGCATGAATGCCGTGGCTGCGGCCGATCGTTGGCGTAAATTTGTGCTCCATCGCGCGAGTCTTAATTGCGGCGAGCAAAGCATCCATGTCCGCGAGCAAAAGATCGGTCGCTTGCGTGAGCTGTACTGCAAGGCAGGTGTCGAGCACATCGGAAGATGTCATCCCCTGATGCATGAAACGGGCTTCATCGCCCACTTGCTCTGCCACCCATGTCAGGAACGCGATGACATCATGCTTTGTGACAGCCTCAATCGCGTCAATGGCCGCAACATCGATAGCTGGGTTGGTGTCCCACCATTTCCAAAGCGCTTGCGCGGCAGAGGCGGGAACAACGCCGCGCGCGGCCAGCGCATCGGTGGCATGTGCTTCAATTTCGAACCAAATGCGAAAGCGGTTTTCAGGTTCCCAAATCTTCACCATGTCGGGGCGGGAATAACGTGGGATCATATTGGTCGCTTTCTGCTGCTATCGGGAGTCGTGGCCCCGTTAGCAGGCGTACCGCAAGGCGTCAAAAATGACGCGCCTGAAGCGCACAAAAAAGAAGGGCGCGGGTTTTACGCCGCGCCCTTCTTCATGAAAAAGCGATACTTTTAGAAGTCGATAGATACACGACCGTACAAAAACCGTCCGCTGAAACCGAATGGCGACTGTGAGCTGTACGGCAGGAATGAGTTGTTAAAGCCATAGCTCACACCATCCACCGTTCCGAATGGAAGGCGATCTGGATACACATCCAACACGTTGTTCGCGCCAAATGCAATGGAGACGGACTCAACGGGTTTGAAACGGAACTCAAGGTCGGTAATCCACTTTGGCGACAGGAATATATCGCCGGGGACGATACCAGGGCCGATTGCGATATTGCTATTGTTTGCCGCTGTCGAGAAGCCGCTTGGCAAGAACACTTCGCCGTAACGGTTCGTGCGCAGCGTCATGCCAAGATTGTTATAATCCCAGTCGAGCGTGGCGTTTAGCTTGTTCTTAGGCTGTCCGTCGGTCAGGCGATAGCTTTCCTGCCGTGCGAACAAACGCTGTGCAGTGAAGCCGGAAAATACGCGGCGGTCGGTAATTTTGGTATTGTTCAAATTATACCCGACGCTGACGCGGAATTTGCCGAGGCCGAATTCTGGCACGCGGTAGCTGGCAACGATATCAAGACCAGTTGTGCGGGTATCAATGCCGTTGATGAAGAAGCGCGCCGAACTTACGCCCGTCACACCAGCTGAAGTCAGTAACGCCAGAACGTCCGTACCTTGAAGGTTTTCGGTCAAGGTGATGCGGTCGTTGATTTTTATATTGTAGTAATCCGCAGTGATGCTGAGCCCGCTAATCGGCGTGAACGTAACGCCGCCGCCAATGTTAACCGATTTTTCTGGCGTGAGCGGCTGTGCACCCAGCGCAACGGCCACAGGCGATGAAACCGGGAATGTCCCGATTTCGATGAGCACGCCGCCTACGTTGTTGGTCGATGTGGTTGCAAATGATTGTTGGGCGAGGCTTGGCGCGCGGAAGCCGGTTGAAATTGATCCGCGCAAAGCCACGCCATCAACGATTTCATATCGTGCGGCGGCTTTACCGTTGATGGTATCGCCAAAGTCACTGAAATGTTCGTAGCGACCCGCCAATTGCATCGTTAAGCTTTCGGAGAGATCGGCATCGAGTTCGACGTAGCCAGCAAAGCTATCGCGCGAGACGTCTGTTGCGTTTGCAGGGCGGAAGCCCGGGAACACCTGCGCACCACCGGCGGCATTAAACGGCGCAGCCGAGAAAGGCCCGTTCACGTAGCTTTGAAGTTCTCCGGGGACGATTTTGTAGTTTTCGTTGCGATATTCGCCACCGACGGCAAGCGAAACGCTTTGGCCAATACCGATGTCCAAATCGCGGCGCATATCAAGGTTGATCGACGTCTGGCCTGAACGTAGGCCGCCAGCGTCAAATTCCCGCGCACTTGCCGCACCGCCCAAGGACGTGTTGACCGTATTTTCGATGTTATAATCCAGACGGTTGGATCCATAGACCACCGATAGGTCGTAATCCCATCCGCTCATGGCGCCACGAAGACCTGCCGCAGCAGAGATATCTACGATCTCGCTGGCGATAAGGGGAAGGAAGCCATCTGCGTAAATGGGCACAAAGGTTGTTGTGGACGCGGACCAATCGCGGTTGCGCACGTCCGCGGAACGGCGATAGAAACCAGCGCCATTACCTTCACGGATGCCATAGCTGCCGAAGGTGTAGAATTCTGCTGAGTCAGAGAATTCAATGCCGCCGTTAACAAAGAAGTTCAGATCCTTCGACACGCCGTCACCGTAACGGTGTGCGTAACGGTTGAAGGTTGCTTCGCGCGGATCACCTGCGTTGAAATAATTGCGGCGGATGTCTGGGCCCGAACGGTTGGTGGGTGAACGGTCCTTATATTCAGCTGTAAGGTTCACATAGCCGCTGTCGCCCAAGGGTAGGCCAAAGTTTGACGCTAAGGTGTATGTGTCACCGTCGCGGCGTTTGCGGTCTTCTCCGGTGTATGTGATGATTGGGTTGTCAGAAAGGCCAGTGGTCAAGGAAACGGTATCAACCTGACCGACATCTTCCATCTCGGTAATATATTTGCCGAACGTTGCCTGCGCACGTCCGCCAATGCCCTTTTTCAGCTGAATGTTAATCACGCCTGCAATGGCATCGGAACCATATTGCGAGGCCGCGCCGTCACGAAGGACTTCGAGGCGTTCAATTGCGAGCGGCGGAATTGTGTTCAAATCAACCGCGGTTGAGCCGCGACCTACTGAACCGTTGAGGTTGACCAGTGCAGACTGGTGACGACGCTTGCCGTTGACGAGCACGAGCACTTGGTCTGGCGCAAGTCCGCGCAAGGTCGCTGGACGAAGCGAGTCGGTGCCATCGGTCAAAGATGGCTGCGGAAAGTTGAATGATGGAACGAGCTGGTTCAGCAACTTGTTGGTTTCGGTTGTGCCGCTGTTCAGCAGCGCTTCGCCCGAGATGACATCGACGGGCACCGTGCTATCGGCAACGGTGCGGTCGGTCCGGCGTGTGCCGGTCACGATAATGGCATTTATGCCAGTTGCCTCTTCAGCCTCGACTGCTTGCGCGGAAGTATCTTGCTGTGCAAATGCTGGATTGGCTGCTGCGACGAAGAGTGCGGTGGACGAAACCGTCACTGCAAGTGCAGAAATTAACTTATATGTTTTCATGATCATCCCCAGTTTTGTAGGTATATTTCTACTAACGCAGATGAATCTGGCACTTTGTTACGCCAAATTCTAGCAAACTCGTGATTTATTACAATTTTGTTCCTAAAATGTGTCTTTATTGCAACGCAACATATGTGCCGAGCGCATTAAGCTGTGGATTGCTGAAATCGTTGCTTTGCGACGGCGGGTTCGCTCGCTATCGGGGCAGATATGTCTGACATAGTTGATGCTCCAGCAGAAGATCCATTTGACGCGATTGTTGACGCGCCGTTTGATGCGGCTTTGTCCGAACGTTATCTGATCTACGCGATGTCAACGATTACCGCGCGCTCGCTTCCCGACCTGCGCGACGGGTTGAAGCCAGTGCACCGGCGTTTGTTATGGGCAATGCGCTTGCTCAAACTTGACCCGGCGAGCGGATATAAGAAATGTGCGCGTGTTGTCGGCGATGTTATCGGTAAATATCACCCGCATGGCGACCAATCCGTTTATGACGCAATGGTCCGGCTCGCGCAGACTTTTTCGCTGCGTTATCCGCTGGTGGACGGGCAGGGCAACTTTGGCAACATCGACGGCGATAATGCGGCTGCCTATCGATATACAGAAGCGCGTCTGACGCGCACGGCCATTGAGCTCATGAACGGGCTTGATGAGAATGCGACAGATTTTCGCCCAACCTACAATGGTGAAGACGAAGAGCCCGAGGTTATGCCCGGTCTGTTCCCCAATTTGCTGGCAAATGGTGCAAGCGGCATCGCCGTCGGCATGGCGACCAGCATCCCGTCGCATAATGCGGCGGAGATTATCGATGCAGCCATGCTCCTTATTGACGAGCCACAGGCGCGTCACGAGCAGTTGATGGAAATCGTCAAGGGACCCGATTTTGCAACCGGTGGCGTGCTGGTGGACAGCCCCGCGGTCATAAGCGCAGCCTATGCGAGCGGTCGCGGTGCCATGCGGGTGCGCGCGCGGTTTTCAAATGGCTGGCAGGACGGCGAGAAAATCTGGGAGCCCACCGGCGTTGAAAAACTGCCCGGTGGCACGTGGCAGCTTGTTGTGTCGGAAATTCCGTATCAGGTGCAAAAGGGCAAGTTGATTGAGCAAATCGCGCAACTGATTGCCGATAAGAAGCTGCCCATATTGGACGATATCCGCGACGAAAGTGACGAACGCGTTCGTATCGTGCTGGTGCCCAAAAGCCGCAATGTGGATCCCGAAGATCTGAAAAACGCTTTGTTCCGCCTCACGGACCTTGAAACACGCTTTTCGTTGAACATGAACGTGCTCGACGCCGACCGGACACCAAAGGTCATGGGTTTGGGCGAAGTTCTGTTGCGGTGGTTGAAACACCAGATCGAAGTGCTGGTCCGCAAATCGCAACACCGGCTGGAAAAGATCGATAGCCGCCTTGAATTGCTTCAAGGTTATATCATTGCGTTCCTGAACCTTGATCGCATCATTGAAATCATCCGTAACGAAGATGAACCAAAGCCCGTTATGATGGCCGAGTTCCAGTTGAATGACCGGCAAGCCGAAGCCATTCTCAACATGCGTTTGCGATCGCTCCGTCGGCTAGAAGAAATGGAGCTTCGGCGTGAGCTTGAGGGCTTGGAAGCTGAACGCGAAGAACTGGTGAAGCTTATCGAAAGCCCGGCGCGGCAGAAGACGCGTTTGAAAAAAGACCTGACTGCGCTGCGCAAAAATTACGGTGAAGATACGGAACTTGGCCGCCGCCGCACAAGCTTGGAAGAAGCAGGGCAAGCGCGCGAGATTTCGCTCGAGGCATTTGTCGAACGCGAACCCGTCACGGTTATCATGTCCAAGCGTGGCTGGATTAAAGCCATGAAGGGACATGCGGACCTGTCTGCGCGCGCCGATTTCAAGTTTAAGGAAGGCGATGGCCCTGCCTTTGCTTTCCATGCACAGACGACAGATAAGATCCTGATCGCAACAGCAAATGGCCGTTTTTACACCTTGGGTGCCGATAAACTCCCCGGTGCCCGCGGTTTTGGTGAACCTGTCGGCACAATGATCGACATCGAAACCGGAAACGATATCGTTGCAGCGTTCCCTGTCGTGGCAGATGGGCGCATGTTGCTGGCTGCTTCAACGGGCAAGGGCTTTATCGCGCGGATGAGCGACATTATCGCCGAAACCCGCAAGGGACGCGGCGTCGTCACATTGAAACCTGGCGCGAAGCTTTCGGTGGTTCGCCTTGCTCCGGCAGAGTCCACGGACGAAGCGACGTTGAAGGACCAATATGTTGCCGTAGTGGGGGATAATCGCAAATTGGTGGTCTTCCCGTTGAGTGAAATTCCCGAAATGGCCAAGGGGCAGGGCGTTACCTTGCAGCGTTATAAGGATGGCGGCCTTGCAGATGCGGTCTGCTTTAAGATGAGCGAAGGGCTTAGCTGGGCGATGGGCGGCGATAGCGGCCGGATGCGCACGGAGAACGATATGTCGTTGTGGCGCGTGGCGCGGGGCGCAGCGGGTCGCCTTCCGCCGCAAGGCTTCCCAAGGAATAACCGCTTCGATTAGGTTTGATGAAAATTAACCACGCACGGGGTGAACATCATTTGCAATCGCTATGCTTAACGCCGTGTAATGCTGAGCGATAGCTAACCGGATTTTGTAACCGCATCGGTTTTGAAGAGCAGGTGGACGCCGCCTTGGCTGTTCCGTTGGGTAGGGCTATTATTATGCGCGGCCTTTGCCTGAAGATGCTGTTTATGCCTTTTTGGCCGCTGACATGGCTGCCTTGACGAGCTGAAGAGCCAAATCCGACTGGCGGTCCGAAACCGGGAAATTCTCGGCAACCCAAATAGCTTCGAGTTCTTGCAAGGTTTTTGCCACGAGCGGACCAGCGGGCAATCCCATTTTGATAAGATCGCCGCCTTTGATGTGCATGATGGGGCTATCCCAATTGTCCAAGCGCGACAGACATTGCGGCAGCGCATTGTCGTCGGCAAACAACATGGCGACATCGCGCGCGGTGTCATTGTCAAAACGATAAGCGATGGCCCGGATATTGGCTTCCGTCGGCATGCCAGCATTCAACCGGTTGGCGAGATTTTCGCGCATTTTGTTCGACAGCTTCAGCCGTGCCGCCACTTTGTCGACCGCGACGGGGTCAGTTACCAATATGCTGAGAAACCGAGCAGGGAGCGAGAGGGATTGCTTGAGCAACTGTTCTCTTTTCACCAGCCGCCGCAATCGATCATGGGCATCGCTGCAAAGTTCGGGAAGAAATGGCGTGAAAATAGCATTTTCGATCATGAGACCGACAGACGCGGCTGGGTTTTTGAGCGACAGCAACCGGGCAAGTTCTTGCGCAATGCGTTCGCGTGACAGTGCTGTCAGCCCATGCGCACCTTGTGCGCAGGCGTTGATTGCGTCTGCATCCACCGGACCGCTGCCAAATCGAGCAAGAAAACGGAAATACCGCAATATCCGCAGGAAATCCTCGGCGATACGCTGCGTCGCGTCGCCGATGAAGCGCAGGCAGCCGTTTTCGAGATCGGTTAATCCGCCGAAATAATCGAAAACCTCTCCTGTTTGTGGGTCGGCATATAGCGCGTTGATAGTGAAATCCCGCCGTGCGGCATCTTCCCGCCAGTCGGTTGCGAAAGCCACCGTCGCGCGCCGGCCATCGGTAGAGACATCGCGGCGTAATGTCGTGATTTCGTAATTCTTGCCGTCAACCACCGCCGTAATCGTGCCATGGTCCAGTCCCGTCGGAACGGCTTTGACGCCGCCCACTTCCAATCGGTCCATAACCGTTTCGGGCAACAATGCGGTTGCAATATCAACGTCTGAAACGGGCAGCCCCAATAATGTGTCACGCACCGCGCCGCCAACATATCGGGGGCCACCATAGGCATCGGCCAGCAGTGCCAGCACCTTTTTCAGGCCCGGTGTCTGTTGCCACTCCGCATGAGGAAGCTGTGCCGCAATCATGCCAGCCGCCGCACCAGATTGGCGATTATCCCCGCCGTTACGCCCCATATCCGCCGTTCGCCCCATTGCATGTCGTAATAGCTACGCTGCTGCCCATTCCAGTTGGTCTCTTTCTTGATGGAATTGGCAGGATCAAGCAGAAACGCAAGCGGGACTTCAAACCAATCTTCCACCTCTTGCGGGTTGGGCTTAAGCTCAAGGTCAGGCGGAATGATGCCAACAACGGGGGCAATGCTGTACCCGCTGCCTGAATAATAAGTGTCGGCTACACCGATTACCTCGACACGGGCTGGCGGTATGTTCA
>JBEEIJ010000181.1:0-3303 GCA_041169905.1 Pseudomonadota bacterium | reverse complement strand
GATGACAGCGATTGGGCGATGAAAGAGCTGGCGACTTTGCGGAGCAAAAGCCCGCAAACCTGTAAAGTTGCGTTGCGCCAATTGGCCGAGAGCCAGAAGCTCACCGACTTTGCCGATAATATGGCGATGGAATATCGTATCGCCAGCCGCGTGCTTGTGCGCCCCGACTTCGCCGAAGGCGTGCGGGCCGTAATCGTGGATAAAGACAACAGCCCCAAATGGGACCCCACGACAGCCGAGGGCGTGACTGACGCGCTGATCGATGCGATCTTTGCCCCATTACCCGCACAAGAAGAATGGAAGCCTTTATGAGCTACGAAACGATATTGGTCGAACAACGCGGTGCGGTGACGCTCATTACGCTCAACCGCCCGCAAGCGTTGAACGCGTTGAACAGTCAGGTTCTGGCGGACCTGATTGCTGCCTTCGCTGCCTTCGATGCCGACGACAGCCAACGTTGTGCGGTGCTGACCGGCAGCGAAAAGGCATTTGCCGCAGGCGCGGACATTAAGGAAATGCAAAGCCAGTCTTTTGCGGACATGTATGGCGGAAATTTCTTCGCAGGCTATGATCGCGTGACCGCGACCCGCAAGCCATGGATTGCGGCGGTGAACGGCTTTGCGCTTGGTGGTGGCTGCGAACTTGCCATGATGGCCGACTTCATCATTGCCGGGGACAATGCAAAATTCGGGCAGCCTGAAATCAAACTTGCGGTCACCCCCGGCATGGGCGGTTCGCAACGGCTAACGCGTGCGATTGGCAAGGCAAAGGCGATGGAAATGTGCCTGACGGGCCGGATGATGGACGCCCATGAGGCCGAACGTTCTGGATTGGTTGCGAAGGTTGTTCCCGCGGCAGAGCTTGTCGACGAAGCCATCAAAACTGCGACAGCGATTGCCGCCATGGCGCCATTGGCTGCGCTGGCATGCAAGGAAATGGTCAACGCGGCGTTCGAAACAACGTTGCAGCAAGGTGTTGTATTCGAACGCCGCCTGTTCCACGGACTGTTCGGTACGGAAGATCAGAAAGAGGGTATGGCCGCGTTTGTCGAAAAGCGTCCCGGGAATTGGACAGGGAAATAGGGCCCAAAGGCGTTTGAGAATCTTTAGAGCCACGTCATCCTGAACTTGTTTCAGGATCTTACTTCATCGCTGGGTCGTTATTAAGATCCTGAAACAAGTTCAGGATGACGAACGGCGAGCGTATCGCTTCCCCCCGACGGCGTGCCGGACATCAGCCGCTATTTGCCGCTAACCTTCTCAATCTGTTGAAATTTGCCGAGCCCGCATCCTGCACCTTCATATAGTCGGCCGCCTTGGTCGTGCAAAACGTGCACAATATCGACGCTGCACAATTGGTTGATCGACGTGCGGTAGGAAAAACGATCCTCAAATTTCAAACCGGGGCAGCTTTGTGGCAGGGTGTTGCGATAGGTCTTGCCGCCTGCCATGCGAAAATCGATATTGCGGCTATCGATGACTTTCGTTGACCGTATCTGCGAGATCGTGACGCAGCTTTTTGGCTCGCCGACCGCTTTGACGGGTTCGGGCGCTTTGTCGCGGGAAAGCGCAATCGCGCCGCCGCCCGAAAGCAAAGCGACAGCAGGAATGATCAGCAGCATTTTACGCATGTTTGCTCTCCAATGTTACGCGGCCGGTTTAACGGGGTCAGTCTGAACTGTAGCTGACTTGATTTTGGGCGGCGCTGTTTTTGGTTTGAAGCGGCACAAGTCCGCGACCGGACAACGCCAACATTCTGGCGTGCGCGCCTTGCAGATATATCGGCCGTGCAGGATCAGCCAATGATGCGCGCCAACGCGAAACGGTTGCGGGGTTTTCTTATCAAGCGCCTTTTCAACGGCGAGCACAGTTTTGCCCGGCGCGATCCCGGTCCGGTTGCCGACACGGAAGATATGCGTATCGACGGCAAAGGTCTCTGCGCCGAAAGCAGTATTCATCACGACATTTGCGGTCTTGCGTCCAACGCCGGGCAACGCCTCAAGCGCGTCGCGGTCAGCAGGGACTTCACCTGCATGATCGCGGACCAATATCTCGGACAGGGCAATCACGTTTTTGGCTTTGTTGTTAAACAGGCCAATGGTTTTGATATGCGCCTTCAGCCCTTCTAGCCCCAACGCCACCATCTGCGCAGGCGTTTTGACATCTTCAAACAACGCCTTGGTGGCTTTGTTCACGCCGACATCGGTCGATTGGGCAGAGCAGGTGACTGCAACAAGCAATTGATAGGCATTGCCATAGGCCAGCTCGGTTTCAGGCGCAGGGTTCGCCTCCGCCAGTCTTCGGTAAAATTCGAAGATATCTGCCTTTTTCAAAGACCAAGCACTTCCTGCATAGTGAACCGGCCTGCTTTTTGGCGCGTCAGCCATGTTGCGGCTTTTACCGCGCCGCGCGCGAATATTGCGCGGGTTTCAGCGCGATGGACCAGCTCGATCCGTTCATGTTCGGACGCGAAAATGACATGATGGTCACCCGCGACGCTGCCGCCGCGTAAGGATGCAAAACCAATGTCTCCGGCTTTGCGCGCGCCGGTAATCCCGTCGCGGCCGCGGTCGCTATGTTGCTTGAGATCGATGCCGCGTCCGCTGGCTGCGGCCTCGCCCAGCAGCAGGGCGGTGCCGGACGGCGCATCCACCTTATGCCGGTGGTGCATCTCCAATATTTCGATATCCCAATCGTCACCCAGTTGGCGTGCGGCCTGCTGCACGAGCGCGGCCAGCATGGTCACCCCCAAGGATGTGTTGCCCGTCTGCAAAACCGGAATGTCGCGCGCTGCGTCATCAATCAGGAAATGGTGGCGTTCTTCCAGCCCCGTGGTGCCAATGACGATTGGCTTGCCTGCAGCAACGCATGCATCAAGGTTCGCCTCAATCGCATGGGGGCTAGAAAAATCGACGAGCACATCACAGGACGCGACCAAAGCGGCAAGATCATCGCCTTTGTCGACGCCGCCTGCATATTCCTGACCATCTGTTGCAATTGCGTCCACGAGAGCCTGCCCCATGCGGCCCGCGCTGCCAATGATACCTATTTTCATAACCGTCATCCTGATTTTGTTTCAGGGTCTTACTATATTAAGGAGCCGAAACAAGTTGTGCTGTGTTCGACGTTGGCCGCAGCAGGTCGGTGAGGGGATGAATGTGAACCAAGACATTAAGAACATCGTGATCCTGACGGGGGCTGGGGTCAGCGCCGAGAGCGGTATTGACACGTTTCGCAGCGCCGGTGGCTTGTGGGAACAGCATAAGGTTGAAGATGTCGCCACGCCGGAAGCCTTTGCCCGCGA
>JBEEIJ010000180.1:0-5848 GCA_041169905.1 Pseudomonadota bacterium | reverse complement strand
TGCCGCGCGCCCTTGGCCAATGCCTGCGTTAAGTCGGCGGGCTGGATATAACCGTCATCGGGATGCTGGATCGCGCCAATGACGCCGTCCATGTCGGCAAGCGGCCAAATATCTTTGACGTCGTCGGGGCTAAGGAAATTGACATCGACGCCAATGGTACGCGCAACGCCCGCATAATAATTATACTCATCCATCCGGTCTTTGGTGGTCGCCAACCGGATGTTCGTGACTTGCGAAAAACCAGCATGCAGGCCGGTTTCTTCCTCAAGCGTCGGATATAATCCGACCGAATATTGATGCAGCTTGCCGACCGAATAGCTCAGGTTGAAAAGCGGCAGAAGGCCCGCGGCATGCCAGGTTGAGCCGGAGGTTAACTCCTTACGCTCAAGCAAAACGACATCGCTCCATCCCATTTTGGCAAGATGGTACAACGTGCTTACGCCGACAACGCCACCACCAATTACAACTGCCCGTGCTGTGCTCTTCATATTTTCCACCAATTTTCGTTATCTCCGCCCTATGTCAGACAAAAAGCTGGTGCCGCAATCGGATTGCGCCATTGAATCACAGCAACAGTTTTTTCTAATATTAAATATTAGTAATGTTTACTTGACGTCCAGGCAAGGCTGGGAAAAGGTACCGATTTCCTAGGGTGTCGTGGCCGAACAATATGCAGCTGTCAAAGGACGCTTCGGTCGGCCCAATGCGCGTGGGTTCCGCTGCTGATCTTATGTGGCAAAGCGATTCTGCACACCGGCCCATCATCAAAGCGTTTGCAGTCGATCAGGATGCATTCCGACGTTCCACGATTTTCGTCGGTCACAAAGCTGACAAGATACCCGTCATCTTCGTCTACGGCACCCACCCGCGGGGCAAAAGGCGCTTCGCTGGCATAGCGGCCATCGGTCAGCTGAACTTCCCACGACTCGCCAGTGACCAAATCATGTTTGACGAAGCCTGTGAACAGGAACCAACCCGGCTTTGACGTCGTGCTATAGGCGTAACGATAGGGCAGCCCCAAATAACGCTGGTTCATCATCCCAAACTCTAAAATCCGGTCATCCAACCGCTCTTCGCGTGTGGTGCCATCTTTCAAGTTGAAGCGCCAACGGTGCAGCTTGGGCTTGAAACTATGTTCGTCGACATAGGCCATCATATGCCCATAGCCGTCGGCATTTTCGATCGGTGGCGGATAAGGGTCTTCTTCGAAATAGCCGTCGAGGATGACCTCGTCGCCTTCCTCATAGGCATTGATGAAGTGCAGAACAAAGGTCGGGTCCGCTTCGAACCAGCGGATATCTTCGGGCTGGCCATAACGTGGAATGAGCGCAAAGCGCGACGGCAGCCCTTCGTGCAGCCGCGTCACATGGATATCGCGCTTCAACAGCTCCTCGTCCCAGAACAAGGGAAAGTCGCACAATATTGACCAATTTTCGGTAAACATCATGTCATGCGGCAAACGCGGCCCGGGAAGCGGAATGGGCACATAATGCGCAAGCTTTCCGCTGCGGTCGACCACGCCATAATGCATATAAGGCGCATGTTTGGAGTAGTTGAAAAACAGTAGCTCACCGGTGCGTTCATCGACCTTGGGATGCGCCGAAATGCCGTCCAGCGGCACCCAGGATGCAACGCCTTCCTGCTCCAGCGTTTCAGGGTCGAGCACATAGCCTTCCCCGCACTGGTAGAAAGTGGACACAGCCTTGCCGGCGTGCACGATGATGTCGGTGCTTGATGAATCCTTCAGGCTGCCATGCGCCCCAAAGCCGGGGCGTTTCGACACGCCCACCTTGTCCATCAACCCGCCCCATAGCGAACCGCCAGCATCCTGCTCCGCCTGAAAACAGCGGGTGCGCACAAAGCGATTGCGGTAGCTTGCCTTGCCACCCGAAAAATCAATCTGGTGGATCATGCCATCGCCGTCAAAGGGATGATAGCGGCCAAGCGGCTGATGGACTTGGTTTTCGGTGTTGCGCAAATAGACGCCGTCAATGTCGTTCGGAATGCTGCCTTCGATCACCTCAAGGTCCGTCGCCGTTACCTCTTCATGCTGCGGCGTCCACGCGCCATTGAGATAGGGGTGGTTGCTCGGTTGCAGCGTCGCTTTCACCGATGGCAATCTATCGACACGCATTTTCGCTCTCCTCAAGCGTTAACCTAGGTCGAAAGTCACCCCTTGCGCAAGCGGCAGTTCATTCGAATAGTTAATCGTATTCGTCGCGCGGCGCATATAGGCTTTCCATGCGTCCGAACCGGATTCACGACCACCGCCCGTTTCCTTTTCGCCGCCAAATGCCCCACCGATTTCAGCGCCGGATGTGCCGATATTGACATTGGCGATGCCGCAGTCGCTACCTTCCGCCGACAGGAACTGTTCGCACTCGCGTATGTCGGTCGAGAATATCGAGGACGAAAGCCCCGCGCCGACACTGTTTTGAAGTGCGATGGCGTGCGCCAAATCGTGATAGCGGAAGATGTAGAGTATCGGCGCAAAGGTTTCGCGCAATGCCGGACCATTGTGCGCAGGCATCTCAACAAGCGCGGGCCGGACATAGACACCTGCCAAGTCCATCCGATCACCGCCCGTGATATTTGCACCAAGCGCGCGCGCTTCATCGAGGGCGATCCGCATGCCGTCATAAGCCGCTTCATCAATAAGGGGACCAGCAAGGTTGCCGCCGTCTAGCGGGTCGCCAACCGCCATCGATGTGCTGGCGCCCTTCAATGCCTCTACAAAATTGTCATAGACCGCATCATGCACAAAGACGCGGCGCAGGCTCGTGCACCGCTGCCCGCTGGTTCCAAACGCCGAAAACAGCACGCCGCGCAACGCCAACGCGAGGTCGGCCTTGTCGCTAATGATCGCGGCGTTATTGCCCCCAAGTTCCAATATCGTCTTGGCAAAGCGCGCGGCTGCAACCTGTCCAACTTTGCGGCCCATTTGCGTGCTGCCGGTGGCAGAGATGAGCGCAATGCGCGGATCTGCGACCAAAGCCGCGCCAACGTCGCGTCCACCTTGCACCACTTGTGATACATGCGCTGGGGCATCGCCAAATGCGGTCACCGCGCGTTCAAAAATGGCTTGAACGGCCACCGCGGTCAGCGGGGTTTTTTCCGATGGTTTCCAGATAACGCTATTACCGCAGACAAGTGCCAGCGCCGCGTTCCACGCCCAGACGGCGACCGGGAAATTGAACGCAGAAATGACCAGAACCGGCCCCAAGGGATGCCATTGTTCCATCATACGGTGGCCGGGACGTTCACTGGCGATGGTAAGACCATGCAGCTGGCGCGACAAGCCGACGGCGAAGTCGCAAATGTCGATCATCTCCTGCACTTCGCCCATGCCTTCGGACAGTGGCTTCCCACATTCGATGGTGACTAGGCGCGCCAGATTTTCCTTATCTTCGCGTAAGGCATTGCCGAACAAGCGGACGAGCTCTCCGCGACGCGGCGCGGGGACCGCGCGCCAACTGTGAAACGCATCGGTGGCTTTTGTGCACGCCGCATCCATATCCGAAGCAGAGGCGGTCGGAACCGATCCGATATGGCTACCATCGACAGGCGAGTATGACGCCATATCCCCCGAACTTTGGGTTCCGAGGTTTTTCAATATCGTCTCTACATCTGCTGCCAGCTTCACCGCTATCTCCTATTTGATTGCCGGCGAATAGACGGGTTACAGACATTTTGCCAGCTTGCCCGCAGCAGACAAAAAGTTTAGCGACCCATGCAACATTGGAGAAACCTTATGGCCGAATTGGCAGCATTTGATTGGTCCGACCCTTTCCGTCTGGATGCGCAGCTTACCGAAGATGAACGCATGATCCGCGATACCGCACATGCCTTTGCGCAAAGCGAGTTGCAGCCACGCGTGATTGAGGCGTACCGGACCGAAATTGATGCGCCCGAATTATTCCCGCTCATGGGCCAAACAGGTTTGTTGGGTGCAACGATTCCGGAAGAATATGGCGGCGCTGGCGCGTCTTATGTCGCCTACGGCTTGATTGCGCGTGAAATTGAGCGCGTCGATTCCGGCTATCGTTCGATGGCGTCGGTTCAATCGTCGCTCGTGATGCATCCGATCTATGCATATGGTTCCGAAGAACAGCGTCGCAAATATCTACCCGGACTTGCGGCAGGAACGCTCATCGGTTGCTTTGGATTGACCGAGCCCGACGCAGGGTCCGATCCTGCGGGCATGCGCACCTTTGCCAAAAAGGTTGATGGCGGATATGTCATCAACGGTTCGAAAACGTGGATTTCGAACGCACCCTTTGCCGATGTCTTTGTCGTCTGGGCAAAATCAGAAGCGCATGGCGGCGGCATTCGCGGCTTTGTGCTGGAAAAGGGCATGAAAGGCCTGTCCGCGCCAAAAATTCAAGGCAAATTGTCGTTGCGGGCATCCACCACGGGCATGATCATGATGGACAATGTCGAGGTTGGGGAGGACGCGCTTTTGCCCGACGTGCAAGGCCTGAAGGGTCCGTTCGGATGCCTCAACCGTGCCCGCTACGGCATCAGCTGGGGCGCATTGGGGGCCGCAGAATTCTGCATGCATGCCGCGCGCCAATATGGCCTTGATCGCCATCAATTTGGCAAGCCGCTCGCCGCCAACCAGCTCTATCAAAAGAAGCTGGCCGATATGATGACCGACATCGCGCTTGGGCTTCAGGCATCGTTACGCGTCGGACGGCTTATGGACGAAGGCCAGCTGGCACCGGACATGATTTCAATCGTGAAGCGCAACAATGTCGGCAAAGCGCTCGATATCGCCCGCGCCGCACGCGATATGCACGGCGGCAACGGCATCAGCGAAGAATATCAAGTCATGCGCCACATGGCGAACCTCGAAACGGTGAACACCTACGAAGGTGCGCATGATGTCCATGCATTGATTCTGGGGCGCGCCATCACGGGCATCGCAGCGTTCTGATAAAAAATGGGCCGCCAAGCTGTACAGCGGGCGGCCCAGTTATGGCTTTGCAGCCAGTGCGGGAGGAAAGCGTATCTCTTAAAAGACACGCATCCCTTTAACGCAAAGATGGTAAATATTTCATTAACGCCGCGACGACGGCGATTGGCCTAGCAAGGGCCTATCTTTCGGCCTTCGACCGCAAACGAAAACGGCGCATTATTGTGAATACCCTGCGACTGAATGTGAACGATCCGGTTGGATTCCTTACGGATGGTCGTCAGACCTTGTCCTTGACCTTTGCAGGTGTAGCTGACGGTCACTGAATTGACGGTCGAACGGACAACGTACCGATCACAGGCTGCGCCCGCATGCTGGATTTGGGTTAGCAGCTCTGGGTTGCCAAGACAGATTTTTGTCATCGGTGCCTCGGCCCCAGTTGCCCGGAAACTCCATTGCCCGCGTTCCAACGTGTTCAATAATGACAGATCACTTGCGTTCGCGAACGCAAGTGAAGCTGAAGTGAGCGACAGTAAAATGGCGCCAACGAGATGATATTGGGAGAGTTTCAATGTCATAAGCTTCAATCCATAAACCTGCCATCTTCATTGAAATGGCCTGTTTAACATGGGGACATATCACAAAATGCGGCATTTCGCATGATAGAATGTGGGCTGTGAACGATGCGTGACCGGATTGGTCCAAGCATTTCGATCAGTTATTGAAACTTGCCAAACTCACCGGAAAGCGGCGCGAGCAAAATTCGCAATCTACAACGATATCCCCGGCATCATCGGCCATGTCAGCCCGGTCTTCTGCCGGAAATTTTGAGATGACATCGCGAATATGCACCGGGTCGCAACGACAGCCCTTGGACAGCGGGTCGCCTTGTTCAATGCGCACTTCTTGTTCTTCATGGAACAAGCGCCAGAC
>JBEEIJ010000179.1:0-5444 GCA_041169905.1 Pseudomonadota bacterium | reverse complement strand
GCGCCAGCAGATTGAGGGCGGCATTATATTCGGATTGGCACAAGCACTGGGTTCAACAACTGAATATCAAAACGGCCTGCCAACCGCCCGCCGTCTGCGCGATGTGGATTTGCCGAAATTGGCAGATGTGCCAGAAATTACCGTTGAATTTGCGCGCAGCGATGCCGCGCCTGGCGGTGTGACTGAACTCGGTGTGCCGCCAGTTGCACCCGCACTTGCAAACGCTTTATTCTCCGCAGCCGGAATACGTCTGCGTGAGCTTCCTTTACTGTCCCGGGGACTATGATGACCTTACCAATTAACCACCCACCCGTAGCGACGCCCAAAGTCGGCGTCCTGCTGGTGAATCTGGGCACGCCAGACGCACCGACCACGTCAGCGGTGAAGCGCTATTTGAAACAGTTTTTGTCGGATCAACGCGTTGTCGAAATTCCGCCTTTGCTGTGGCAGCCAATTTTGCGCGGCATCATTTTGAACACCCGTCCGCAAAAATCCGCAAAGGCTTATGCCAAGGTATGGACGGAAAAAGGATCGCCACTGGCATTTTTCACAGCCGGTCAGGCTGAAGCTTTGCAGGCGCGTATGGAGGGGATCGCCGATGTGCGGTACGCCATGCGCTATGGCAATCCGTCCGTCGGCGACCAACTTGCTGCCATGAAATCGGCTGGATGCAACCGGATTTTGATTGCGCCATTATATCCGCAATATTCGGGGGCGACGACGGGCACTGTGCTTGACGAGGCTTATGCCACGCTCACCGCCATGCGTTGGCACCCGGCGATCCGCACGCTGCCCGCTTATCATGATGATGCCCGCTATATTGGCGCGTTGAAGACATCGATTGAAGCATCGTTGGCAAAGCTGGACTTTGTGCCTGACGCGCTTGTGATCAGTTTCCATGGGATGCCGGAACGGACGCTCCATTTGGGTGATCCGTATCATTGCCACTGCCAAAAAACTGCACGGCTTCTGTCGGAAGCCATGGGCCGAGAACTGGTTGTGAGTTTTCAATCCCGTTTCGGGCGGGCAAAATGGCTTGAACCCGCCACCGACGACACGCTGATGAAGCTTGCGCGCGAAGGGCGGAAAAAAGTCGCAATCTTTGCGCCGGGCTTCTCCGTCGATTGCCTCGAAACGCTCGAAGAGCTGGCGATGCAGGGGCATGAGCAGTTCGAAGAAGCGGGCGGCACGCATTATGCCTATCTGCCGTGCCTGAACGACAGCGATGTCGGGATGGATATGCTTGAACAGATTATCGGGCAGGAACTGGCTGGCTGGATCTAATCGTTAGCAAGCGCGGCTGCGGCCTTTTTTATACTAACGTTTACGGCAACTTGCACTTGCGCCCTTGAGCATTAATCATGGCGAAATTGGCAATCAGGAGAGCGGTGCATGTCACGAATTGCGGTGGTTACAGGCGGGACCAGAGGTATTGGCGAAGCGATCTGTTTGAAGCTTCAGGAAAAAGGCCGGATGGTCATCGCCAATTACGGTGGCAATGACGCGGCTGCCAAGGCCTTTTCAGAGCGGACGGGCATTGCGGTGCGCAAGTGGGACGTGGGCGATCATCAAAGCTGCTTAGACGCCTGCGCCGCGATTGAGGCGGAGTTCGGACCAATCGATATCATGGTCAACAATGCGGGTATCACGCGCGACGCAACGATGATGAAGATGACATTTGAACAATGGGACGAGGTGATCCGTGTCGACCTCACCGGATGTTTCAACATGGCCAAAGCGGTCTTTGCCGGCATGCGCGAACGCAAATGGGGCCGCATTGTCAACATTGGTTCAGTCAACGGTCAGGGCGGCCAAATCGGTCAGGTGAACTACGCGGCTGCGAAATCAGGCATCCATGGTTTCACCAAATCGCTTGCAGCCGAGGGTGCGCGTTATGGCGTGACCGCCAATGCAATCGCCCCGGGCTATATCGGCACCGAAATGCTTTCGACGATCCCACAAAATGTGATGGAAAAGATCGTCGCGCAAATTCCCGTTGGCCGATTGGGTCAACCCGACGAAATCGCCCGCGGCGTCGAATTTTTGACGAGCGACAATGCAGGCTTCATCACCGGTTCGACTTTGTCGATCAACGGTGGTCAGCACATGTATTGATGGTCGTCGGCGGGTGAGCGACATTTATCATCCGCCCGTAAAGCGCAGCATGACGGTGGCGGGACATCAAACCTCGATCAGTCTGGAACCGCTTTTCTGGGACGCGTTGAAACGGGCTGCCGAGCAAAAGGATTTGCCGGTCAATGCGTTGGTCGCGCAAATCGATGTTGAGCGTCTGGAATCGGGAACGCCGTGTGGATTGGCAAGTGCGATTCGATTGTGGGTGATGGCGAACGCATAAAGGGTTCCGTCACATCGACCTGTCCCGTCGGTTAAAGCCCTGCTTCGACCGCTATGCGGACAGCATCTGCCGCATTTGACGTCGACAGTTTCTTGAACATCAGCATGCGGTGCATCTGAACCGTTTTTTCGCTTAAGGACAATCGATAGGCAATTTGCTTTGTCCGGAAACCGCGGGCCATCTGCTGCAAAATCTCGCGCTGACGGGGCGAAAGCCGTTCGACAATCTGTGCAGCCTGTTGTTGCCGCACTAGCCCAATGCTCTCCTCTTCGGGGAGCACTTCGATCTGGGACCCGACGAAAAGCTCAAGATTCCCATCATTGTCGAACAATGGCGCGATCATCACCGCGTTGCGAAAGGGGGTGCCGTCTTTCCGGTAATTGATAAGTTCTGCCAGTGCAGGATGCTGCCCATGCACTGCCGAACGCAGTTTTTCGGTCTGGGCATTTTCGGTGTCCGGACCGCGCAAGAAACGGCAGTTGCGACCGATAACTTCGTCTTCTGTATAGCCAGTCAGCGTACAAAAAGCGGCATTCACCGCAATCAGGGGATTGTCTGGCTTAGTGGGGTCGCTGACGACGGTTGCGATAGGGCTAAAGCGGATCGAATCCAAAACTGGATGACGCGCGGCTTGGTTGGGCTTCGGATTCACATTCGTTTTCACTAAGATGGGAGATGCCGCAAAAATATCAATGTGGCAACCGTTCCTTCAACGCGATGTTCCGATTCGCATGGCGCTGTTTAGTCTGAGCCCACCCGCTCAACATCCGCGCCGACAAGCTGAAGCTTTTCTTCTAGCCGCTCATAGCCCCTGTCGAGGTGGTACAGGCGACTCACATGCGTTTCGCCCTCCGCGACTAGGCCAGCGATTACGAGGCTCATTGAGGCTCTCAAATCGGTTGCCATCACAGGCGCGCCCGTCATTTTCTTCACGCCGTGGACAATGGCCGTACGGCCTTTGGTTTCGATATGCGCGCCCATACGGTTGAGTTCGGGCACGTGCATGTACCGGTTCTCGAAAATCGTTTCGGTCAGAACGCTTGCGCCGTCTGCCATGCACAGCATGGCCATGAACTGCGCCTGCATATCGGTTGCAAAGCCGGGATATGGCGCGGTCGAGATGGTGAGCGGCTTTAATTTGCCATCGGACGCGACGCGGATCCCGCCTGCGGTTTCTTCAACCGTGACGCCTGCTTGGCGCAGCGCATCCAGCGTTGCGTCCATTTCGCTCGCCTTGGCGCCGACAAGTTCAATATCGCCGCCGGTAATGGCTGCGGCGCAGGCATAGCTGCCCGCTTCGATTCGGTCGCTCATGACGCGGTACGTCGCGCCATGCAGACGGTCTTTACCGTGAATGATAAGGTCGGATGTGCCAATGCCTTCAATCTGCGCGCCCATCGCGACAAGCAAATTGCACAAATCAACGATTTCTGGCTCGCGCGCGGCATTGTGCAGAACGCATGTGCCCTTTGCGAGGCTGGCCGCCATCAATGCGTTTTCGGTCGCGCCCACGGACACCACAGGGAAGGTATAGGTCCCGCCGGGAATGCCCTTTTTGGCAACCGCCTTCACATATCCTGCGGCAACTTCAATTTCGACGCCAAAAGCCTCGAGCGCTTTGAGGTGAAGGTCAATTGGCCGGTTGCCAATGGCGCATCCGCCCGGCAACGACACGGTCGCTTCGCCCGCACGGGCAAGCATGGGGCCCAAAACCAGAATCGACGCGCGCATTTTGCGGACAAGGTCATAGGGCGCGATGTTCGTGGTGATACGCGTCGCTTCGAGCGTCATCACGCGGCCGAAATCTTCGGGACGCGATCCGGCAACCGTCGTGGAAATACCGAACTGGTTCATTAAATGCTGAAAACCGTCAATGTCCGCCAAACGCGGCAAATTGCGCAAGGTCAGCGGCTCGTCAGTCAGCAATGCGCATGGTATCAGCGTCAATGCGCTGTTCTTTGCGCCTGAAATGGGGATCTTGCCCTTGAGCGTATTGCCGCCGCGTACGATTATCTTATCCATCGCAGGGTATTTAGCGGGAATCGATTGCGGCGCAACTTAGGAATTGGAAGTCAGGACCCGGCGAGCGCAATCTCAAGCTGACCAAGTCGTTCCTTGCCCCAATAAATATCATCGCCCACAAAGAATGTTGGGACACCAAATGCGCCGCGTTTGGCGGCATCTTCGGTATTCGCGATCAATTCCGCTTTCACTGCGGGATCTTCGGCCTTGGCAAGCAATGCCGCACTGTCGAGGCCCGCTGCGTCGAGAACCGTCGCGACAATCTGTGCATCACTCATGTCCGCGCCGTCTTCCCACATCGCCGCCATCACTGCGTCGACATAAGGCGCAAAGCAGCCGAGATGCTGCGCGGCAACCGCGCCGCGCATCAGTTGCAACGAATTGATGGGGAAGCGCGGGTTCATTTTGAACGGCAGCGCATGTGCTTTTACAAAGCGGTCAAATTCCAGCATCTCATAATTGCGTTTTGCGGGCGTATCCGCATAGCGCATCAATGGCGCTTGGTTGTTCGTAAGCTTGAACAGTCCACCCAGCGAGATAGGGGTATAGACCGCTTCAGCGCCCGTACGCGCGCAGATATCAGGCAGCATCTTGTGCGCGAGATAGCTGTTGGGCCCGCCGAAATCGAAAAGAAATTGGAAGCTTTTGCTCATCAAAAATTCTCCGTCCATGGCCGTAAATCCATCTCGTGCGTCCACGCACTCCGGTGTTGTTTATGCAATGCCACATATTGCAGCGCAATCGCATCAGGTGACAGCACGGCGTCAGTCGCCTTCGCTGCTTCGAAATCGGGGTGAATGCCCCTGATAAAGGCAGTGTCGATGCCGCCATCAATGATGACATGCGCCACGTGAATATTCTTCGGTCCAAGTTCGCGCGCCATTGACTGCGCCAGCATGCGCAGCGCGCCTTTTGCACCGGAAAAGGCCGAAAATCCGCTTCCGCCCCGTATGCTTGCGGTCGCGCCGGTGAAAATGATTGTTCCAGACTGGCGCTCAACCATTCGCCGCGCCGCCTCGCGCCCCATGAGGAAACCCGCAAAGGCCGCCATTTCCCAAACCTTGCG
>JBEEIJ010000178.1:0-3304 GCA_041169905.1 Pseudomonadota bacterium | reverse complement strand
TGCCATCGGCTTCAATCCGGAAAATGGCCTTGCCGCCATTGCCATGGAGTGGCTTTACGACAATCGCGCCATGTTCCTTTTGAAACGCGCGCACTTCATCGAGTGAACGCGTAATCAGCGTGGGTGGCATGAACTTGCGATAGTCGAGCACCATGACCTTTTCCGGCGCATTGCGCACGCTGGCTGGATTGTTGACCACCAACGTCTCATGCTCGATGCGTTCGAGCAAATGGGTGGCGGTGATATAGCCGACATGAAATGGCGGGTCCTGCCGCATCAGCACGACGTCGATGTCGGAGCCCAGATCGATGCGCTGCGGCGCGCCGAAGCGGTAATGTGCGCCCTCGACGCGTTGGAGGTCATGCACAGGATGTGCGAGCGCGGTCAGCCGGTCGTTCGCGTCGAGCGTCAATGACATCACATCATAATGCCAAATATCATAGCCGCGCGATTGGCCAGCAAGCATCAGCGCAAAGCTGGAGTCGCCATGAATGTTGATGCCGTCCATCGGGTCCATCTGGACCGCCATTTGTATTGCCATTTGCTTGTCCTTATCCGTGCCAGACGTTTGGCAGATGGTTCGGCCAACGCCATGGCGCAACCATAATCACGTCTATCTGCATATTTTCGCATTCTTTTCCATATTTCGGGAGCAGAATTTCGGCCGCAGCAGCAACGCGGCGTAATCTATAGGCGTCAATCGCGGTGGCGAGGTCACGCACATTTGCACGCGCTTTTACCTCAACGAACGCAATGGTTTTGCCGCGCCGTGCGATCAAGTCGACCTCGCCGCGCGGCGTTTTCACCCGCGTTGCAACAACCCGCCACCCTTTTAACCGCAAAAACCAGGCAGCGATGGCTTCACCACGCCGCCCCAATTTTTCTGCGGCCAACCGGTTCACTGCGACTTCAGTTGCGTAGCGCGCGTATAAACATCGCTGCGCTCCAGCCCGAAACGCTTGGCAATGACGCCAGCAGCTTTGGCGGCCGACATGGTATCCAGTGCTTCGCGCAAGGCTGTGTCCACATCGCCGGTATCATAGGCAACGTCATCCGCCGGCGGACCGATGATCAGGACGATTTCGCCCTTTGGTTCCTGCGCCGCATAACGCGCGGCAAGTTCGGATGCGGTGCCCGTTACAACCTCTTCAAATTTCTTGGTCAGTTCCCGCGCGACGGCGACTTCACGGTCGCCATAGGTTTCCGCAATCGCGGAAAGCGACGCAGCAAGGCGCGGCCCTGCCTCGTAAAAAACCAACGTCGCTTTCACCTGCCCCAGTTCCTTCAAGGTTTCGACACGCGCCTTGGCTTTATTGGGAAGGAAACCGGCGAACAAAAAGCGGTCTGTCGGCAAACCGCAAATCGATAAAGCCGCCGTAACCGCGCTTGCACCGGGTATCGTATATACCGGTACGCCTGCCTCGCGTGCGCTGCGCACCAGCTTGTAACCGGGGTCTGAAATCAGCGGCGTCCCTGCGTCCGACACCAGCGCAACAACCGCGCCCCGCGCAGCCGCCACCAGTGACTCGCGCTCGGCCTCACCGCTATGGTCGTTGTAGCGACGCATCTTTTTCTTCAGGCCAAGATGATGCAACAATTTGCCGGTTACCCGGCTGTCTTCTACGGCGACAATTTCTGCGGCTTCCAGCAGATCAATCGCCCTTTGTGACATATCTGCAAGGTTGCCGATTGGTGTCGCAACGACATATAAGCCCGATTCGAACATCATCTGATTTATATGCTTCTACCCAAGGGAACATTCATGAGCGCAACCAATGCAGCAAGCGGCGCAACGCCGCAAGCTTTAGCAGGACAGATCAAAAAGCTGCTGGTTTTGGCTTCGGTCGTTTTGCTCGCGGCCTGCGCCACCGTCCCGCGTGGGGGCAAAGGGCCACCCCCTGTGGTGTCCGAGGACCCGCTGGACGGCATGCACCGCGTGGCGTTGCTGTTGCCGGTGACTGGTCCCGACGGCGACGTTGGCCAATCCATCGCCAACGCGACCGCACTTGCACTGGCCGACACCAAAGCAACCAATATCCGCATGATCACCTACGACACCAGCACCGGCGTCGCCGCAGCCGCAAAGCGCGCGATTGCGGATGGAAACAAGGTCATATTGGGCCCGTTGCGTGGCGACGATGTTGTTGAGGCCGCCGCAGTCGCGCGCACCGCAGCTGTGCCTATCATCAGCTTTTCCAACGATGTCGGTGTTGCCGGGCAAAATATATTCTTGCTTGGCCATTTGCCCAATCAATCCATCGACCGCGTTGTCCGTTACGCCCGTTCGCAAGGCTATAACCGCTTTGCAGGCGTCGTTTCGACAAATGTATATGGCCAGCGTGCGCAATCGAACCTGACCTCTGCAGTGCGCAGCGCGGGCGGAACTCTTGTTGCCATTGAAGAATCCGATGGAACGACATCGTCTGCGGATGCAGCGGCGCGCCGGTTGGCGCAATTGGGTCAGATTGATGCTGTCCTGATCGCCGATAGTGGCCGTGCCGGCGTGACATTGGTGCCAGCGCTTCGCCGCAACGGGATGCGCAATGCAAAAATTCTCGGTACCGATTTGTGGAATATCGATGGGTCATTGGCGGGCAACCCGGCCATGTATGGCGGCTGGTTTGCGAGCGTCTCCGACACCCTTTATACCCAATATGCCGCCAAATATCGGGCACGCTTTGGCAAGGCGCCATTGCGACTTTCCAGCCTTGGCTATGATTCGGTGCTTTTGATCGCGCGGGTGGCGCGTGACTGGCGTCCGGGGACGAAATTTCCTGTTGCGCAACTTACCGATCCGCAAGGCTTCATCGGCGTTGATGGCGCATTCCGCTTCATGCCCAATGGCCTCACCGAGCGCATGCTTGAGGTGCAGGAAATTCAGTCGGGCAAGTTCGTGACAATCAGCCCCGCACCGACTCAATTTGTAAAGTAACGCTGCGGATCAAGCCGGGGGTTTGTCCGGCGAACGCAATTTAGTGGCGGCAATGCTCATTATGAACGTGACCGCCGCCCATTTTGCGGCCTTTCTCGATTTTCTTGAGCACCATCTGACGCTTTAACCGCGACAGGTGATCAATGAACAAGATGCCTTCGAGATGGTCCATCTCGTGCTGCAAACAGGTCGCCATGAGACCGGTCATTGTCTCTTCATGAAACTTGCCATCAAGGTCCTGCCAACGTGCGCGGATTTGCGCGGGGCGTTCGACCTCTGCATATTGGTCAGGCACCGAAAGGCAGCCTTCGTTGTACAGGCTGTGTTCGTCCGACGGGTCCAATATTTCCGGATTTACAAACACGCGCGGAT
>JBEEIJ010000177.1:0-17901 GCA_041169905.1 Pseudomonadota bacterium | reverse complement strand
CAGCCCGTGATATTTTCGCAAAAACGCCGCAGCGCCGCGAATCGCAATTTTCGACTATGCCCAACACTAACCAAATAACGTTACGATGTCAATATATATTTACCTATTTGGTTATAAATTTGCACACCGATAAGATGATTTCCCCTTTTCTGGCGGCTTCGCTATGGGATGGGGATGTCGCGCGTCATTCTGTTCAACAAACCTTATGGCGTCTTGCCGCAATTTACCGACAAAGGAACCGCCGGTTCGCCGCGTCCGACCTTGTCGGATTTTATCGACGTGCCCGGGGTCTATCCCGCTGGCCGGCTCGATATGGACAGCGAAGGGCTGATGATCCTGACCGACGACGGCCGGTTGCAGGCCCGCATTTCCGATCCGCGGTACAAGCTGCCCAAAATCTACCGCGTTCAGGTTGAGGGCGATGTTTCCGATGATGCGCTGGCGCAATTGCGGCGCGGTGTGCAGTTGAAGGACGGGATGACCCTGCCTGCCGAGGCAGAGCGCATTGCCGACCCGCAGCTTTGGCCGCGCGATCCGCCCATCCGCGTCCGCCAGACGGTGCCCGACAGCTGGATAGTACTTATCATCCGCGAAGGCCGCAACCGGCAAGTGCGCCGTATGACCGCCGCGGTTGGCTACCCGACATTGCGGCTGGTGCGCCACGGCGTTGGCGATTGGACGCTGGACGATCTTGCCCCCGGCAGCTGGCGTGAGGTCTGACGCAGCCGCTTAGGGTCAGGACCTAGTCCGCCGGTCGCGGCACGCGCTTGCCCTTGGTCCGGCTCGTCAGATGATATTTCCCACATCGGTCGCAGCGGTAATGGCGCAGCGTGATTGTCGCTGCCGTCATTGCGGCAATGGCATCCGCCTCCGCCGCATAGCCCGCCTTCCTCCGGCAAATGCTCAGCCGCGTGCGCAAATCAATCTTCGCTTTCGAACGCGATGCACCCCATGTTGCACAGCTGCGTCAGCAGGTCGATTGCGGCGTCCACGGACGCAAGTTCGGTGTCGAGGACCAAGGCATCTTCCCCGCACAGCTTCCGCGCCAGATCCGCTGTCTCCGCGCCGCAGTCAAAGCATGCGCCATCGGCAAAGAACATCACCGCATCTGCGCCATCGTCCACAAATGCCAACCGGCTTGCCGGATTGCGCGACAGCGGCGCCTGATCGGCAATAGATTGTCGCACATCGTCCGCCTCAACAGGGGTTTCGGGTCGCCAGTCCATTTCGGCATATTTGGGCGTGCTGTTGAACATGCCGAACCAACGGGCAAAGGCGCGCGGGTCGGAAAGCGAATCCAGCGTCATCCGGTGCAAGCGCGCCAAGGCGTCGGGCATAATCTCGCCCGGGTTGGCCTGAGCCGACAAATCCGGATCGCGGTATAAATCATCCTCGGGAATCTGCTCAAGCATATCATCGACAAAATGCCCCAGCAGGTCGGCGCGCGACGGCGCACGGAAACCGACCGAATAGGTCATGCAGTCCGCACCCACCGCAACGCCATTATGCGCAATGCCCGGCGGGACATACAGGATGTCGCCGGGTTCAAGCACCCATTCTTCGGTCGCTTCAAATTCTGCGAGCAGTTTGAGGTCTTCATGCGGCACCAACGGGCTGTCGCCATCGCAATGCGGCCCAATCTGCCAGCGGCGGCGGCCGAGGCCCTGAATCAGGAAAACATCATATTGGTCGAAATGCGGGCCAACCCCGCCTTGGTCCGCGGCAAGGCTGACCATGACATCGTCAATCCGCCAGTTGGGAATGAACCGGAACGGCGCAATGAGGTCAGCCACCATCGGCACATGGTGATCGACCGCCTGCACCAACAACGTCCAATGCGATTCACCAAGGCCGCCCAAGCGATCCTCATGCTGCGGCCCCTGCTCCATCTCCCAGCCCTTGGCAGTCTGGCAAATCAGGCGCGACTCTACCTCTTCTTCGCAGGCGAGACCGGCAAGCTCATCCGGCTCAAGCGGGTTTTGCCAATTGCGCCACGGATTGCGGATCAGCAGCGGCTTTTTCTGCCAATAATCGCGCAAGAAGCTGTCTGTATCGAAGTTTTCCAATTCCATTTCCACCCGCTGTGCAATCGCGCGACAGAAAGCAAGTGTTGTTGCTGCATCGGTGGCCAATGCGGACATCGCACGGAATATGCCCGCAGGTTAAAAGCTTGCACTTGCGGCCGTTCGCGGCTTAACCCCGCAGACGATGTTGAAACGCCTCTACGAATGGATGATGGAAAAGGCTGGGCACGCGCATGCCGAACGCTGGTTGTTCCTGTTTTCCTTCATCGAAAGCTCATTCTTCCCGATACCACCGCACCCGCTGCTTGGGCTGATGTGTCTCGCGCGCCCAGACAAGGCGTTGCGCTATGGGGCGATTTGTACCTTGGCCTCGGTCATGGGCGGGCTTTTTGGCTATGCCATTGGATATTTTGCCTATGAAACCATCGGCACAGCGTTGCTAAAGGCGCTTGGGCTATGGGACAGCTTTCCTGCGGCCGCATGCTATCTGCGCGAATTCGGTGCGGAGATTATTTTGATCAAGGGCGCGACCCCCATTCCGTTCAAGCTGCTGACCTTAACCGCCGGGTTCATCAAAATGGACCTGTTCACCTTCATCTGGGCCAGCGTGTTGAGCCGGGCATTCCAGTTCATGCTGGTCGGATTTTTGTTCTGGAAATTCGGACGGCCGATCAAGGCATTCATCGACAAATATCTCGCGTGGGTCACCGCTGCGTTTCTGGTGGCGGTCGTCGGCGGATTTTTTGCCTTCACGATGCTGGCTGGCAATGGCGCGCGCAAAAGTGATATGTGCTCGACCGTCAAAACCATCCAATCACGCTAGCGCCGCCACACACGGGTTATTTACAATATTGGGAAGCAGACATGGACAGCAGCTCACGCAAAATCGTCACGTTCATCGCGGTCGTCACCATCATTGTCATGGCCGCCATCGCCATTCGCTCTTATCTTGATGCGGACCAATACACGATTGCCGCACCGGCTGAGGCGACCGAAGATAGCGCTCCGGAAGCACCAAAGCCGCAGCCCACTGAAAATGTGCCCGACCCAATCGACGAAATGCCCGTTGCCGCCCCAGAAATTGAAGACATTCCGGCCATCACTGGCGAACCGTCGATGACGTTTGAAAATGAAAACAGCGAGACGCGTGAACCAGCTACGCCGGAAAATGACGAATAAGGTGCGTTAACGCGCGAACAGATTTGTGTCGTCGGCGAATGCCTTGAATTCCAGTGCATTGCCGCTTGGGTCGCAGAAGAACATCGTCGCCTGTTCACCAATTTCGCCTTTAAAACGGACATGGGGTTCAATGCCAAAGCGGATGCCAGCGGCGGTGACGCGGGCGGCCAGCAATTCCCATTGTTCCATCGTCAGGACCACACCGAAATGGGGTACCGGCACGTCATGGCCATCCACAGGATTATGCGTGGAAACGGATCGCGCATTGGCATCAAGATGCGCGACGATCTGGTGCCCGAAAAAGTCGAAGTCGACCCAATGATCGGATGCGCGCCCTTCGGGGCAACCCATGATGTCGCCATAAAAGCGCCGTGCTTCGGATAGGTCACGGACGGGAAAGGCCAAGTGGAAGGGGCGTAAGCTCATTTTGATGTCACCGGTTTTGGAAGGGGTTGGTCGGAAATATCGGCAATAGCGAGTTCCTGCGACATTTGCATCGCGCATTTGTGGATTGCTGCCGGATCGCTTGGGCGCCGAAATTCGGCTTTCGCCGCTTCGGCCATGGCAATCGCAACCAATTCACGGGGTTGACCGCTTTGTTCGGTGATGCGGCTGCCGACGATGCCGGCCCAACGTTGTCCCGATTGCCCGACATTGGGCAGATCGGACGGCGCAGTGCCCAGCCGCTGTCGCTCCGCCAAGGTCGCGAGGGTCGCCACACAGGCGATGTCCGACTGATGCGTTGCAGTCAGGGCGGATGGCGCAGACATTGCGAGCGCATACACAAAAATAATCATGGCGATGAATTAGCATCGAAAGCCTGAACCGCAAACAACGACGATTTTTGTGCGATTGCAATTGTCATATATGGTGGGCAAAAGCGCGCCATGCAGAAATTATCGGCTTTGCTTGGAAAGTTTCCCCGTTGGACGGCGCTCGTGGCGGGTGCCGCGTCGGCTTATGGTTTTGAACCCTGGGGGCTTTGGCCGCTGACGCTTGTGTGCTTTGCATTGCTCATCCATCTGATAAGCCACGCACCCAGCACCAAGCGCGCTTTCATGCTCGGCTGGCTTTTCGGGGTCGGGCATTTCACCTTTGGCAATCAATGGATCGCGGTCGCCTTCACCTTTCAGGCGGCGATGCCGATCTGGCTCGGTTACATCGCGGTGTTCGGGCTCGCGCTATATTTGGCGGTATATCCCGCACTGGCCACGGCAGGGGCCTATTGGATCAATCACCGGACGACGAAAGCCCTTCGTAATTCCGGCGGAGATGGCGGAAAGATAAGGCCCACAGCCACCCTTCACCTTATCCTCGCTTTTGCTGGCTTGTGGATCATCACCGAATGGCTGCGCAGCTGGGTATTCACCGGCTATGTCTGGAACCCGCTCAGCGTGGTTACCCTGTCCATTCCATATCTTTCGCAACCTGCGACCGCGCTTGGAACCTATGGCCTTTCGGGGTTCATCCTTCTTGTTGTTGGCATGATCCTAAAGTTCGTAACTGTGTGGACGTCAGCGTCTGGCATCAAACGCGATAATGGCGCGCGGACCAGCTATTTTCTTGGCGGTTTAATATTATTTGCACTCGCCGCAGTCGCTATCACCGCGCGGGTCTCCAACGATCAAAGCGCATCAGATAGGACGCCCGTCGCCATCACCATCGCGCAACCCAATATCAGCCAAGCCGACAAATATGCGCCGGGCTATGACGCGATCAACTTTGCCAAGCTGGCGATGAACAGCCGCCCGCTTCCCGATCAAGGCCCGCGCCTTATCTTTTGGCCCGAAGCCGCCATTCCGGATTATTTGGAAGAGGGCTATCCCTATCGTTATTATCAGGGCCAGCCGGGCGAAAGCGCGTTCGGCGCGCGGGCGCGGCTGACGACGCTGATGGATGACGGCGATGTTTTGGTCACGGGCGCAAACCGGCTGGTGATTGAAAAGGGCCAATTGGTCGCGGCACGCAACAGCGTTTCGGCGATGGACGCGAACGGCGATCTTTTGGGCCATTATGACAAGGCGCATCTTGTGCCTTATGGCGAATATCTGCCGCTGCCGTGGTTGCTGCGGCCTTTGGGTTTGGCGCGATTGGTCCCCGGCGATCTCGATTTCTGGCCCGGTCCCGGACCTCAGACGATGACCGTCAATCTGAACGGCAGACCGGTCAAAATCGGCATCCAGATTTGCTATGAAATGATATTCTCCGGCCAAGTGACCGACCGCAAGAATCGGCCAGACTTTATCTTCAATCCATCCAACGACGCGTGGTTCGGCACCATCGGCCCGCCACAGCATTTGGCGCAGGCACGTCTTCGCGCGATAGAGGAAGGCTTACCCGTCGTACGCGCCACACCAACCGGCATCAGCGCCGTCATCGATGCGAACGGCAGGATCGTCAAAAGTCTGCCGCTGGGCACATCTGGTCGCATCGACGCAGTTGTTCCGCAGGCCAAGGCGCCGACATTGTTCGCACGCTTCGGAAATATATTGCCGCTCGGCTTTGCAGCGCTGCTTATCGCTTATGCGCTGTTACCGCTTGCCCGCAGCGCACCTTCTCGCTAAGGGCGAGATACGACATAAAGAATTCTTTATACGCAGACACAGCCAACAGACTGGAACAACCATGCGCACAAATTACCTTTTCACTTCTGAATCCGTGTCCGAAGGGCACCCAGACAAGGTTGCGGACCAAATCTCCGACGCAATCGTCGACCTATTTCTTTCCAAAGACCCCGAAGCCCGCATCGCGTGCGAAACCCTGACCACGACTCAATTGGTCGTGCTGGCTGGCGAAATCCGTTGCAAAGGCGTCTATGAAGATGGCGCATGGGCACCCGGCGCGCAGGAAGAAATCGAAGCCACCGTTCGCCGCACCGTAAAAGAAATCGGTTACGAGCAAGATGGTTTCCATTGGGAAACATTCCGCTTTGAAAACAATCTGCACGGCCAATCGGTGCAGATCGCGCAAGGCGTTGATGCATCGGGTAACAAGGATGAAGGCGCTGGCGATCAGGGCATCATGTTTGGCTATGCGACCGACGAAACGCCTGATCTGATGCCAGCAACGCTCTATTACAGCCACAAGATTTTGGAGCGCATGGCCGCTGACCGCCATTCCGGCGCAGCCCCGTTTCTTGAACCAGACGCAAAGAGCCAGGTTACCCTGCGCTATGAAGGCAGCTTGCCCGTCGCCGCAACCGCTGTCGTCGTGTCGACGCAGCATGCTGCGGGTTATGACACGGGTGACAAGAAAGCGGAACTGCACGCTTATGTCCGCAAGGTTGTCGCCGAAATTATTCCGCCAGTATTGCTGCGCGACACGGTCTATCACATCAACCCGACCGGCAGCTTCGAAATCGGCGGCCCTGACGGTGACGCTGGCCTGACCGGCCGCAAGATCATCGTCGACACCTATGGCGGCGCAGCGCCCCATGGCGGCGGCGCATTCAGTGGCAAGGATCCGACGAAGGTTGACCGCTCTGCGGCGTACATCACGCGCTATCTGGCGAAGAACATTGTTGCCGCAGGTCTTGCGACCCGCTGCACCATCCAGCTGGCGTACGCAATTGGCGTTTCAGAGCCACTTTCGCTATATGTCGATACGCATGAAACCGGCACAGTTGGTGATGACCTGATTGAAGCTGCAATCATGAATATCGAAAAGCTGGGCGGACTTACCCCGCGCGGCATTCGCACGCATCTTGGCCTCAACAAGCCAATCTATCGCAAGACTGCCGCTTACGGACATTTCGGACGCAAGCCCGAAGGTGATTTCTTTCCGTGGGAACGCACCGACCTTGTCAACGATTTGAAGGCGGCCCTCGCCTGATTACACTTGCAGCGTGGCGGCTGAAAGTTTAGCCGCCACCGCTATGACTGCGAACAAGCCCGGAGACCCCACGACACTGAACCGCCTGTACGGCCGTTCAAAGGGCAAGAAGCTGCGTGTCGAACAGGCTGATCTGGTCGACAATCTTCTGCCGCAAATTTCGGTGCCGGAAACGGGCGCGCTTAGCAGCATGCAATTGTTTGGCGATGATCGCGCCATGCACTTTGAAATCGGCTTTGGCGGCGGGGAGCATCTGGCGTACCGCGCCGACCTTTTACCAGACCACGGATTTATTGGCTGCGAACCGTTCATGAACGGGGTCGCGCAGGCGCTGTCGCATGTGCGTGAAGGCGCGCTGCGCAATGTGCGTTTGCATATGGGCGATGCGCTGGAAATATTGCGCCGCGTGCCCGACAAGTCGCTTTCCTTCGTCTATTTGTTGCATCCCGACCCTTGGCCCAAAGCGCGGCATGTGAAGCGCCGGATGATGAACGATGGTCCGCTTGATCTCATCCACGCAAAGTTGAAACCCGGCGGGGAATTCCGGTTCGGCACGGACCACCCGGTATATTTGCGCCACGCCCTGATGGTCATGCAGCGCCACCGGCACCAATATAACTGGCTGTGCGAAGCCGCAGCAGACTTCCAACGCCGGCCCGGCGGTTGGCCCGAAACGCGTTATGAAGCCAAGGCCCGCCGTTTAGGGCACGAAGTCTGGTATTTCCGCTATCAGCGCAAACCCGATTAAGCAGCCAGCGGTAAAACATTCGACGAAATCGGCGAAGCGTTCGACGAGAAACGGTAGCCGTGGTGCAACCGGCTGAAAACCGGGTATGAAGGGCTATGGAGATCCTCACGTCGCGAAAAGCATTGATTGGCCACCAGATGGCTTTGCTTACCATCATCGGGTTCTGGGCGTTTTACGCGCTCATCCTGTCGCTGCGTGCGGCATTGCTCGATTTTCCAGCGCAGGCGGTGCTGTTTGAACGGCGCCTCATCGTCGCGCTGGTGGGCGTTTTGGTCACCTGGATTTTATATGTTGGGCTGCGGATGGCGGATCGGCGGCCGCTTGGCTTCCGCGTCAGCGTCGCGTTTCTGGGCGCAATTCCCTGTGCCATCGCCCTTGCGTCCGCAAATTTCTATATCTTCAATCTGTACGATCCGATCAGCCTTTTTAAAGACCCCAGTGTCGGACGCAGTTTCGAAGATCTAAAGGCACAATTAGGCCTGTCCTTCTGGCAGGAAATTGCCGACATCTCCGTCACCCATTATTTTTTCCTGATCGCGTGGAGCTCGCTATATGTCGCCATTGGCTATGCGCGTGAAGTGCGCGAAGCCGAACGCAAAACATCCAGATTTGCGCAAGCGGCCCAAGACGCCGAACTGCGGTCGCTGCGCTATCAGGTCAATCCCCACTTCCTGTTCAACACTCTGAACTCGCTCTCAAGCCTGGTCATCACCGGTAAGCCCAAAGAGGCTGAAGTGATGATCCAGAACTTGTCCAATTTTTACCGGACGAGCCTGTCTTCCGATCCGTTGGAGGATGTCACGCTTGAGGAGGAAGTGGAACTGCAACGTCTCTATCTGGAAATCGAAAGCGTGCGTTACCCCAAGCGACTGCGCGTCAGCATTAACATTCCGCCTGAGCTGATGAACCAGCATGTGCCTGCACTCATTCTCCAGCCGCTTGTTGAAAATGCCATCAAATATGGCGTATCGCGTGCCACACGGCCGGTCTCCATTACGATCAGCGCTGATCATCAAGATGATAATCTGATACTGAGTGTCATTGATGACGGAGAGGCTGTTGCAGCAGCACATGTCGGCGGAAATGGTATTGGCCTTGCCAATGTGCGCGACAGGCTGGAGGCACGATATAAGTCCGCGGCGCGGCTCGATACACAGTCTGTCAAAAGCGGCGGGTTCATCGCGATACTCACTTTGCCTTTGAGCCATAGGATTGCCGCATGAAACGTCTGCGCACCTTGATTGTCGACGATGAACCTTTGGCCATTGAACGGCTGGAAACCCTTTGCGCGGATCATCCAGCTATTGAGGTCGTGGGCACCGCGAATGATGGCGTAGAGGCGCTGCGCATCGCGCAGCAGCTCACGCCTGACCTGATTTTCCTGGACATTGGTATGCCCAAAATGGACGGCATTAACGCCGCGCGTGCGTTGGGCCTGATGCACAAAAAGCCGGCGATCATTTTGATTACGGCCTACGATAATTTCGCGGTCGAAGCCTTTGACCTTGATGTCGTCGATTATGTTTTAAAGCCCGTATCGAGCGAGCGGCTGGGCCGCGCCATCGCGCGCGCGGCTGGCACACAAAAGGCGGACACTAGCCCAGCCAACACCATATCGAAATCCGACAGCCGATATGCGCATGAATTTTGGGTATCACATCGCGCCGAACTCATCCGCATTGCCGCAATGGATATTGAACGGATTGAGGCCGAACGCGACTATATGCGGCTGCATACTGGTGGGCGCAGCTACTTATTGCACCAGACAATCTCGACGCTTGAACAACGGCTCGACCCTGACCAATTCCAGCGCATCCACCGCAGCCATATTGTGCGCCGGGACCTGATTACCGGTCTGCGCCACGAAGGCGGCGGTGTGTGGCATGCGTTGTTGGGTGAAGACCTGTCGATGCGCATCGGGCGCAAATATCTGGCAGAGGTCAAACGGCTCGCCGGGAAATAGCAAACTCCGGCTCAGTGAACCAGAATGTGCCAAAGAGGGCGACCGGGATTGTTTAGATCAAACCCGCAAGCGGGCTAGACGGATCAGCATACATGCGCCGTCCCATACGGCCCGCCAGATAGGCCATACGGCCTGACTGGACGGCCAGCTTCATCGCTGTCGCCATAGCAACGGGGTCTTTGGCTTCTGCGATAGCCGTGTTCATCAACACACCATCGCAGCCCAATTCCATGGCCACTGCAGCGTCAGACGCCGTCCCGACGCCAGCGTCGACCAGCACAGGAACTTTCGCGCCCTCGACAATCAAACGGATCGTCACACGATTTTGAATGCCAAGCCCCGAACCAATCGGCGCACCCAATGGCATCACCGCGACTGCACCGGCATCCTCAAGCTGCTTGGCGGCGATGGGATCATCGACACAATATACCATTGGCAGGAATCCGTCCTTCGCCAAGATTTCGGTCGCCTTCAATGTTTCGCGCATATCGGGGTACAGCGTTTTCGCTTCGCCAAGCACCTCAAGCTTTACCAAGTCCCAACCGCCCGCCTCACGCGCCAAACGCAGCGTGCGTATCGCGTCGTCCGCGGTAAAGCAGCCTGCGGTGTTGGGCAGATAGGTATATTTCTTCGGATCAATATAATCCGTCAACATCGGTGCCTTGGGGTCCGAAACGTTTACGCGGCGCACGGCAACCGTGATAATTTCGGCGCCCGATGCAACAAGCGCGGCGGCATTTTGTTCGAAATCCTTATATTTGCCCGTGCCGACGATCAGCCGCGATGTGAAATGACGCCCCGCGACGGACCAGCTATCGTCTTGCCCGCCGCCCACGAAATGGACGATTTCCAAAACATCTCCATCGGACAAGCTGACGTCTTCCAATGTGGAACGCGGCACGATTTCAAGATTGCGCTCAACCGCGACCTTGGCCGGATCCAGCCCAATATCGCGGACAAGGTTGGCAACGGTTGCGCCGGCACGAAATTGCCGCGGATCGCCATTCAGCGTGAGGGAGATAGAATCGGTGGAAAGGGAAGAGGTCATTTCATCTCGCTATTTTTATCGACGCGCATATAGTGCCGGAACGATGCGGTTCGCAACCGCTGCTTTGACAATATCAGGGGACGTACTTTGGCTGATAAGCCGATAATCTTTGTTCTGAATGGACCAAATCTCAATTTACTTGGCACAAGAGAGCCCGAAATTTACGGCACCGATACGCTTGATGACATTGCCGGACATCTCGATGACCGCGCACGCGCAGCCGGTGCGTCTATCGACTTTCGTCAGTCGAACCATGAAGGGCATCTGGTCGATTGGCTGCAAGAGGCGCAAGCCGTAGGCGCCAAGGCGGTGTTGTTGAACGCAGCAGGATATACCCACACCTCGGTCGCGATCCTTGATGCCATAAAAGCCATCAATGTTCCGGTTTTCGAGGTGCATTTGTCGGATCCGCACAAACGCGATGCATTCCGGCATTTGAGCTATGTCAGCATGGGCGCAAAGGCGGTGTTTGCAGGTCATGGCGCAAAGTCGTACGAACTCGCGCTAGACGCGGCGTTGCAAGTTTGACATTAGGCGCATCATTGCAAGTTTAGGGGCCCAAGGAGTTTTAAATGGTGGCGAAATCAGGAAATAGTGGCAGCATGCAAGTGGATACGGACCTTGTCCGCGAACTGGCGGCCATGTTGAACGACACAGGTCTCAGCGAAATTGAGGTTGAGGACGGCGAGCGCAAAATTCGTGTGTCGCGGACGATGACTGCGGTTGCAGCGCCTATGGCGGCAGCGCCCGTTGCTGTTGCGGCCCCCGCTGTTGCTGCGGCCCACGAAGCCCCAAGCGCGCCTGCGACCGCAGCAAATGCCTTGAAATCGCCGATGGTGGGCACGGCGTATCTGACACCTGAGCCCGATGCTGCACCGTTCGTCAGCGTTGGTCAGCAGGTCAAAGCAGGCGACACCGTCCTGATCATTGAGGCGATGAAGGTCATGAACCCAATCATCGCGCCACATGCCGGAACGGTTACCGCGATTTATGTGGAAAGCGGGCAGCCTGTCGAATTTGACCAGCCATTGCTGGTGATTGCTTAACCTATGGCGATCGAAAAAATCCTTATCGCCAACCGCGGCGAGATCGCGCTTCGCATTCACCGTGCGGCGCATGAAATGGGGATCAAGACCGTTGCCGTGCATTCGACTGCGGATGCCGATGCCATGCATGTGCGCCTCGCCGACGAAGCCATTTGCATCGGACCGCCATCTGCAACCGACAGCTATTTGAACATACCGGCGATTATTTCAGCCGCGGAAATCAGCCATGCGGACGCCATCCACCCCGGCTACGGCTTTCTGTCGGAAAACGCGCAGTTTGCGGAAATCGTTGAGAGCCATAACATCAAGTGGATTGGCCCCAAGCCCGAACATATCCGCACGATGGGTGACAAGGTTGAAGCGAAGCGTTCGGCAGGCGCATTGGGTTTGCCACTTGTCCCCGGTTCTGATGGCGCAATTGAGGATGTCGCCGAAGCCAAAGCGATTGCGCGCGAAATCGGATATCCGGTAATCATCAAAGCGGCATCAGGTGGCGGCGGCCGCGGCATGAAGGTCGTCAACAGCGAAGAAGAGCTTGAGAGCCAAATGCAGCAAGCAGGGTCCGAAGCAAAAGCCGCCTTTGGCGATGCGACGGTTTATCTCGAAAAATATCTCGGCAACCCGCGCCACATTGAATTCCAGATTTTTGGCGATGGCAACGGCAATGCCGTCCATTTGGGCGAACGCGATTGTTCGCTGCAACGCCGGCACCAGAAAGTTCTCGAAGAAGCGCCCTCGCCCGTTCTTGCGACAGCGGAACGTGATCGCATGGGCAATATCTGTGCCAAGGCTATGGCTGACATGGGCTATCGCGGCGCGGGTACCATTGAGTTTCTGTGGGAAAATGGGGAGTTCTATTTCATCGAAATGAACACCCGGCTTCAGGTCGAGCACCCGGTCACTGAAATGATTACCGGCATCGACCTCGTCCGCGAACAAATCCGCGTCGCCGAAGGCAAGCCGCTTTCGTTCAAGCAAGAAGATGTGACCTTCACAGGCCATGCCGTCGAATGCCGAATTAACGCCGAAGACCCGCAAAGCTTCATGCCGTCACCCGGAACCGTGTCATGGTACCACCCACCCGGCGGTCTTTATGTCCGCGTCGATAGCGGCCTGTATCATGGGTATAAAGTTCCGCCCTATTATGACAGCATGATCGCCAAGCTGATCGTCTATGGTCAAACCCGCGAGGGATGTCTGATGCGCCTTCGCCGTGCGCTTGGCGAATTTGTGATTGACGGCATGAAGACGACCATTCCGCTGCATCAACGTTTATTGGAAGAGCCTGATTTCCAAAATGGAAATTATACGATCAAATGGCTTGAAGAGTGGTTGGCGAAAGACGCAAAATGATCCTCTCCCGCCGGGAGGTCGCTTTGGGGCTGGCGGCACTGCCGCTGGCAAGCTGCGTTCCGGTTGGTCCCGACCGCGATGTGTCGTTCATTCCCGCCAATGCCGCTGCGCGGATTAAAGCTGACGATCCAAAGCGCCTGATCGAGTTGATCACACTCGACCCCGCGATCAAGCTCGATATGCGTTATGCGACCGCCAACAATTTCACTGGGCGGGTGCTGTACGACGAAGCGCGCGCCTTTCTGGCCGCCCCAGCCGCGCAAGCGGTCGCGCGCGCCAGCAAGGCCGCCCAGGCGGATGGTTTTGGCCTGACAATTTATGACGCCTATCGCCCGTGGCGGATAACCAAAAAATTATGGGATGCGACGCCGGTCGGCCCCAAGAAAGAATATGTGGCGAACCCCAAACGCGGGTCCAAGCATAATCGTGGCTGTGCCGTCGATTTGACTTTGCATGACCTGCGCACCGGACAGCTGGTCGAGATGCCAAGCGAGTTCGATGATTTTTCCGAAAAGGCCCATCGCGATTATATGGGTGCGACCCCGATCGCATTGGCCAACCGTGCCCGCTTACAAGGCTATTTGGAAGCCGAAGGCTTTGTCGGCCTTTCCAACGAATGGTGGCATTTCGATTTCACCGGCTGGGAACATTTCCCGGTCATGGATATACCGTTCAACAAAGTCGTTTAACGAAACCGTGCATAAACATAAGAGAGGGTTTTTGATGTTCCGTAAGATTTTACTCGCTGGTGCAGCTTTATGTGCTTCAACCCCGTCATTGGCAGCAACGCAAGCAATCATTGTCGGCAATCTGGTTCCCGACGCGGCAACTGGCCCAACTGGCCCAGCGGTTATCTTGGTCGAAGACGGGCGGATTAAAAATATCGCCAAAGGCACACATAATCCGTTTCAGGCGGATAGGGTAGTCGACCTGTCGACCAAAACATTGGTTCCCGGCCTCATCGACCTTCACGTCCATTTGACCGGCGACCCCGGCGATGATTTCCGCGACGAAGCCGTCAATCCTGACGAATGGGGCGTGGTCATGGGCGTGAAAAACGCCGCATTGACCGTCAAAGCAGGTTTCACAACAGTGCGCGAAGCCGGTTCTGCACAAAATACTGCTTTTGTCCTGCGCCGCGGTACGGCCGAAGGACGCATTGTTGGCCCACGCATTGTCGCGGCTGGTCCAGCATTATCGATCGTCGGCGGGCATGGCGATGTCACTGGCTTCCGCAGCGACGTTTTGGCCGCGCTGGATTCGGGTTTCACCTGCACTGGTCCCGTCGAATGCGCCGAAAAGGTGCGCAAATCGTCAAAGGCTGGCGCCGATGTCATCAAGATCACCGCGACCGGCGGCGTGCTCTCGCAACAGGGCAGAGGGTTGGAAGCGCATTTCACCAATGAGGAAATGGTCTCCATCGCCAATACCGCGCACTCGCTGGGTCTGAAGGTCATGGCGCACGCCCATGGCGCCCGGGGCATTGAGGCAGCGGCTGCAGCCGGCATTGATTCGATTGAACATGGCACATTCGCAGATGAAGCCGCCTTGAAGGTCATGAAGGCCAAGGGCACTGCGTTGGTTCCGACGTTGATGGCACTGGAGGGCGTGCGCGCCCGCCTTGGCAAAGGGATTTACACGCCAACAGTTGAGGTCAAGGCCAAGCAAGCGCTCGAATTTGCAGGGCGTCAGGTTAAGCTGGCAAAGGCAATGGGCGTGACTGTCGCTTTTGGAACCGATGCCGGCGTCTTTGAACATGGCAGCAATGCCGGTGAGTTTGCTTTGCTGGTGAATGCGGGCATGACTCCAACCGAGGCGCTGGCCAGCGCGACGACCGTTGCGGCCAAAACGCTGGGGCTGGAAAATGAAATCGGCCGGATCGCGGTGGGATATTCCGCCGACATGGTCGCCGTAAATGAAAATCCGCTGACCAACATCCGCACGCTCGAAAAGGCGGAGTGGGTCATGGTAAGAGGTCGTATCGTTCCGTGATTCGGTGATAAGATGCAGCCTGATACGCCACCCAAGACATTCGATCCCAATAACGATCCGGCAAAGCTGTCGCGAATTGGCGCGCACGTCACAAAGCGACTGAATGCCAATCCGCTTATCCAGCAGGTCGACCACCCTGATGCGCAATTATATGTGTATCAGGGCTTTTTGGGTAAGGCCGACTGCAAAACGCTGATCGCCAAAATTGATGCCGATGCGGTGCCGTCGACATTGTACAAAGGGACCGAGCAAGCAGGTTTCCGGACCAGCTACAGCTGTCATCTGAATCGTTGGGACGCGTTCATCGCCAAAATTGAGGCACGGATGAGCGATGTTTTGGGCATTGATAACGGCTATGCCGAGACGATGCAGGGACAACGTTATCAAGTCGGTCAGGAGTTTAAGGCGCACCACGACTTCTTTCATCCCAGCCAAAGCTATTGGCTTCAGGAAGGCCCAGCAGGCGGCCAGCGCAGCTGGACTGCGATGATATTTCTCAATGAACCAGAAGAAGGCGGCACGACCGAGTTTCCACATCTTGGCCTTGGCGTGCGGCCGCAAGCGGGCATGATGCTCATTTGGAATAATATGAATCTCGACGGATCGCTGAATTACAAAACGCTGCATACCGGAACGCCTGTTACCCGCGGCGTGAAGCATGTGATTACAAAATGGTATCGCCAGAATAACTGGCTTGAACTCAACACGCAAAAGCCGTCCTGATTGCAGAAGCGATACGGTAACAGATTGCAAATATTATATATCGTCTGCCACAGATTATCCGTCGTCTGTCGAATTTATCTTGTGCCGCACGCGCGGTCGCAAGACATCCGCTAATACTTGCCCGCAACAACCTATTGATGCGTCCAACACAATTTTGGAGAGACCCATATGAAACATAGCCCACGCATTCTTCTTCTCGTCAGCGCTGCATTATTGACGCCATTTGGCGCAGCGCACGCGCAAACCGCAACAACCGAGGCCAGCGCGACGGAAAGCCAGCGGCTTGCCGCTTTGTTCGCTGCGGACGACGAAGCTAGCCTGAAGCGTAACCCGCTCAATGCGATGTTCCGCGGCGATATGCGCTATGCGGACCGCTTTGGTGACTATATCTCCGACGCCTATTTCGACAATGAACGCAGCGCGGCGCAGGCCAATCTGGATGGCTTAAAAACAATCGACCGCGCAAAGTTGAATGACACCGACAAAATTGCGTACGATGTTTACAAGCAAAGCCAAATTGACGCGCTAAAGGGCCTGTCCAAAGACATTATGGACCTGACGGTCGTGCGTCCACTCAATCACTTTTTCGGCTTCCACACTTTTTATCCGACCTTCGCCAGTGGACAGGGTGCAGCGCCGTTCAAGACGGTTCAGGATTACGAAAACAACCTGAAGCGCCACAAGGAATTCATCGTCCTCATGGACGCATCAATTGGCCGTTTCCGTCAAGGCATGGCGTCGGGTGTATTCGAAACAAAGATGACGATCAGCAATGTCATTGATCAGCTGAACACACAATTGGCGCAAAAGACCGAAGAGTCGCCTTATTATGGACCAGTTCTGAAATTCCCTGCGGATTTCAGCGATGCGGACAAAGCACGGCTGACAGCGGAATATCGCGATATCATCGTAAACGGTCTGTACCCAGCCAATGCCCGTCTGCGTGACTTCCTGCGCGATAGCTATTTGCCATTGGCGCGCGAACAAGTCGGCTTGTCCGCAATGAAGGGCGGCGAAGGCCTCTATCAATATATGATCGAGCAAACGACGACGCTGCCATTGAAGGCAGACGACATCCACAATCTGGGATTGTCGGAAGTTGCCCGGATTAAATCGGGTATGGAAGCCATCAAGAATGAAGTTCGCTTCAAAGGCACTCTGTCCGAGTTTTTCGAGCATCTGCGTTCGGATCCGAAATTCAAAATGTCGAGCCGTGATGCCCTGACGCAGGGTTACTACGATATCGGCAAAAAGGTCGATGCAACGATTTCGACGCAGTTCAAATATCTGCCCAAGGCACCGCTTGAGATTAAGCCCTATGAAGAATTTCGCGAGAAATATGAAGCAGGCGGCAGCTATCAACAGGGTACCCCTGATGGTTCGCGTCCCGGCACATTTTATTTCAACGCCTATGACCTGCCAAGCCGCACGATCCCTGGCATGACCACGCTGTATCTGCATGAAGGCGCACCTGGGCACCATTTCCAGATCAGCATCGCGCAGGAAAATGAAAAGCTTCCCGCGTTCATGCGTTTCGGCGGCAACACGGCCTATGTCGAAGGATGGGCGCTGTATTCCGAAACACTCGGTTACGAGATGGGCCTGTTTAAAGACCCGTATCAACGCTTTGGGACGCTGTCCGACGAAATGCTGCGGGCGATGCGGCTCGTGGTCGACACCGGCATCCACAGCAAGGGTTGGACCCGCGAACAGGCCATCGACTATATGCTCGCCAACAGCGATATGGGCAAAACCGACGCCACGGCAGAGGTCGAGCGCTACATTGCCATTCCGTCGCAAGCATTGGCCTATAAAATCGGCGCCCTCACCATCCTGCGTCTGAAAGACAAGGCGAAGAAGGAACTTGGCAAGAAATTCGACGTGCGCGAATTCCACAATCAGGTTCTGAACACCGGCGCACTGCCGCTGACCGTGCTGGAGAAAAAGATCGACGCCTGGATCGCCGCGTCGAAGTAAACTGCGCGCTTCCCGGC
>JBEEIJ010000176.1:0-2809 GCA_041169905.1 Pseudomonadota bacterium | reverse complement strand
CCGCGCCAATTGTACACCGGTCCAAACCACCGCCCATATCCGAGCCTCGACCAGCGTTAATTATTGTAGAAGGCGGAGCGTGAATTTCGCGCCTCCGCCTTTTGCGGCCTCGACAAAGAGGTCGCCGCCCATCGCACGTGCCAGGCGGCGTGATATATAGAGGCCAAGGCCGCTCCCGCCATCGCCGGTGCGTCCCAAACGCTCAAATTTGGCAAAAATACGTTCGTGATTTTCGGCGTCGACGCCGGCACCTCGGTCCGACACCGATATATACGCAAATCCATCCTCTACACCAACGTCCACCTGAACCTCAGTACCGTCGGGCGAATATCGGATCGCGTTGGTGATGAGGTTCAGCATGATCTGCAACACGCGCCTGAATTCCGCTTTCGCCGGAACATATGTTTTTTCGTCAGGCACTAAGAGCGTTATGCGGTGATCTGCGGCCGTTAACGCCAGCAAAGCAGCGGCACGCCGCGCAACATCGCCTAATTCGATGTCGTCCTTTGCCGTCGAAAATCCCGGTCGCTCGACGGCTTCCAAATCGTTCAGATCGTCAACAAGGGCCGTAAGATGCCGCGCCGCGTTGGCAATATCGCGGGCATATGCGACATAATTTTCACGGATCGGTCCCAACAATTCGCTCCCGATCGTTTCGGCATTCGCAATGATACGATCCAATGGTTGCCGCAGAACCGGCGCAAGCTGTTTCCCAAAAAGCGCGCCCGCAGATATTCCATTCGCCTGCGCAATGCTGGCAGCTTCGACGTTCCCATTCTGCGCAAGAAACAAGGTATAGCCGGAAATCTGCCCTGCGCCGTCACGTTCGGGCTGCCCCCACACCGACATATTCGCATCGTTGGGCATACAAATGCTGCGGCGACTGATCGGAAGAAACCTCTCAACATTCTGGAAGTTCGCTAGGGCGTCCGTGCCGAGAAGTCTGCCGAGTATGATTGAAGCTGAAGCACCAAAATCGGTATTTTTTACAAGGTCTTCAACTGGTCCGCAGGCATCAACAAGGCGCAAGGCGTGATCAAATCTAAGCCTGACCGGTTCTTCACCCTGATCAGGCCATATATCCTGCGACTTTGGCGTGGCCGCAACATTGTCGATATTGCGCCAGCTTAAGATGGAAAGTTTAACGTCCTTTTTAAAAGGCTCAGCCTCCACCCACAGTTCAAGATTATCTGGCCCGTCCGAAACGCAAACAGCGCGCGCGAGCCGCATCCGAAGACTTGCGGCCATTTGCGCGAGGGCAAGCAAAGCTGGGCATGCCAGCGTACCGCCACGCTCACCCCCTGCCCTAATATGAAGCTGCTGCAACGCGTCGTCCGCACGCAGCAAGATACCCGCTGACGACACCTCGCCTGTGATAACGCGGATTAAAGGCGCAGCATCGTTCATGCTTTGCCAAAACTTAAAAACAGCGACTGGGCGGAAAATTTCTGCGATCGCAAATTGATCATCGGAGTTACAGACTCGAAATCTGTCGACCGATAGATATGATCGTGCCCGATATTCAGGTCCGCGCTGAGATCGACCACGGACAGGTGAACCCCGGCACAATGTGGCTTCGACAGCGAGGCGCGCAACGCAGTTGTGGCCTCCGACGGTGTGTGGACCGCTGAAGGGAATACAATGGATGCGACGTCCTGGCATAAGGCATCAATGTCGCGGGCATGGGCGCACGCGATTGAGAGCAAATCATCTTGGGGACCAAGTAAACCGTCCAAAGCCTAACCACCAACGTTCGTGGCGGCCGTTATAGGTTTTTTCAGTTAACGGCGTTTTAAGGCTGATCGGCCTTTTTATCGGGGCCGCTATCATAGCATGCAAACATAAACGCGCTTAACTGTGCGACCATGATCCATTGCAGCGCATTGGTAAAACCTAGACCGGCAGTGCCGGCTAAAGCCAAAATGGACAGCAAGGCTGGCGAGCGCAAAAGCCCGTCCGCCCAGCGCGGCAATATAACATACATGCTAATCCATGCGATGGAGGCCACCGCGAACGCAGCAAATAGGCCGTCATTTGTATAAGATGTGTCCATATACGCGGCGCCAAACATCGCGATAACAAGCAGCGACAAGGTCACTGCCGTCAGCTTAGGCATTTTCCCCTGCCCGTTCAGATCGTCAGTCGTTGCAAGACGCAAAGAATTGGTTGCGACAGCTGCACATGCGGCGCCGGCTGTTGCCAAGCCAAAGCCGGACATACCCAGCGCCACAGCGCCCATCGCAAAAACCGGACCAGCAAATTTGACGAGCTTAAGCGCGGTCGAACTTTGCCATATTATGGGAACCAATTTTGCGGATACCGGCCCCAAAACCCTAGCTTCAACAAAGCCCGGCTGACTTAAAACCCGCCTGCGCAAAATTTGTTTGTTCAGCTGGACAAAATCCTGCGGACCTTGGACGATGTTCAAGGTTCCGTTGTTGACATGTTGTTGCGACAAAAGTCTCAAAGGCACCTTCGCAAGAATGGCCTGCCGCAGCAGTGAGGAAATGATGCTCCAGTCTTCAGGGAGATCTTTCAGCGTCGCGATCGTGCTGGCCCCTACAATCGAGATACCGGCCCAACGCGTATTCAAATCGATGCGCTCAAAAAGGCTATTTTCGTCGCGTCCATCCACGGTAGCGACGAAGTTATCCGGCGATTTCGAGAGGGTTTCGACAAAGTCAGGCTGCACATATAGCTGCCCAGACTGCACCCAAATGCGGTCGTCGAGCTTCAAATAGCGCTGAATATCCGCACCCGTGCGTACGAAATCGACGAGGACGTCTTTCTGGCGCCATTGATCGGCCAA
>JBEEIJ010000175.1:0-12250 GCA_041169905.1 Pseudomonadota bacterium | reverse complement strand
GCCTATCGCGTCTCTTGCTGATGGGTAGGGCTTCGGTTGCGCATGGCCGCGTGCGCGAAAGAGAATTGGCCGCGGGGGTGCGTTGGCGACCGGTTGCACGCATTCCGGTGCAGATCATTGCCGAGCGCAGATTTCGCGAAGACCGACCCGACGCATTTGCGGCCTTGGTCGCTGGCGGGCGCTCTGACATAACATTACCACTTGGCTTTCGCTTGGACGGCTATGGTCAGGCCGGCTTTGTTTCAGGGCAAGGCGGCGGCCCCTTTGCCGATGTGGCGGCGCACGCACATCGGCCCATCGCACAATCGCAACGCGCATCTTTTGCCATTGGCGCAGGCATATGGGCGGGTGGGCAAGACAATGTCATGCGCATGGATGTCGGCCCAAATATCCGCGCACATGTGACCGCTGGCGGCGCGCTATTCCAACTGGATGCAAGCTGGCGTGTGCGTGTCGCGGGTAACGCGCGGCCGGACAATGGGCCAGCGGTGACATTGTCCACCAGTTTCTAAGCACCAGCCTTTATCCTGCCGCCAAATGCCGTTAGGGTCTGTTGGTCAAACATGGATATCTATCTTCCTATAGCCAATTTGTCGGTCAATGCGCTGGTCATCATCCTGCTGGGTGGCGGCGTTGGCGTGCTGTCGGGGATGTTTGGCGTGGGCGGCGGGTTCCTGACCACGCCATTGCTTATTTTCTACGGTATCCCGCCAGCCGTTGCCGCCGCATCAGCATCAACGCAAGTTACCGGCGCAAGCGTATCGGGCGTTTTTGCGCATATGAAACGCGGCGGTGTCGATTTCCAAATGGGCGCTGTTCTCGTATTCGGCGGCATTTTCGGCACAGCTGCGGGCGCGGCGATCTTTGAAATATTGGAAGCGCTTGGCCAGATCGATACCGTCATCAACATATTATATGTCATCATGCTGGGCAGCATCGGCGGGATGATGGCGAAAGAAAGCCTGACCAGTGTCCGCGCGACCCGTGCAGGTAAACCCGTGCCAGCGGCGAAAAGGCGGCACCATCCCTTGGTCGCCAATTTGCCGATGCGCTGGCGTTTCTACCGGTCGGGCCTGTATATTTCGCCACTCGCACCGCTGATATTGGGTTTCATCACGGGCATTATGACCATGCTGCTGGGCGTCGGCGGCGGTTTCATCATGGTGCCCGCCATGCTCTATTTGCTTGGCATGGGTGCACAGGTTGTGGTGGGCACATCTTTGTTCCAGATATTATTCGTCACCATGGCCTCCACCATGATGCACAGCCTGACCACCAAGGCGGTCGACATTGTGCTGGCGGTATTCTTGCTGATCGGAAGTGTCACCGGCGCGCAAATTGGCGCACGATTGGCGCAGCGGATGCGCCCCGAATATCTCCGCCTGTTTCTGGCAGCGATTGTCCTGCTCGTCGCCATCCGGATGGCGCTTGGCCTTGGCTGGCGTCCAGACGAAATCTACACGTTGCAAGCCCTGTGATACGTTTGCTTGCCTTGTTCCTGTTTTTGCTGCCGGTCGCGGCGGGCGCGCAAAATGTGCCCAAGCTGGTGCCCGACGTGTCGCAGCGCGAAATCAATATTCAATCGGGATTCACCGGCGCCGAAATGCTGCTGTTCGGCGCAATCATTTACCCGCGCGGCGTTGCGCCAGAGGGGCAAGTGGACGTCGCCGTTGTCCTGCGCGGGCCAACGCGCGCGGTGACGCTGCGCGAAAAGCAGAATATTGCGGGCATCTGGATTAACGCCGACAGCACCGATTTCCGGTCCGTTCCCGCTTATTACGCAATCGCCTCATCCCGCCCGCTCGGCGAGATCGTCGATAGCAAGACCGCCGCGATTTACGAACTTGGCCTCGAAAGATTGCAATTGTCGCCCAGCGGTGAAGTCGATGCCGCAGAGCAAAAACGCTTTGTCGATGGCCTTGTCGATCTGAACCGCCGCAACGGCCTTTTCCGGCAAGAGGCAGGCACCGTCGAAATCACCGATCAGGTATTGTACCGCGCACGGCTCAATATTCCATCGAGCGTGCCCGTGGGCACATATACCGCCGAAACATTGCTGATCCGCAATGGCCGCGTCATTGTGGCGGACGATAATGTCCAAGTGCGGATACGCAAAACCGGGTTTGAGCAACTGGTGACCATCATGGCGCAGGATTATGCCTTATTCTATGGCGCGATGGCGGTGCTTGTATCCTTGCTGCTGGGCTGGTTCGCCGGATATGTTTTCCAGCGCTTTTAAACGGGCCTAACGGGGCCATTTTCATCCCCATAGTAAATATATCTTTACCTTCTGTACCTATCGCTGGCCGCTTCCTTACATCAAAGGCAGTTTAGCGATGGATATGACAGGGCATTGGCAGTTTACGCGCGCAGAACCCAGTGCGCAGGGACAAGCCGAAGCGGCAAATGCGTTGTACCATATCGGCTTTGTTATGGACATTGCCGGATCCAGTTCCCAAATTACCCTTGATGCCAGCATATTGACCAAGCTGATGTCGCATGGCGATCCCAGCGTTGCGATGGCCGGACAGGTGGGCAGCCAAATCAAGATCCGCATTGGCCATAATTGGCTGCTCGCCAGTATCCGCACACAACGCATGCATGACCGCGACCATGGGGTCATTATGGCGCAAGTCGACTTTCTGGGCGAAGGCGACGAGGACCGCGTGACCGGCAAGATTTCCAATTTCCGCCGCGGGGTCACGCGTTATCCGATCCCCGGAAGCGAAGTCTATGCGGTGTCGAGCGCGGATATGAATCAAGTCTATGCGACCGACGCCCGCGCGCATGTTGAAATTGGCACCGTTTTCCCAACCCGCGATATTCGCGGCGCGTTATATGTCGACGAGATACTGGGCAAGCATTTCGCGCTCGTGGGTTCGACGGGTACCGGAAAATCCACCTGCGCGGCGCTCATCGTGCATAAGATGTGCGAGATCGCCCCTGACGGCCATATCGTCATGATTGACCCCCATGGTGAATATAGTGCGGCGTTCAAACAGAATGGCGCGTTGTTCGACGTGAACAATCTGGCCATGCCATATTGGATGATGAACTTTGCCGAACATTGCGAAGTGTTTGTCACCTCCACCGGCGACGATCGGCAAATTGACTCAGACATTCTCGCCCGCTGTCTTTTGCAGGCACGCGCCAAAAACCGGATTGCCGAAAATATTGGTAAGCTGACGGTGGATGCGCCGATCCCGTATTTATTGTCTGACCTGACCAACATCCTGCAGAATGAAATGGGTAAGCTCGACAAGGCAACGTCGTCCGCGCCGTTCATACGGTTGAAAAGCAAAATTGACGAGCTGAAAGCCGACCCGCGCTACAATTTCATGTTTTCAGGGCTGCTGGTGGGCGACACCATGGCCGAATTTGTCGGCAAGATTTTCCGTCTGCCATCACATGGTAAGCCGATTTCGATTATCGATGTGTCCGGCGTCCCTTCCGACATCACGTCGACCGTTGTCGCGGTGTTGTCGCGTCTGGTGTTTGACTATGCCATCTGGTCGCGCAACGAACCGCAGCGCCCCATCCTGCTCGTCTGCGAAGAAGCGCATCGCTATATTCCGTCGGATCGCGTTTTCAAAAACAGCGCGGTGCGCTCCATCCTTGAACGCATTGCCAAGGAAGGTCGGAAATATGGTGTGTCGCTTGGCCTGATTACGCAGCGTCCGTCCGATTTGGCAGAAGGCGTGCTGTCGCAATGCGGCACGATCATTTCGATGCGATTGAACAATGAACGCGATCAAGCATTTGTCCGCGCCGCCATGCCCGAAGGTGCGCGCGGATTCTTGGATGCCGTTCCTGCCTTACGCAACCGCGAATGCATTATCTGCGGCGAAGGTGTCAGCATTCCCATCCGCGTGTCGCTCGACTATTTGGAAGCGGAAAAACGCCCCGCCTCGGAAGATCCGTTGTTCAGCGCGCTTTGGCGCGAAACAGGCGGCGAAGCCGAAATACTGGACCGCGTCGTGCGCAGGTGGCGTGCGCAGGGGCGGTGATTTCCGCTGCAAGGGTTGGAGGCATCTCCAAGCTTGCAATGTAGGATTGGCTTTGGGAATATCGCCGCGCGCACGCGAAAGCGCGGGCACGGTTCTTTCTCAATGTTGAGATCAACGAAAATTTCATCGCACCGTGTTCACCATTAAAGCGACAAAGCAGACAGTAAAAACGCTGCCCGACGTTGCTTTTGTCGCCTTAGGGTCAGGACAAAGAGCGCCGTTTTCTTCATGGGCATTGGTCCGTAAAATCTAATATTGCCCTGAACGGCACGTCATTCGTTGAGGTTGGGCCTGAGATACTGCCGCGCCCGATCCAAATCGAGTGCGCGCCGCGTTGCATAGTCCGCAACCTGATCTTCGCCAATGCGCGCAACGCCGAAATATTCGGCTTGGGGGTGCCCGAAATAAAATCCGCTGACCGCTGCGGTCGGCAACATGGCAAAGCTTTCGGTCAAGGTGATGCCCGTGTTGTGGGTGGCATCCAACAGGTCGAACAATATCGGTTTCAGGCTGTGGTCCGGACATGCGGGATAGCCCGGCGCGGGCCGGATGCCACGATATTCCTCTCGGTTCAGCGCCTCGATGGTAAGTTGCTCGTCGGGCGCATAGCCCCATAATGTTGTGCGGACATGCTGGTGCATCCGCTCGGCAAAAGCTTCGGCCAGACGGTCGGCGAGCGCTTTCAACATGATGTCGGAATAATCATCGATATTGGCTTTGAACTGCGCCAAATGCGTGCCGATGCCATGACCGGTGGTAACCGCAAAGCCGCCAATCCAGTCGCCATCGCGGCTGATGAAGTCGGCCAGACACATGTTCGCTTTGCCTTCGCGCTTGGCGATTTGCTGCCGCAGGAACGGCAGGCGAATATGGGACTCGGTGTTTTCGCAATAGACCACAACATCGTCGCCATCGCGCCAGCATGGCCACAGGCCCGCAACGCCCTTTGCGCGGAGCCATTTTTCACTGATGATTTTATCGAGCATCGCATTGGCATCGGCAAACAGGCTGGTTGCACTTTCGCCAACGACTTCGTCGGTCAGAATATCGGGGTAATTGCCATGCAGTTCCCACGCGCGGAAAAACGGCGTCCAATCGATATAGTTGCGCAGATCGGCAAGGTCCCAGTCATCATAGACATGCACGCCAGCCTGTAATGGCGCGGCAGGCTTTAGCGCCTCGTCCATCTCGAACGCATTGGCGCGGGCTTCATCCAGCGAAGCCAACGGCTTTGCGGTCTTGCCCGCACGGGCATCGCGGATGTGGCTATATTCGGCGCGGGTTTCCGCGACGAACTTTTCGGCCATGGTATCGCTGACCAATGTGCCCGCAACACCGACGGCGCGCGAAGCATCCAGCACATGAATGACGGGGCCCGAATAGACAGGCTCAATCCGCAACGCCGTATGCGTTTTGGACGTGGTCGCGCCGCCGATCATCAACGGCATCGTCATGCCCGCCTTCTGCATTTCTTCAGCGACGGTGACCATCTCATCCAACGAAGGTGTAATGAGGCCAGACAGTCCGATCATGTCGGCATCATGTTCGACCGCCGCCTTCAAAATATCTTGCCACGGGACCATCACGCCCAGATCGACAATCTCAAATCCATTACACTGCAGCACAACGCCAACGATATTCTTGCCGATGTCATGCACGTCGCCCTTGACGGTCGCCATGATGATCTTGCCCTTGCCCTTCGCGCCGACTTCTTTCTCGGCCTCGATATAGGGGAACAGATGCGCAACCGCTTTTTTCATAACGCGCGCCGATTTCACGACCTGCGGCAGGAACATTTTGCCCGACCCGAACAGGTCGCCAACGACGTTCATGCCGTCCATCAACGGGCCTTCGATAACCTCGATTGGCCTGCCGCCCGCAGCCTTGATCGCCAGCCGCGCTTCTTCGGTATCGTCGACGATATGCGCATCAATGCCTTTGACCAAGGCATGCTCAAGCCGCTTCTTAACGTCCCAGCCGCGCCACTCGGCCTCGGCCTTTTCCTGCGCCACATCCGTGCCGCGATATTTCTCGGCCAAGGTGATGAGGCGCTCGGTGGCATCGGGATCGCGGTTGAGGATCACATCTTCGCACGCCACCCGCAATTCCGGATCAATATCGTCATAGATATCCAACTGCCCTGCGTTAACGATCGCCATGTCCAAGCCAGCAGGGATTGCGTGATATAAGAATATCGAGTGCATCGCGCGGCGCACAGGCTCGTTACCGCGGAAGGAAAAGGACAGGTTGGAAAGGCCACCCGAATAATGCGCATGCGGGCAAAGAACGCGCAATTCCCTCAGCGCCTCGATAAAATCGACGCCATAATTGTTATGCTCTTCAATCCCCGTTGCCACCGCAAAAATATTGGGATCAAAGATGATATCTTCGGGCGGGAAACCAATGCCGACCAGCAAGTCATAAGCGCGCTTGCAGATTTCGACCTTACGCTCTTTGGTGTCCGCCTGCCCGGTTTCGTCAAACGCCATCACCACGACAGCGGCGCCATAGGCCATGCACAGCCGCGCGTGATGCAGAAAGGCGTCTTCGCCTTCTTTCATCGAAATCGAATTCACGATGGGCTTGCCCGAAACGCATTTCAGCCCCGCCTCAATGACGCTCCATTTGGAACTGTCGATCATCAACGGTACCCGCGCAATATCCGGCTCGGCAGCGATCCGTTTGATGAATGTCGTCATCGCCTCATGCGCGTCGAGCAGACCTTCATCCATATTGATGTCGATAATCTGCGCGCCATTTTCGACCTGATCACGCGCGACTTCGACAGCGGCTTCATAATCGCCGGACAGAATGAGCTTCTTGAATTTGGCACTGCCGGTGACGTTCGTGCGTTCACCGATGTTGACGAAACGGGAGGAGGAGGATGTCATATTGATGTTCAGCTTTATGGAGTTCAGGCGGCCATGATGAAGGGTTCGAGGCCGGCAAGCCGCGTGACCAGTGGTGGTTGCGGGATGCTGCGCGGGGCGCGGCCCTCAACGGCCTTGGCTATCGCGGCGATATGCGCGGGCGTGGTGCCGCAACAACCGCCGACAATGTTGACCAGCCCGTCATCGAGCCATTGGCCAATCAGCTGCGCCGTCGTTTCGGGCAGTTCGTCATATTCGGCAAGGTCGTTGGGCAGGCCCGCATTGGGATAGGCCATGACAAGCGCATCGGCTTGCTTTGCCAAAGCCGCCAAATGCGGACGCAACAGATCGGCCCCGAACGAACAATTCAACCCGATGGTCAGTGGTTTGACGTGGCGGATCGCCGCCCAAAATGCCTCAACCGTATGGCCCGACAGATTGCGCCCCGCCATATCGGTGATTGTCATGGATATCATGAGGGGCACATCCCTGCCCGATGCCAGTGCGGCTTCCTGCGCCGCCATGGCTGCACATTTGGCGTTCAGCGTGTCGAAAATCGTTTCAATCAGCAAGAAATCTACGCCGCCTTCGATAAGCGCGTCGCATTGCTCGCGATAGACGGCTTTGAGATAATCAAAGTCGATCTCGCGATAGCCGGGGTCGTTGACGTCTGGCGACAATGACAATGTTTTGTTCGTTGGCCCGATTGAGCCTGCAACAAAGCGCCGCTTGCCGTCTTCGGCTTCTGCGGCGTCACAACAGGCGCGCGCGAGTTTTGCCGAATCGATGTTCAATTGCTGGACCAATTGTTCGCAACCATAATCGGCCATACTGATCTTCGTGGCGCTGAAAGTGTTGGTTTCAATCATGTCCGCGCCAGCGCGCAGATAAGCGCTGTGGATGGCACCAACGACGTCAGGCCGTGTGATGGACAATAGGTCGTTATTACCCTTTTGATCGTGCGTCAGTTCCAATGACCCGCGATAGTCCGCCTCGGATAATTTATACCCCTGAATGGCGGTCCCATAACCGCCGTCGAAGACCAATATCTGCTTGGCCGCTCTTGCAACAAATGCCTCACGCGGGGTCATGCCGCTTGCTCCTGCGCAGCGCCAGAGGGCCGTTTTCCAAGCAAATGGCAAATGGCATAAGACAGCTCGGCCCGGTTGAGCGTATAGAAATGGAAGTCACGCACACCGCCCGCATATAATCTGCGGCACATTTCGGCCGCAACGGTCGCTGCGACCAGTTGCCGGGCAGGCGGATGGTCATCCAACCCTTCAAACAAATGCCCCATCCACTCGGGAATTGCAGTGCCGGTCATGGCGGACATGCGTGTGATTGCCGCAAAATTTGAAACCGGCATGATGCCCGGCACGATTTCGGCATTAACACCTGCGGCGGCCACAGCATCTCGAAAACGGAAAAATGTTTCAGGTTCAAAGAAAAATTGTGTGATTGCCCGGCTCGCGCCTGAATCCAGCTTGCGCTTCAGAAAGTCGATATCGCTTGCAGCGGACAAAGCTTGCGGGTGGGTTTCGGGATAGGCACTGACCGATATCTCGAACGGATGGAGCTTACGCAGCCCTTCGACCAATTCGGCAGCACTGGCATAGCCGTCGGGATGCGGGACAAATTTACCGTCCGAGCTTGGCGGATCTCCGCGCAGTGCAACGATATGCCGGACACCTGCCTCCCAATAGGCATTTGCAACGTCGGCAATTTCGCCCTTTGATGCCTCAACGCAGGTCAGATGCGCCGCAGCTGGAATATTGGTTTCGCGCGCGATGCGGGCGACGGTGTTGTGTGTCCGTTCACGCGTTGTACCGCCGGCACCATAAGTGACCGATACAAAGCGCGGGGCGAGCGGGGCGAGCGTAACAACCGAATCCCACAGCTGTTCTTCCATCCTTTCGGTTTTGGGCGGGAAAAATTCAAAGCTGATTTCGCAATCACCGGCAAGACCGGCAAAAAGGGGCGCGGCCAGCGCCCGGCTAGCTTCCTGCATCTGGTCGAACGGGAGAATCATGCAACAATCCTTATATTATCTTTTGGACGCGGGGTGGCGAACGACAGCTTTTGCCCCATCCACACTTTTACAATGAGCGCGCCAGACTCAAGTGCGACCTGATGCACCATCTGCAGGCCATGTGCCGAGAACGCATTCCGCATAAATTCGTCCGTAAAGCCAAGCCGGGCATGGGCATGAACCGTGCGGAGTTCTTCATGATCGTGAGCCGCGAAGTCGACGATCACGAGCCGTCCATCCGCTGCGACTGTCCGGATGGCTTCGGCAATGACGGCCTCGGGATCTTGGGCGTAATGCAGCACTTGGTGGAAAATGACGGTGTCAAACTCTCCATCGCCCACGGGGAGCATGTTAAAATCACCCAGTTTGATTTCGACCTTGTTCGCGATATCGGCGCTGAAATTCGCTATTTTAGCGCGGGCAAGCCGCAGCATTTCGGGGCTATTGTCCACAGCGACAAAGTGGCTTGCGCTCTCCGCGAACAATTCCACAATGCGGCCGGTCCCTGTGCCCACATCCAAGACACGGCCCAATGGCGCGCTATGCAAAATCTGCGCGATCTTCACCTCAACTTCTGAATCAGCAACATGCAGCGATCTGAGGAAATCCCATTCTTCGGCATGTGCTGCAAAATAGGCTGCGGCCATATGTGTACGCGCGTTGCGGACCTCGTCCAGCCTGGCCAGATCCTTTTGAAATGCCTTCGCCTGGGTAACATCCACTTCTTTCAGCAACGACGTCAGGCGTCCGTCCTGCAAAACAGCGCCCGGTCGCAGGAAAACCCAACTTCCCTCTTTGCGTCGCTCCAATAATCCAGCTTCATCCAATATACGGATATGGCGGGAAACGCGGGGCTGGCTTTGGTCCAATATCTGCACCAGCTCGCCCACCGACAGTTCAAGCCGAAGCACGAGAAATACGATTCGAAGCCGGGTCGGGTCGGCCAGAGCGCGCATGATGGTGAGCAAATTGATCATCTTGGCACCATATAAAGAAATCTTTATATCAAGTCAATCCGTTCAAATCTCCCGCATTTTCTACCGTTCTGGTAGAGTTAAGTGCAATTTTGAGGCTGATCAGCTTGCCGGAATAAAAAAGCGCATTGCCACCGAATTGTGAACGGGCTAGAGGGCTGTCCGCAGACATTACTGCATTCGTTGTGGTGTGCCTGTCAGGTTTTCATAAGTTTTGCTAGGGGGTTTCCCATATGAAGAAAATTGCTGTATCTCTCGTTCTTGCCGCTTCGCTCGGTTTGGCTGCTTGCTCAGGTGCTGAAGAAGCAACCACAGAAGCAACAGAAGCAACCACAGAAGCTCCTGCTGAAGCTGCTGACGCAGCTGTAGAAGGCGCTGAAGCTGCTGCAACTGAAGCTGCTCCTGCTGCTGACGCTGCTGCTGCTGCTCCTGCTGCAGACGCTGCTGCTGCTGCTCCTGCTGCAGACGCTGCGAAAGAAGCTGCGAAGTAATATTCGCGCTTTTTAGCGAAAGCTTTTGATAAGGGCTGTTCTGCTTGCAGGACGGCCCTTTTCTTTGTCCGCCTTAGACAAATTGAATGCCGCGCGCGGCGCTCAACCGAAACATCGCAATAAGGCGTCAGTTCTGGTGGTATGAAGCGACAGTGCGCGATACAAATTGCATGAACGTCATCCGTTGCGGAATAGACGCCGTCGTGCTGCCCATCATCACAGCGACCGCGTAACGCGTGCCATCTGGCGCTGTCATGATCCCGATATCATTATATCCCGTGGACACCGGCGGCAAAATCTGCCCCGTTCCGGTCTTGTGCAAAAAGCGCCAACCCGCAGGCACGCCCGCCTTCAACCGGTTAGGGCCGCTTGACGTCCGCGACATGATATCGAGCATGAGGCGCGTTGACGACGCCGACAACAATTCGCCCTTGGCAAGCTTTGCCAGTGCGCGGACAATGGCTTGCGGACTTGCCCCGTCGATGGGGTCATTCAGGTAGCGGTCAAGCGCCGCCTTGCGGGTCGCCAACGGCACGGCATCACGCGCAGCATAAAAACGCTGGCCAATTGCATATTCCTGTTTCCAGTCGAGACCGGCAATGCCGCTTTGCAAAGCGCGTTCGCCCGGCCCAAAGCGGATCGCACCCAAATTCTTACGTGCGATAAAACCGGTTACCGCTTGCGGGCCGCCCACGGTGCGCAGCAGCGAATCATTGGCGGTATTGTCACTGGCGCGAATGGACGTCTCCAGCAAATTGAGGATCGAAACCTCAATGCTGCCATTGGCGATCACCTGATCACGGATTGGCTGATGAAAAACCGCCAGATCATCCCGTGTGATCCTTACATTCTGGTCCAGGCGAAGCTTTCCTTGATCGACCATGTCCAACACGGTCAGCGCAACCCAGGTTTTGGAAACGCTTTGTTGGGGGAACAATTCATCCATCCTGTGGCCGAAAACCCATTCGCCACCATCCACGCGCATAATGGCAACACCCGTCCGACCCGGAAACAAACGCCATTGATCTTGGATCAGATTTTCAAGACCGGCAGGCGGCCGCCCAATTGCGGGACGGGCGGGCGCTACAACAACTGGCGCTGGGGCTGGTAATGCTGGCGGAGCAGGTCCTCGAGGCACTGGCGCGGATACGCACCCCGATAAAATGGACAACAGCGCCAAAAAGGCAAGGCCTGCTTGGCTAGCCTTATGCACGCGCTTCTTGGTCATCGAAAACATTTGAGCCATGAAGCTGCAATAGAGGCCTCGCGGTCGTTCTGTCACCGACAAAGGTCATTTTTGCGACCAATGATTCGATGGTGTCGACGAGAAGAGCCCTGATCAACAGGCAGGATCGTTCGGCAAGTCCGTCGTGCGGGGAATCTTGGGCAGACTGTTTCGATAGAATCAACCACGACCCCGGTACGGGGCAACGCCCTGATCAGGCAACCACAAGCCATTTGGCGGCTCCCCCGATTGCCAGAACACATCGATGGGAATTCCGCCGCGCGGATACCAATAGCCGCCGATACGGAGCCAGTGTGGCTTCATTTCGGTGAACAGCCGCTGCCCAATGCCGACGGTGCAATCTTCGTGAAACGCCGCATGGTTGCGGAAGGAACCCAAGAAAAGCTTCAGCGACTTTGATTCCACAATGCTTTTGTCCGGCGCATAATCAATGACCAGATGCGCAAAATCGGGTTGCGCCGTGACCGGACATAAAGACGTAAACTCAGGCACGGCAAAGCGGGCGAGATACAGCGTATCGGGGCGCGGATTGGGGACATAATCCAGCTCGGCCTCTTCAGGCGTTTGGGGAAGTGCGCTTTGCGCACCCAGATACATTGGTTTTAGTTCGTCAGTCATAGCTGCGCATTTAGC
>JBEEIJ010000174.1:0-2854 GCA_041169905.1 Pseudomonadota bacterium | reverse complement strand
GCGGGCGCGGCGACCGAACGCAAGTTGGTCAGCGCCTGCGCCAATGCTTCATCAATGGCATGTTCCCATTCATGATCTTCAAACAATTTGTCGTAGAGATAGCGCCCGCCAAAACCATAAGTGCCGGTTTCGCGCCGGTCACCGTCTTGCGCGACGATGGAGACATTGAGGCGCACCAAGGGTCGCACATCGGTGGCGACAAAGCCATCAGCACGCACGATTTCAACGACGCTCCAGCTGCCCGAAAGGCTGACGCTCACTTGCGCGACGCGGGGGTCACGGGCGCGGGCGGCGGCGTCGATTTGTTGGCACAAAGCCACCTTTTGCGCGAACGGCACGAGTTCAAGCGGGTTGCCGTCTGTATATAAATGCCGGTTGTTCTGGCGCGGCGGCGGGGCGGGCTGTTCCTTCGCGGGATCGAGCAGCTTCAACGTTTCCCCTGCCCGGCGAATCGCGGCCTCGCTCATGTCATTGGCGTGGCTGAACCCTGTCATCTCACCCGACACACCGCGCAGGCCAAAGCCCGAACCGGTCGAATAATCCGCCATTTTCAGCCGGCCATCGTCAAAACCAAAGCTCTCGGTCGCGCTATATTGCAGATAGAGTTCACCATCATCGCACGCCTTCAACGCATCACGCGTAATACGCTGCGCGGCGTCAGGGTCGAGAAGGCCGGGTTGGTAAAGATATGAGCGGGGATCGGTGTAAGTCATGCCGTGTATATGGGGCGATGTGGCGGCGGTTGAAAGGGTAATTTGTGTCAATGATGCGCAAATCCTCTCCGCCTCGTCACCCTGAACTTGTTTCAGGATAACAGGCAACATTGGTTTGTTATCCTGAAACGAGTTCAGGATGACGATGGGTTTGGCTTTGGATGACGATGGGTTTGGGTTCGGATGGCGATGGGTGGAGGGGCCCATACTGACAGATTCATCACCACCGCAGCCCTGAGCCTGTCGAAGGGCGGCCATCGGCACAGCGCCTGCACTTTGGACACCCTTCGACGGTCGCAGGCGCTGTGCACCTGCTGCTCAGGGCTTCGGTTTATGTAGGGACGGTGTCCTGTTCAGAAAAGTTGGTTTTCTCCAGCGCATAACCCCCCTAAAGCCGCCCGATGACCACGCGATTCCAGTTTTCGATTTCCGCCACCGATGGCAAGGCACGCACCGGCAGCATTCAGATGATGCGCGGCGAAATTCGCACGCCGGCGTTTATGCCCGTCGGCACCGCTGCCACGGTCAAGGCGATGCGCCCTGCCGAAGTGCGCGCAACGGGTGCGGACATCATATTGGGCAACACCTACCATCTGATGCTGCGGCCCGGCGCGGAACGTGTGGCGCGGCTGGGTGGACTGCACCAGTTTTCGGGCTGGGACCGGCCGATATTGACCGACAGCGGCGGGTATCAGGTGATGAGCCTGTCGGCGTTGCGCAAAATCACTGAAGAGGGCGTGGCGTTTCAAAGCCATCTCGATGGGTCAAAACATATGCTGTCGCCCGAACGCTCGATGGAAATCCAGCGCTTGTTGGGTTCCGACATTGTCATGGCGTTTGACGAATGCCCCGCCAATGGCGTCAGCCGCGACGAAGCGATCAAGTCGATGGAATTGTCGATGCGTTGGGCCAAGCGTTCGCGCGACGGGTTCGACAGCGGCGGCGAGCATGCCGCGCGCGCGGCCTTGTTCGGCATTCAACAAGGGTCCTTGGACGAAGAATTGCGCAAGCGGTCTGCCGATGCTTTGATCGACATTGGCTTTGATGGCTATGCCGTGGGCGGCCTTGCGGTGGGCGAAGGGCAAGAGGCGATGTTTGGTTGCCTCGATTATGCGCCCGACCAATTGCCCGCCGACCGGCCACGTTATCTGATGGGTGTGGGCAAGCCCGACGATTTGGTGGGCGCGGTCGAACGCGGCATCGACATGTTCGATTGCGTCCTGCCCACCCGCTCTGGCCGCAATGGCCAAGCCTTTACCCATCACGGCCCCATCAACATCCGCAATGCGAAATTTGCCGAAGACCAAGGGCCGATTGACGACCAATGCACCTGCCCGGTGTGCGCCACATGGACCCGCGCTTATGTCCATCACCTAATCCGGTCGGGCGAGATATTGGGCGCGATGCTGATGACGCAGCATAATCTGCATTATTATCAAATGCTGATGGCCGGCATGCGCGCGGCGATAACGCAAGGGCGGTTCGCGGCATTCGCGTCCGATTTCCGAAGGGATTATGTCCGCGGAAAAGATCAGGGTTAAAACCATGACGCGCGTCGCAGAAGCCATCACACGCGCACAGGCCAACAGTCCGTTTCTTGCCGGATTGATGGACCGCAACCCCGAATTGATGGCGATGATCGAAGCGGGCGAATTTGACGCGGCGCTTGCGCAATCCCTTGCCCGAACGGCGGACAATGTCGGCACCGCCTTGCGCCAACAGCGGCAAGGCGTGGCGCTCGTCACCGCGATTGCGGACCTCGCAAGGGTTTGGGACCTCAGCCGCGTCACAGGCATCCTTTCCGACTTTGCCGACCATGCGCTCGACCAAGCCATAGCCGCCGCCATCGAAGAACGCGTGCCCGGTGCGCCCAACCAAGGCTTTGCCGTCATTGCGCTCGGCAAACATGGCGGGCGTGAGCTGAATTATTCGTCGGACATTGACCCGATTTTCCTGTTCGACCCCAAAACCCTGCCCCACCGCGAACGCGACGATGTGGCAGAGGCCGCCGTGCGCTATGGCCGCCGCGTCATCGAACTTTTGTCCGCACTGGATGGCGACGGATATGTCTTTCGCGTCGACATGCGGCTGCGGCCATCGCCGGAGGTCAGCCCCATCGCTTTGCCCGTCGAAGCGGCCAT
>JBEEIJ010000173.1:0-6704 GCA_041169905.1 Pseudomonadota bacterium | reverse complement strand
AACTCGCCGCGACGTTAAAGCTGCTGGCGAAAAAGGGCCCCGATGCATTTTACACCGGCCCCATCGCCAACCAGATTGTAAGTGCGGTCACGACGAGCAAGCTTAGCCCGGGCGACATGACCATGACGGACCTTGCGCAATATCGCGCAAAGGAACAGCAAGCGGTTTGCGCGCCGTACCGCGTCTATGTGGTGTGCGGCATGGCCCCGCCTTCATCAGGCGCGACAACGGTCTTGCAAATATTGGGCACGTTGCAGCGGTTCGACTTGGCAGCATCGGGCAAAGACAGCCCGAAAAGCTGGTATTTAATTGGTCAGGCGATGCAGCTGGCTTATGCGGACCGCGAAAAATATCTGGCGGATGACGCGTTTGTTGACGTACCAGTCGCAGGCCTTTTGAACCCCGAATATATCAAAGAACGTTCCGCGCTTATTGACCCCGAAAAGGCGCGCACGGACTATCCGGCAGGGAACCCGCCCGGCGCGATGCCGCGGACCGCAGCCATTTCAAGCGAAGTTGCCGGCACAACGCATTTCACAGCAGTCGACCGCAACGGCAACATCGCCAATATGACATCGACGATTGAGGGGCCATTTGGCAGCCAGCTAGTCGCAGGCGGTTTCTTCTTGAACAACGAATTGACCGACTTCACCTTTTCACCTGAAAAGAACGGCGCACCGGTTGCCAACCGCGTGATGGGCGGAAAGCGGCCATTGTCGTCCATGTCCCCTACGATCGTGTTTGATCGCGACGGCCGGGCGGTTCTCGCGCTTGGTTCAGCCGGCGGAAAACGCATCATCATGCATGTGACCAAGACGCTGATTGGTGTCATCGACTTCGGCCTTCCGCTCAATCAAGCGATTGCGCTGCCGAATATTTATTTTGGCGGTGGCGGTCTTGAAGTTGAACAAAATACCATGCTTTCGGCGATGTCTGATGGGCTCAGCAAATTTGGACAGACGGTTCGCCCGGTCGATCTGGGTTCAAAAGTTAACGGCGCGCAGCGTATTGGCAACAGCTGGACAGGCGCATCCGATCCACGCAGCGAGGGTACCTCGGCCACCATCGATGCCAAGGGCAACGTGAAAGTAACCGAGCCGCGATTGGTTGATGAAGCACCAACGGAGGATGTCGGTTAACGGCAACACCACGTTGCACGCCACGCATTGGCGCGCTAGCGTAATTTTTCAGAGTTCCATAATGGACCGCAAAATGTTCTTTAGGAGAGAATAGTGGCTGCCGAGCAATTCGACGATTTTGACAGCTTCCCCAACCTCGTCACCATGTTTTTTGCGCGCGCGCGGTATCGCGGTGACGCGCCGTTTTTATGGGCAAAGCACGATGGTGCGTGGCAATCCTTAAGCTGGGCTGAGGTCGCGCGCCAGGTCGCTGGTTTCGCCAAATCGCTGCGCCAGCTTGGGCTGGAAAAGGGCGACCGGGTCATGCTCGTGTCGGAAAATCGCCCCGAATGGTGTATCGCCGATTTGGGCATCATGGCGGCGGGGTGCGTGACCGTTCCGACCTACGTCACCAATACCGAACGCGACCATCAGCATATTTTGGACGATAGCGCCGCCCGCGCGGTGATTGTGTCTACGGCAAAGCTGGCAAAGACATTGATGCCGGCGGCGTTGCGGTCGTCGCAAGCGGAATTCATCATCGCAATGGAGCCGCAGCCAGCGGTGCAGCATGGCCAGTTGTCGATGCACCAATGGTCTGACATGGTTCAGGGCAATGATGCCGATGTACGGGCCGCTGAGGCAGCCATGGCGGCAGTGACGCGCGACGATTTGGCGTGCATCATCTACACCAGCGGCACCGGCGGTGCGCCGCGTGGTGTGATGCAGCATCATGGCGCGATATTGCACAATGTCGATGGCGCCGCTGAGGTGTTGCGCGAGGATTTTGGGCTCGACGAAGAAGAAGTCTTCCTGTCATTTTTGCCGCTCTCGCATGCTTATGAACATAGCGGCGGGCAATTCCTGCCCATCAGTGTCGGCGCGCAAATCTATTATGCGGAAGGGCTGGAAAAGCTCGCGTCCAATATCGAGGAAACACGGCCAACCGTGATGGTGGTCGTTCCCCGATTGTTTGAAGTCCTACGCCAAAGAATGATCAAGGCCGTCGAAAAGCAGGGTAAGTTTCCAAATTACTTGCTGAATAAAGCCCTGACCATTGGCGAGCGCGACTATTCGGGGCGCAAGCGGCTTTCCGATGCGCCGATGCGGTTGATTTTATCGCGGACGATTAAGCCTAAAATTCAAGGGCGCTTTGGCGGCCGGATGAAGGCCATGGTATCGGGCGGTGCGCCGCTCAACCCCGACATTGGCGTGTTTTTCCAATCCTTGGGCATCACCTTGCTGCAAGGTTACGGGCAGACCGAGTCTGGCCCCGTGATCAGCTGCAACCGGCCCAAAACAGGTATCAAGATGGATACTGTTGGCCCGCCGCTGAAGAATACTGAGGTCAAGATAGCCGAAGATGGCGAGATCCTTGTGCGTGGTCCCTTGGTGATGAAAGGCTATTGGCGGAACAAGGCGGAGACAGACCGGGTCATCAAGGATGGTTGGCTGCACACCGGCGACATCGGTCATATTGATGACCGCGGACGTATCGCCATTACCGACCGCAAAAAAGACCTGATCGTCAACGACAAGGGCGACAACATAGCGCCGCAAAAGATTGAGGGCATGCTCACGCTTCAGCCCGAAATTTTGCAGGCGATGGTTTCAGGGGACAAGCGGCCTTACATTGTTGGCCTTATTGTTCCGGATCCTGAATGGGCGCTCGAATGGGCGCGTGCGCAAGATATGAAATATGATTTCAATGCCTTGCAGGGCAATCCGCAGTTTCGCGCCGCCGTTCGCGCTGCCGTCGACCGGGTCAACGCCGATGTGTCGGTAACCGAAAAGGTCCGCCAGTTCGAATTTGCCGATGAGCCATTCACAATAGAAAATGGCGAAATGACGCCGAGCATGAAAATTCGGCGCCATGTCATCCGCGAACGTTACGCCGCGCGTGTTAATGGCCTTTACAAGGACTGACGCGGCGCGACGCTTTGTTGCGTTGTTTATTTCGCGTCCAGCCATTCACTAACTTCGGAACGGATCCGGGGTTGGGTTTTGATGCGCGTTTTGATGGACACAATCGCTTGATCGACCGGCTTGCGTGACTCTGGCGTCATATAGGCGTTGGCATAGGCATTTAGTTTGTCGATCATCGCCGGATCATTTGAACCGTTGCCCAAACTTGGAATAAATTCCGATCTGGACGACACATCGACCAATGCTTCAACCGCTTCGCGGTTTGCGAGGGCAAAATCAACCGCAAGGTCGGGAAATTCACCCGCAACGCTACCAATGATGCCCGCGCTTAAGGTTTCGCCTGGCTCTTTGGTAAGCGCCAGCGCCAACGCTCGCTTGGCCAACGCCTCATCCCGCGTGGATCCCAGCAAGCGGTACATATTTGATTTTACCAGATAGCTTTCGGCGGACTGCCCAAGCTTGCGCATTTTTTCCCACGAAGCCTGATCCGCATTTTGCGCAACGACGCCAAGCCACGTGGTGCGTAGTGGCCCGTCGAGTGCCGCTGGATTGGTATCGAGTGCATCAAACAAACGACGAGCCTCGGCTACAACCTTTGCATCACCCATATAGCCAAGAGTGCCGATAAGCGCGCTGCGCAAATTGGCGTCGAGCGTGCTGTCGGCAACATCCTGCTTCATGCCAAGTCTGTCGAGCACGGGACCAAAGCGTTCGCTGGCGCGCTTCGCCAGTGCCGCCTGCCGCGCTGGGTCTTTGTCATATAGTCCATATAGATAGGCAAAGGTCGACACATTATCTTCGGTCACCCGCTGGCTGGCATTGGCGGGTACAGCATCGACCAGATCAAGCGCGGTCCGCACCGGTTGATAGGCGCCATAAGCAAGGCTTTGGCTGTCGTTGAGCAAGCCAAGCTGGTCGATTGGTGCCAATTTCGGGAAGGCTTCTTTAAGACCGGCCATCATTTCAGGCGTGTAAAGAACGCGGTAATATCCGCTCTGCCCTGCGTTGACCAAAACGGGACCACAGCCCGGCAGGGTCATGGTGCCGGCACCGCCCGAAATGATAGCCGTTCCGGCCGCATTGCCCACGACCTGCGCAATCACAGGGACGTTCCAACGCTGCGGCTTGGCGGTTGTTTCTGCTTTGCGGTCACGGGAAAACTCACCTTGGCTGAGCGACAATAAAGTGGATCCGTTCACACATTTGGCGGCGTTCACCGAAATCAACGGGACGCCGGGTTGGCGCGTGAAATCATGGGCGATCTGGACAAGGCCTTTTGCACCAGCGGCTTCAACGGCGTTCCATAAATCGTCGGTGCGCGTGTTCGCATAGGCATGTTTTTTCATATACGCGCGCAGGCCATCGCGCCAAATGGTCTCACCGGCAAATGCCTCAAGCATAGTGATAACCGCTTCACCTTTTGAATAAGTGATGGTATCAAATGCCTGGCTTGTTTGTTCAACGGTGCTGATTTTTTGAATGACGGGATGCGTTGTCACATAGGCATCAAGCCCCATTGCGCCCTCGCGGCCGTTGACGCGGTCCAAAGCGCTTTGCCATTCGGGGTTGAAATGCGCGGTCGCCTTGCTTTCCATCCAGCTGGCAAAGCCTTCGTTGAGCCATAAATCATCCCACCACGCCATCGTGACGAGGTTACCAAACCATTGGTGGGCGATTTCATGGGCGTCCGTCGTAAAGATACCTTGGCGGGTGCGTGCGCTGGTGATCTTTGGGTCGTTCAAAAGAACCCGTTCAAAGGTGAAAATTGCGCCCCAATTTTCCATCGCGCTGAAAAACTGGCTCTGTCCGGGACCGGCAACATTGTCGAGTTTTGGCAAAGGATAGGGCGTGTCAAAATAATCATTATAATATGCAACCAGCTTTGCCGATGCATCGAGCGCATATTGGCCTTTTGGCCCATTGCCCTTGCCAACGACGACGCCCACTTCAGTCGGGCCAATCTGCTTCGTGATGCGGTCAAATTCACCGAGCCCGAAAAACAACAAATAGGTCGACATTTTGGGTGTCGTGCCAAAGCGGACTTCGGTCTTACCGCCCCCCATTTCCCGGCGCGCGGCAACGGGCATATTGCTGACGGCCATGTGTTCGGACGGAACATGTGCGGTCAGGTCAAAAGTCGCCTTGTAAATGGGTTCATCCCAGCTGGGTACAAATCGCCGTGCATCGGGCGCTTCAAATTGCGTAAACAGCGCGCGCTTTTCGACGCCCTCGGGATTTTTGTAATCCAGCGCGAACAAGCCGTTTGCTTGTTGCAGAATTTTGCCGGCATAATCGATATAGAGCGTGTATCGTCCGGCGGGCAGCGTCTGGCCAAAGGAGAGGGTGGCCGTTTGCGCGGCGGCATTCACCTGGGTCGTAACCGGCATTGGGGTAGCGCGGCCCTTTGCGATGGTGACTGTCCGAAAGTTGATGTCTGCTGCGTTCAATGTCACGGAATCGCTTGGCGTCTTCAGCATGAATTCGATGCGGACGTTGCCGTCGAAGGTTAATTTTTCGGCATCGGGTGTCACGGTGATGGCATAATGCAACGGCGCGGCGTTACGCGGCAACTGCGATGGCACAATGTCGGCTGTCGCATCCGCCGTTTTTGTCGCATGCGCGGCAATAGCCTGGCCCAGTGGCGCCAGCGCGAACAACGCTGCTGATGCGGTTAATATGGAACGGATTTTCATATGACTGCTCCCCGGTAGGGCGCTACGCATTTTGCGCCCAGATAAGAAATTCGACATTGCCTTGCGGCCCTGTAATCGGACTGGTGGTCAAACCGCGCACCGTCCAGTTTTTTTCGACCAAATACTGTTTTACCTCGTCGCAAACGCGTTCATGGACTTCCGGGTCCCGCACGACGCCACCTTTGCCCACTTCTTCGCGGCCCGCCTCAAATTGTGGTTTGATAAGTGCGATCAAGTGCGCACCGCTTTTGGCAAAGGTCAAAGGCCGATCTAACACTTTGGCGAGACCGATGAAGCTTGCGTCACAAACGATCAGATCAACGGGTTCGGTAATATGCACGTCGGTCAATATGCGCGCGCTGGTCTGTTCATGAACCACCACGCGGGGGTCTTGCCGCAGTTTCCACGCAAGCTGGTTCGTGCCGCTATCGACGGCGAAAACGCGCATTGCGCCGTGCGTCAGCATAACGTCGGTAAAGCCGCCCGTTGACGAACCCACATCGATGGCCACCATGCCGGCGACATCGATGGCAAATTCATCAAGGGCATGGGCAAGTTTAATGCCGCCACGCGAGACCCACGGATGATCGCTGCCCTTCACACTGATTTCGGTATCTTCGGCGATCTGCTGCCCCGGCTTTAGCGCCTTGGCATCACCGATAAAGACATGGCCCGCCATGACCAATGCCTGCGCGCGCGTCTTGCTTTCGGCAAGGCCGCGATCAACGATCAATTGGTCTAGTCGTGTTTTTTTGGTCGCCATGTCGCAACGCGCTAGCGGAGCAGATGCGATTTGGCCATAAGACAAAGTCATGCAAACCCGTAACCTGACTCTCATTGCAATGATGCTGCTCGCATCCTGCGTTGCGCCGCCGCCACCGCCAGCACAAAGGGCAGCGCCCGCGCCGCCACCAGTGGTCGCCACGCCTGCACCAACGCCGCGTCTGTCCGCGGATTGGAATGACTG
>JBEEIJ010000172.1:0-8695 GCA_041169905.1 Pseudomonadota bacterium | reverse complement strand
TGCATCAGGCATGGCTCGATGCCGCGCAACAGGCAGGCTACAGCCTGACCGAAGACTATAATGGCTATGCCCAAGAAGGCTTTGGCCGGATGGACATGACCGTGCGGAACGGTACGCGCTGTTCGGCGGCCAAGGCCTATCTGTATGAAGCCCGCAAGCGGCCCAATCTGCACGTTATCGAACATGCGCTGGCGACCCGCATCCTGTTCGAAGGCACGCGCGCGGTCGGCATGGAATATGAACAAGCGGGCAAAATACATCAGCTGCGCGCCGCACGCGAGGTCATCCTTTCAGGCGGGCCGATCAATTCGGTCCAGCTGTTGAAGCTTTCAGGCATCGGCCCTGCCGAAGAGCTGCAACGCCACGGCATAACAGTGCGCGCAGACCGCCCCGGTGTTGGCGCAAATCTGCAGGATCATCTCGAATTCTATTTCCAGATGGCCTGCACCCAGCCCATCACCCTTTACGGCAAGGCAAATCTTCTCGGTAAAGCCATGGTCGGTGCACAATGGTTATTCGGTCGGTCGGGAACCGGCGCATCAAACCAGTTTGAAAGCTGCGGCTTTATCCGCAGCCGCGCCGGCATAAAATATCCGGATATCCAATATCATTTCTTTCCCATGGCGATCAATTACGACGGGTCGTCCCTTGCAACAGAACATGGTTTTCAGGCGCATGTCGGCCCGATGCGTTCAAAAAGCCGGGGCACGGTGACGCTCAAAAGTGCCGACCCGCACGACAAGCCCAAAATCTTGTTCAACTATATGAGCCATCCCGACGATTGGGTGGACATGCGGGCATGCGTGCGGCTGACGCGGGAGATTTTCCAGCAACCTGCTTTCGCCCCCTATCGCGGACGTGAAATTCAGCCCGGCGCAGACTGCGTCACCGATGATCAGATTGACGCCTTCATTGCCGAACATGTCGAAAGCGCTCTCCACCCCAGTTGCACATGCAAAATGGGCAGTCCGCGTGACCCGATGGCCGTGGTGGACCCCGAATTGCGTGTGATCGGTGTCCAAGGGCTGCGCGTCGTCGACAGCGGCGTGATGCCGTCCATCACCACGGGCAACCTGAATGCGCCGACGATCATGATCGGTGAAAAGGGCGCCGATCATATCCTTGGGAAGCCCATGCTCGCACCGTCTAATGCGCCATTTTACGTCGCGCCAAATTGGGATGTTGCCCAAAGATGACACACACTATCCTGGAGCCCGCACGCCAGATTGACGTGATCCGGCAAACGGACGTTCTCGTCATTGGTTCAGGCCCCGGCGGCCTTGCTGCGGCTTTGGCATCTGCGCGGGCGGGCGTCGAAACGACGTTGCTTGAACGTTATGGCTGCTTCGGCGGAAATATCACGCAAGTCGGGGTCGAGGGCTTTGCTTGGTATCGGCACCCGGCGACGATCGACAGCGAAGGTATCGGGCGGGAATTTGAAGACCGCGCCAAGTTGATGGGCGCCGCAATGCCCGAGCCGCAATCGATTAGCCACAGCCTCGACGCCGAAGGGTTCAAGTTCGTTGCAGATACGCTTGTCGAGGAAGCAGGCGTCGTTCCGATGCTGCACCGTTTATGTGTTGCACCCATCATGGATGGCAACATAATCCGTGGCGTGATTGTCGAAAGCAAAGCGGGCCGCGAAGCCATCCTCGCCAAACGCGTGATTGACGCGACAGGGGACGCCGACATTGCCCATCGTGCCGGTGCGCCGACGCATATGCACCCCGTGGACGAAATGATGTCCGTCTCTGTCATGTTCTCCATGTGCGGGGTCAACAAGACGCGGTTTATTGACGCCGTAAAGGCCGACCCGCAAACCTATGGCGACTGGGCTGTGGGCGGGGAATGGGAAGTGATCACCAGCGGTAAAGAGGATGAAATGTTCTCGCCCTTTTTGCGCAAGCCGTTCCAAAAGGCACTGGAGGCAGGCCTAATACCCGACAGCGTGAAAACCATGGCCGGCACATGGGGCACCGTTTCCGATCAGGGCGATCTTACCTATCTCAACATGTGCCACCTGTATCTGGACGGCACCAATCCCGATGCCCTAACCCATGGCGAAATGGCGGGACGGAAGCAGGCGATGCACGCCATTGCGGCGTTGCAGGCCTTCATGCCCGGCTGCGAAGACGCAAAGCTGCGCAACTTCGGGATGACTCTGGGCATTCGCGACACGCGCAAAATTGATGCGGTTTACAATATGACCGCAGACGATGTGATGGAACAAGGCCGCTTTGACGATAGCATCGGCATTTTTCCTGAATTCATCGACGGCTATGGCTATCTTATTTTGCCGACGACGGGCCGCTATTTCCATCTGCCCTATCGGTCGATGGTTCCAAAAAATGTGAAGCACCTGATTACCGCCGGTCGTGTCATTGGCGGTGACAAGGTCAGCCATGCCGCCGTCCGCAACATGATGTGTTGCGCGGTTGCCGGACAAGGTGCCGGCGTTGCTGCGGCGTTGGCGGTCAAGACGGACCGGGACTTTGACGAAATTGATATCAGCGCCGTGCAAAAGGAACTGGTCCGCCAAGGCGCCCGCATTTCTTAAGCTGACAGATCAGGGTCCAGCGCAGCTTGCAGGCGTTTGCGGAACAGCAAAATCAGCGTGCCACCCACAAAAGCGATGGCCGCGTCCATCGCCCAAAAAACCGACGGGCTCATTTGGTCAAAATAGCTGCCAACCCACCCCGCAAGCACATGTCCGACAAAGGGCGACAGAAACGCAACACCCATCAGGAAAGAGCCCATCCCCGCAGGCGCAGCCCGGCTGACGATGGCCAAAGTCGTTGGCCAATAATACATCCAGGCGAGCCCCATGATGAGCCAACCCGCGATTGCCCACCCTGCGCCGACACTGTCTGGTTCACTCAGTCCCAAATTGCCATAAGCGAAAAGAAGTGCGGCAAAGGCAATAATGGTTGTTCCAATGCCCACCTTCGTCACGCTGCTTGGTTCGCTGCCGCGCTTGGCCTGCCATGCCCAGAATGCAATCAACGCGGGCGCTGCAAGGACAGAACCAATAGAGTCCATCGATGCAAACCAGCTCGATGGCACATCGCCAAGCGATGTCGCCAAATTCACATATTGGTCGACCCACAATATGCCGATGCTCCACACCATCGGATACGCAATTTCTGCGGGTATGGTGAGCGCAATGACAAGCAAAAGCACCGCCACCCGTTTGCGTTCAGCAGCGGTCATGGCTGGGGCCTTTTCCCGTTTGCGCGCCATCGGACGGTCATCCGGCAGGTGCTTCTGGCCCAGAACATAGGCAACGAGCGCGATCAACATCAAAGCCGCCGCAACCGCAAAACCGGCATGCCAGCCATAAATGGCTGCAACCAACCCGGTGACAAGCGGCCCGCTCGCCGCCCCAATGCAAATGCCGGTCGAGAAAATGGTAAAACCGCGCGACCGCATGGATTCATCCGAGCGAGGGTAAAGCGCCCCGACCTGCGCGGAAATATTGCCCTTGAGAAATCCAGATCCAAGGATCAGCAGCAAGAGCGCAAATAGGAAGCTGGCATAAAAGGACATCGCCAAATGCCCTGCGCTCATGAGGACAACGCCGATCATCACCGTGCGCTTTGCACCCAATATACGGTCGGCAACCCAACCCCCAACCATTGGCGTGAAATAGACAAGGCCCGCATACCAACCATAAATAATCGCCGAAAAAGCGACGTCGCTCATCGGTCCGCGAAATTCGAACATATCGCGCAGCGCGGCGAGCCCAATGACTTGCGCCGCATTTTCAGGCTGCAGCAGCTCTTTGACCATATAGAGCGTGAGCAACGCAGACATCCCATAAAAGGAAAAGCGTTCCCACATCTCGGTGAAGGATAAATAATACAGACCTTTGGGGTGACCAGCCGGCTGGCCATGTGCGGTTTGTGCGATCTTATCCAACCTTAATCCCCCCCAAAATTCTGTGCGCCGATAGCGACTTCAGTATCTATGCCCGCTGAGGCGAAAGGTGCAAGCGAATGGTTAGCGCGCGCGTCGGCAGCGATCCGAACAGAAGCGCACATTTTCCCAATCTTTCGCCCACTTTTTGCGCCACGCAAACGGCTTTTCACATGCCGCGCATATTTTTGACGGCAGGTCTGCTTTTTTGACCATCTTGGGCATTGCGAATTTCCAGTTGTGAGCGCGTGTTACGTGCGTAACATTTTTATCGCAGTTTCGGCTATATTTCTGCAAATGAAACTAACTATTTGCTGCGCAGCATTTCAAACGTTATCAGCAAAATACGCCTTAAGGCTGCTCAGAGGGATGCTGGGGGCAAATTCGAGCTTTCATCCCCAATAAAAATGGCGCAAAGCCTTAGGAAAGTGATCAACAGGAGAGTGAATATGAAATTCGGAAATCATCTGCTGAAGGCTGCAATGCTGTCGACGATCAGCATCGCGTCGCTGAGCGTTGGCTCGGTAGCGTTCGCACAAGACACTGCGCCACAGGCAAGCGAAGAAGCTGACGAAAATGTCATCATCGTCACCGCAACGAAGCGCGAACAGACACTTGAAGAAGTGCCAGTCGCCGTTTCGGTAACCTCATCTGCCGCAATCGAACGCGCGCAAGTTCGCGACCTTAAGGATCTGCAGACACTCGTTCCTTCGCTCCGCGTCAGCCAGCTGCAAAGCTCGGCCAACACCAACTTCATCATTCGCGGCTTCGGCAACGGCGCCAACAACCCAGGCATCGAAGGCTCGGTTGGCGTGTTCATCGACGGTGTTTACCGTTCGCGTTCCGCGGCAGCGATCAGCGATCTTCCAAACCTGCAACGCGTCGAAGTGTTGCGCGGTCCACAATCGACACTGTTCGGCAAAAACGCCTCGGCTGGCGTTATCTCGATTGTGACGGCTGCACCAAGCTATGAATTCGGCGGTTCGGCTGAACTCAGCTATGGCAATCGTAACGCAATCGTCGCGAAGGCCGATGTTACGGGCCCAATCTCTGACAATGTTGCTTTCAGCCTTGCTGGTGGCATCAACAAAGCAGACGGTTACGGCACCAACCTAACCGACGGATCAAAAACAAGCGAGCGTAACCGCTGGTATAGCCGTGCGCAGTTGTTGATCGAACCTTCGGAAAGCTTCAAGCTGCGCTTCATCGGTGACTATGACAAGATCGACGAAAATTGCTGCTTCGTTGGCAACATTTTCGACGGTCCAACGGGCAATGCCATTCGCGCCATCGGTGGACGCGTAAATTCGCGGGGCATCTTCAGCTATACCGAATATCAGAACTTCAATTCGGAAAACGACATCACCAATGGTGGTATCTCGATGCAGGCCGATTATGAAATGGGTTCGTTGAGCCTAACTTCCATCACCGCCTATCGTGAATCGCACGCAAAAACGAATGCGGACAGTGATTTCACCAGCGCCGATTTGATTGGCCAAAACCGCGGCGATGTCGACATCACTACAAAAACGCAGGAACTGCGTTTGGCGTCGGATTTTGACGGTCCATTCAACTTCTTGCTGGGTGCTTATTATTTTAATGAAAGCATCAACAACAAACAGGCACTGACGCTCGGTCGTGATTTCCGCAATTATGCCAACGCCCTCACCGGCGGTGCATATATTTCGCTTGAGCCCACCATTCGCGCATTGGCAGGTGTCCCTTCGTCCGCCGCTCAATTTGGTGGTCAAGGACAAGGACGTTTTGAAGATTGGGATTATAAGAACAAAGCCTATTCCATCTTCGGTACGGCGGACCTTGAACTGACAGACGGCCTCGTGCTGACAGGTGGTTTCAACTACACCAAGGACAAGAAGAATCTTGCGAGCGACATTCGGATTACCGACGTATTCTCAAGCATCGATTTGATCCAGGTTGCTGGTGCAGCGGGCGTTCCTGCGGTTCTTCCCGCCGGTGCAGTTGGCAATACAAGCACATTGTATCCACGTATCACGGCTTGCCCGAATAGAAACGGCGCGCCAACTGTCTGTAACCCGTTCCTCGGCCTTCAGGCGCTCCAATTCTTGCCGCCGTTCCTGAACCTTCCAAATGCCGTTGAAGATGGCCGCACCAGCGATGGTAAGCTGACCTATTCGGCACGTATTGCGTGGGAAGCGACGGACAATATCAACCTTTACGCCAGCTATGGCACTGGGTTTAAGGCAACGTCATGGAACATGTCGATTGACTCACGTCCGTTCGTTTCGGATTTTGTCGCAGGCTCACCTGCACAAGGCGCACCGATAACACCGTCGGCCATTCGGACCGCTGGTCTTGCGACTGTCAACCTCACCAGCGGAACGCGTTATGCGCTTCCTGAAGAGGCAACGGTTATGGAACTGGGCCTGAAAGCGAAATGGGACCGTGTTGCATTCAACCTGACGGTCTTTGATCAAGCAATCAAGAATTTTCAGGGCAACAGCTTCATCGGTACGGGCTTCGTTCTGTCCAACGCCGGTAAGCAGTCGGTGAAGGGTGTCGAATTTGACAGCAGCTTCAACCCAATCGACGCACTGCAATTGCGCGTCGCTACCGTCTATCTCGACGCGAAATATGACAGCTATGTCGGATCGCAATTTGGTGACATCAGCGGCCGGTCGGTCGGTGGCATTCCAAAGTGGTCGACAACCTTGGGTGCGACCTACACCGCGGACTTGAACGACGGTAAAGCGCTGGTCTTCAATGCCGATTATCACAATGAATCCAACACCGTGATGAACGACAACCCTGCTGACGCCCAGTATAAGCGTGAAGTTAATGACCTGAGTGCAGCGGTAACGTTGCGTTTCGACACTGGTCTGCAATTCTCGCTTTGGGGCCGCAACTTGACGAACGCGCAATATCTGTCCGTCATTTTCCCAAGCGTTGTGCAGTCCGGTTCGATTTCGGGCTATCCAAACGCACCACGCACTTATGGTGCATCGGTGAAGTACAAGTTCTAATATCCTGAGATCCTCAGGGCATAATGAGCCGGGGCAGCATGGCTGCTCCGGCTTTTTCTTTGCCCGCGGCAGGTTCACCGCGCGCCTAACGCTTATGAAGCGATCCAGATAGCTAAGACTTTATATCGGAAGCCACTGAGCTCTGAGGGTGCTAACCTCGTTTGCATTCAGCCTAGAATGCAGTTTGATGACGGACGTAAAGGACATTACCTCCGCCCATCCACCAGTTACAATTAGGGTACCAGCATTGTTGTTACCCATGTGAGTAGGTCGCATGAAAGTCTACTAATCGCAGAAGGTATCTGCACGACATTAGTATCGGAGGACGAAGAACCGCCTCCGTATCCAGCAAGCGCTAACAAGGTAGACGCCAGTACGATCTTCCAACCTTGCTTCTTCATCCTGAGCTTCCAATTAATTCATTATTGAAGGCTTGTTACTTCTGAAAGGTTGGTTGCAATGACTAACGCACACCAAATGTTATATTGCAAAATATCTGAATGATATGAAGGCGGCGAAGTCGTCCAGCGCTGCATCCTTTGATCGGCCCTGGGCCTTTATGTGTTCAAGTTCGAGAACCGCTCCAGCATCAGGTGCAGCGGCTTTAGTGACATAGTCGAGGACGGCAATGGTCAAAGAATAAAGTCAACCTGATGATATCCATTTACAACGTTTGATACGCCAAAGTGTGTTGCGTCGAAAACAACATCATCTCGATGGCTAATGGCTGGATCAAATTCTGTATGGCCGACCCAGTCGTAGATAGGATCAAAAATTACAGCATTAAATTCGGTTCTTGTCAGAGCTAATTCATTTTTCAAGAAGCGTTCCAAAACATCCGCCGTACCAAAATGGAAAGCATCGGATGTTTGAGAATTATTCATGTCAAGGGCATGATCTAAATGGGCATAGTTGACCTGGTCACCTTCGCTGAAGCTAGAATTGTGGAGTGCAAGCTTTGCGTTGACAAAAAGATCATTACTGTTTGCTAATGCCAACAGAATTTGAGCTTCCGTAATGTCGATTATATTGTTCGATCCTTCGGTATTGGAGCTAGCCGCAAACTCAGAATTCAATCTTTGCGGGGAAAGCGATGAGGGGCTTTCTGAATGCTGCACCTGATCGGTAGGTAGCATAGCATCTATCACCGGCATGTCGGGATTGGTCGGCGCGAATATATTTGCACGGTCCGCAGGTGTTACTGACATAGCATTTAACGCAGACATACCGGTAGCACTAATCGTGGCTCGCAGGCTGTAGGTGCCAGTACTTATGCCGACGTCCAGAGCTTGCAGATAGTATGTTCCGCTGCTGGTGGCTGTGAACGTAATTTGTGCGTTAAGTGAAGAGCCGTAATTGTCATTGTAAGCGAGCCGCTCCCAGCTTGAATTATTTAACTGCCATAGTTGGAGCAATGGATCGAGCGACCCCGATGTTGCGTTGAGGTTGAACGCGTATGTGACCCCTGCTGTCAACGAGATACGGAATAGGTCAACATCGCCAGTGGTCTCGATTGACCCAGTTGTTGCAGCCCCTCCGATTGTAACAACCCCTGTCGTAGCGTTCGAGTTAGGGAAGTCATCTGTTGGCGTCGCGCTTGCGGTTGTGAAGTCGTACGTGGACGTACCTCTGTATGCATTGCCCGCAAGGTCACGGACATTGCCTGAACTGAACACAACGAAGTAACGCGTATTGCCCGCCAGGTTGTTCGTGGGATCGATGGTGAGCGTTGAACCGGAAATGGATATCCGGTTCGACGTTGCTGCATCAAAGCTCTC
>JBEEIJ010000171.1:0-18362 GCA_041169905.1 Pseudomonadota bacterium | reverse complement strand
AGCTCTGCCATCAACGGCGCCAGACCACGACGGCGTACCGCCACCGTTTCAACAACGGGTACACCCAATGCGCGGGCGAGCTTTTCTGCATCCAGTTGCAAGCCATCGCGTTCGGCAAGATCAACCATGTTGAGCGCGACCACCGTCGGCAGGCCCTGCGCAATCAGCTCGAGCGCGAAGCGCAGATGGTTATCGAGATTGCCGGCATCCAGCACGATCACAAGCGCGTCCGGGCGGCGATGGCCCTCCAGATTGCCCAACACGACATCGCGGGTGACGGCTTCATCAAGGCTATCAGGATCAAGGCTATACGCGCCCGGCAAGTCGATCATTTCAACGGGTTGGCCGTCGTCAAACGTCGCCCGCCCCGATTTGCGCTCAACCGTTACGCCGGGATAATTGGCAATTTTCTGCCGCGCACCGGTCAGCGCATTGAACAACGCACTTTTCCCGGCATTGGGGTTCCCGACAAGGGCAACGAGCGGCGGCATTTGCGTCATGGCTGAAGCTCACAATCAATGGCCGCGGCCACATTGGTGCGCAAGGCCACGGTCATTCGGCCAACACGCACGGCAAGCGGGTCACGCCACATCAAAATACCCTTGTGCATTGCCTCTATGGTAACCCCGGGTTCAAAGCCAAGTGAGCGCAGACGATGTCCTTCCTGATCGGGCAGAACATCCCAATCGATGGCCCGAATAACCGCAGCGCGGTTCAATGGAAGATGGTCAAGTTGCACGGGCGCTTATTTGCAACCGATTCGCAATAACATCAATAGCGATCTGCGTTAACGCGCCGGATAGCGCAGGCGGCCAATGAAGCGGGAAAGGCTTGGCACATATTCCTGACGCTGTTTCGCCTGAAACTTCACCTTCTCAAACTGCATCACATTATCGATGCGACGATCAAGGAAAGCCCGCGCATCGGCGAAATTGTCGCTATCATCATTCACGAATACACTCAGCGTGCTCGCATACACCGCCGATAATGTCATGCGCTTGGTATAATGGTTGAAATCGCTCGCGGTGTCTCCGGCGAGACGCCACATCCGGTCGGCAGATCGCCAGCCGATCTTTGCGCTGCGCACCAGATTTTGTGGCATGGCCATGATCGCCATCGCGCGCCGCAGGGATTCGCGATCCGGCGCCATGATTTCCAGCCGCGTTGCCAGCAAGGCGGTAATCCGGTCACGGATTTTCATCGCCGCAAGTTTTTCGGCGGGCAAACGATGCGCAAGCTCCAAATCGATGCTGTCGATCCACGCATCAATCATGTCGATAGCGTTATCCTTGAACGCAAGTTTCGCGACATCGCGGTCCACGCCAGCTTCATCAGCGGCCGCATGAACAGCAGCGTCAGACCAGCCATCAAATCCCGCATTACGCGCGAGCATTGGGGCAAGGGCGGCACGAACTTCGTCGAGCGTCGGGTCAGCAGGAAGTGGTGTTATGGACATAAACAATATGTAGGCGTTCGGCGCCCGCAAGAAAAGGTCTATTGCTTGCGCACCAGTACAAGCGCGATCATCACCAGCGCACTGCCGGTAAAATCCATTGCGGTCAGCGTTTCACCAAAGGCAAGCCAGCCAGCCGCAGCCGACAGTGCAGGCTGAAACAACAAGGCCAAACCGATCACGAGCGGGCTGAAATGCGGCAGAGCGTAGGTTAGGCACCCTTGCCCGAAAAACTGTGACGTGAACGCAAGCAATACAACTGGCCACCACATTGTCGGAATAACCTGTTCCCCCGCGACAATCGACGCGGAAAGCAAGATGACCGCCGCAATAGCGCTGGCCATGCCCAGCGCGCCCCAGCTTTCCGTATTTTGCCGCACGCGCATCATCAGCACCAGATACACGGTGTATGTAAGGCCCGCGCCGAGCGATAAAATATCCCCCTGAAAATGCAGCGGAGATAGATCAAGGCTTTGCCCCATTAAAAGTGCCGCGCCCACAAAGGCAAAAAGCACCGCCGCGCTTTCCCATTTGCTGGGCATTTTGCGGGCGACAAATATCCCGTACACCACAAGGATTAGGCTGGCGCAGTTTGCAAATAATGTCGCATTGGCCATTTTCGTTTGGAAAATGCCAATATGCCACAAGATGATATCAACGCCGAAAAACAGCCCCGCAATTATCGCAAGCCAGATTGTTGATGTGCCAAGCGCCGAGAAACGAAAACCAAATCGATATCCGACAAAAAACAAAAATGGCGTCGCCAGCGCCAGTCGCCAGAAACCGGTGGCAATGGGTCCGCTGTCGGCAAAACGGACCAGCAATGGCCCAAAAGCGATCGCAATATTTCCCGCCAGCAATGCCGCAAAGGCAAGCAAGCTGGGCGGTTGCTGATGTAAAATCTTCTGCGACATAAACCCCCGTTGCATTTTGCAACTTTCATCCGCATCTTGGCTGCAAAGAAACGCTTAATGACAGGATATCGCATGACTGCAACTTTGTTTGATCCGATTCAACTCGGCGCCATCAGCGCGCCCAACCGAGTCCTCATGGCTCCGCTGACCCGCGGCCGCAGTGTGGACGGGCATGTTCCCATGTCGGATTTGAAGGCGGAATATTACACCCAGCGCAGCACGGCCGGCCTGATTATCGCTGAAGCAACCGGCATTAGCCAAGAAGGCCTTGGTTGGCCATCGGCGCCCGGTATCTGGTCAGATGCACAGGTCGCGGCATGGAAGCCAGTGACCGAAGCCGTGCACAAGGCCAATGGACGGATCATATTACAGCTGTGGCATATGGGGCGGCTGGTTCACCCCGACTTCTTGGGCGGCGCACAGCCTGTGTCCGCATCTGCAACGACTGCGCCAGGTTATGCGCATACCGCAGAGGGCAAAAAAGAATATACCGAGGCGCGCGCGCTTGAGGCTTCGGAAATTCCGCGCATCATATCGGATTATGTCAACGCGGCGAAAAACGCGATGGCCGCTGGCTTTGACGGCGTACAGATTCACGCCGCCAACGGCTATTTGATTGACCAGTTTCTGCGCGACAACAGCAATTTGCGCACCGATGCATATGGCGGCGCAATTGAAAACCGTATTCGCCTGTTGCGCGAAGTCACCCAAGCGGTGGTCGACGCCATTGGTTCGGAACGAACGTCAGTACGCCTGTCGCCCAATGGCGAAACGCAGGGTGTAAATGACAGCAATCCCGTGCCGTTGTTCACCGCAGCTGCTGCCGCATTGCAAGATATCGGCATCGCGTTTTTGGAACTGCGCGAAGTAAAGCCTTATGGCAATTTCGGGCAGACCGATGTGCCGCGCATCTCCCCGGAAATCCGCAAAGTGTTTAAGGGCCCGTTGGTGCTCAACCAGGAATATACGCGCGAGCTGGCGGACGAAGATCTGGCATCTGGCTTGGCCGACGCCATCAGCTTTGGCCGTCCCTATATCAGCAACCCTGATCTGGTTGAACGTCTGCGGTGTGGGGCGGAACTGACCCCTGATAATTTCAAGACATGGTACGCACCCGCCGCCGAAGGATATACCGACTATCCGTTCCTGAACGCGGCGGCCGCGTAAAGCACATGATCGAAGCGGGGCTTGGCATATATGCAATAGCCATCCCCGCTTTGCTGCTTTTTGTGTTGGCCGGCGCAGAATATATCTGGCCACGCCGCCTTTTGGTTTTGGGCCGCTATCCGCGATGGCGCACGCATGTTTTATTCTTCGCAACCAACGCAGTGGTCGGCAGGATCCTGTCGTTTTTCGTCGTTATCGGTGTGGCGGCGACATGGGCAGACGCCAACCGGTTCGGAATACTGCACGTCTTAAATTGGCCCTTTTGGGCAGAAGCATTGGTGGCATTTATCATTCTCGATTTCGCCGTCTGGTTTCAGCATTTTGCGATGCACCGCTTCCCGTTTCTTTGGCGCATGCATGCGGTACATCACAGCGACCGCGACCTTGATGTCACCACCGCGCTGCGATTTCATCCGTTCGAATTGATCGTGTCGACATTCTATAAATCCGCAATCGTCGCCTTGTTGGGCGTGCCGCTCGCCGTGGCGCTTGCATTTGAATTGTGGCTCAACGCAAATGCGCTGTTCAACCACAGCAACATCCGCCTGCCCAAAAAGATCGACCGGATATTGCGCATATTTTTTGTAACGCCGGACATGCATCTGGTGCACCACAGCGTGATTGTTGCCGAACAAAAAAATAATTTCGGTTTTGCCTTGTCGATCTGGGACCGATTGTTCAGCACCTATCGTGCAGAATCCACCGTCGGTGCCGACAACCAGAAAATTGGTCTATCCCAATTCGACGATCAGCAGCCATCTACATTTGTCTGGAGTATGAAGCAGCCGTTGACGTAGCGTCATATTGGGGCTGCTTTCCCGCACTTGACCTACACAGTTTTCCGACGCATTTTCGGGCTTGGGGGAGATTATATCATGGCAAAATTGCGCAACATCATTTTGGGCACCGTGGCTGTTGTCGCGGTCGGCGCCGGACTGACCTATGGTTGGCAGCAATATCGCGAAAAAAGCATCATGGATGCCGCGCGTACCGCACAAATATCATCCGATAGCGAAGTGACCTCGGGTCCCGCTGATAAGCTTTTATGGGGCGACACCCATTTGCATACCGCAAATTCCATCGACGCCTTTGGTTTTGGCGTAAAGCTGGGACCAGAAGATGCGCTGCGTTTTGCACGTGGTGAGGAAGTCACCTCTACTGGCGGGCTGAAGGCACAGCTGGAACGTCCACTCGACTTTCTGGTGATCGCGGATCACTCCGGCGGCTTGGGCGCGACCAAAGCATTATATGACGCACCCGGCTTTCTTGTCCGCGACCCAACGCTGAAACGCTGGCATGAAGAGATGCACAAGGGGCCAGAGGGCATGCAACGCGTGACAGGAGAGCTGATTGATCTGGCTGGCCGCAATGCTTTGCCAGCCGCCCTGACAAACCCGGAACGGCAGAAAAAAACGTCGACAAGCATCTGGACAGGCCACAGCTCGCTCGTCGAGCGGTATAATGAACCGGGCAAGTTCACCGCGTTCATGGGCTTTGAATATACGCTGATGCCCAGCGGCAACAATTTGCACCGCGTGGTCATGTTCCGCGATGGCAAAAGCCGGACCGATAAAGTTCTTCCATATGATCCGGGGCAAGGCGACACACCCGTCAGCCAGTTGTGGGACTATATGGACAATTATGAAAAGGTTACAGGTGGCAAGGTGTTGGCCATTCCGCACAACAGCAATCTGTCCAATGGCCTGATGTTTGAATTGGTTGGTCCCAATGGCGGACCGATGACTGCCGCATATGCCCGGCGGCGCGCGGCGCGTGAACCGGTGGCGGAAATCACACAGATTAAGGGTGATAGCGAGTCGCATCCATTTCTGTCGCCAAATGACGAATTTGCAGGCTTCGGTACGGCCGGTTGGGACACCGGGAACCTGACGATGCAGATAAAAAAGAAAAATCAGGATTATGCCGGCGAATATATTCGTGAAGCATTGAAGCGCGGGCTTGCGATTGAGGCGCGCACCGGCGTCAATCCCTATAAATTCGGCGTGATCGGTTCAACCGACAGCCACACCGCCCTCGCCACGGCTGACGAGAATAATTTCTTCGGCAAACATTCTGGCGGTGAGCCAAACCGTAAGCGCGCCAGCGACCCCCAAAATCTGGGTACCCGGCAAGGTCGCATGGGTTGGCATTATCTCGCCGGTGGATATGCTGCAGTGTGGGCTACGGCCAACACACGCGCGGCTATTTTCGATGCCATGATGCGGCGTGAGGTTTATGCCACGACGGGGCCGCGCATTAAATTGCGTTTCTTTGGTGGTTGGGACTTTACCGAGAATGAATTCACGCGTGACTGGGTAAAAGCGGGCTATGCGCGCGGTGTGCCCATGGGCGCAGATTTGAAGCCCGGCCGCGGCGCGCCGAAATTCATGATTTCTGCACTGAAAGATCCGATGGGTGCAAATCTTGACCGGGTGCAGGTCGTCAAAGGCTGGGTAAACGCATCAGGCGCGCTTCAAGAAAAAGTCTTCGATGTTGTCTGGTCGGACGCCGACAAGCGCACCAAAGGCGCCAATGGCAAGCTTACGCCCGTCGGCGACACTGTAAATATTGCGAAGGCCAGTTACACCAACAGCATTGGTGACCCGGAACTGCGGACGATATGGACGGACCCCGAGTTTAACCCATCCATCCGCGCCTTTTATTATGTGCGCGTCATTGAAATTCCGACACCGCGATGGGTGCTGTTTGATGCCTTGCGCTATGGGGCAAAGCTGCTTCCCGGCACAGAGTTGAAAGCGCAAGAGCGGGCTTATTCTTCGCCGATCTGGTTTAATCCGAAGAAGAGCTAAGCTAGGCGTTACTCGGCTTCGATTTCCGCAAGGATCGGGTCAGGATCGGCAATACCCATCAGGCGGCGCATGGCGAGCCGTGCCAGCCGTTGCGTTTCGGTTTTGCGCCGCGCTGTGGCCAATGGGACAAGCGCCGCAGGGCGGGCTATTTCGGCGTCATAGGCATCGGCGATGATAAGCCCGGCGCGTTCAGGCATGAATGCATCGCCATGCAACGGTCCGATATCAAAGCCTGCCGGCACAGCCCAAAAAAACCGGTCGCAATATTCCAGATATTCGGGCCATTTCTGATCACCCAAAAGATCAGCGCGCGAACATTTGATTTCGACGATGATGATTTCGCCTTTGGTCGTCAGACCCATAAGGTCTGCGCGTCGCCCGTTGCGAAGGCTTACCTCCGATTGAACCATAATCTGATTGCGCAGAAACAGCCGTGACGTTCCGCGGGCAACCGATGGGGCCCCAATCGGCAATGTTGAAGTAGGCGCGCTCATGGGGTATCGATAGAACGAAAGAAGAACAAAATAAAGGCCCCATTTCGGGGCCCTTATTGTCAGCTGTCATTATCGTTTAGCGATAGAAGATATGATTATCGACGCTACCAAGGCGCGTTAAGCGCCAGCCCGGCGACACATGCCGCGCATGGAAGTATAAAGCGCCTTCAACGGGGCTTTCCCAACGGTCGTCCAGCGCAATCTTGCTGATCGCGACAGCATTGCGCCAGTGCGTACTGCCAATGGCTATGGGTGGCATGCCGCGACCACGTACAAAGGAAAATTGGCTTTTCTGGAAAACCACACCGCACAATGTGGTGGGGAAACGACCGGACTTGGTACGTGCGATCACGACGCGCGCAACAGCAAGCTGTCCATTGAGGGATTCACCCTTTGATTCGAAATACACCGCGCTCGCAAGGCAGCGTTGTTCGGCGCTCAGCGATTCATTGGTGTCTTGTTGGCGTACCAGGTCGGATAGCGACGAAGCCGCGATGGCTTCATTATCATCGATATTCGAAGATTCGCCGATGCCTGGAGTGAAAATGATGTCGCCATTGTCGGCGAGGGTCGCAGTAACCTTATCGCTTTTGGCCAAGTCTGCTTGGACCTGATCAGCGGAGATTTGCGCAGCGTCCACAACGATGGTGGTCGCGTTTAAGGCAGTGCTTTGGTTATTCCCAAAAGCGAAACCGGCATCTGCGGCAATGACCGCTGAAGCCAGGGTAAACGTTACGGCCGCAACAGAAGCAGCCCGAAAAAATTTCAACATTAAACGTACAATAAAGCGGCAACAACAGCGGACGAAATGCTATATATATGTTTTTATTCGTCTTTTGTTGCGTCCGACTCGCGTGTTTGTCTGGTCACCCCAATTGCGATACCGTATGACAACCTTCGCTACTCGATGACCGCGCATTTATGATGCGCCGCAACAAAGTCAATTAAACGCAGACAATAGTCCGTCCAACCGTGCAGCGGATGCGACATCCAGTTCAAAAACCCACAAATCGGGGTCGCGGGCGCAGCGTTTTTGCCAGTAATTTTGGATGGCAGCATCGCCTGTTTCCGCCAAATCAACCATTTGCCAAGCGGTTTTGCCGCCCAATGACGGATATCGATCATACAAGCGCGGCTCTGCGCCGCGGATCTGCCCAATCAGCAGGATAGCGCCTGATGTCGCATCGCCCTTTTTCAACACTGTCGCAAAACCGCCGTCAGCCTCTGCCAATCGCTTCATGGCAGATATCTGCACATCCGTTGCAAGCCGCGGTTCAATCAAGCGGCGTCGCGCTCTTCAGAAAGGGTGAGCACTGCGAACATCGCCGCCGAGTCGGCTGCACCGCGCAGCTGTGCACGGAATTTCTCGTCCCGAAACAGGCGCGAAACTTCCGCCAACGCCCGCAAATGCGACGCACCATCTTGCGCAGGGGATATCAGCGCGCAGACGAGGTCTACGGGTTCATCATCCACCGCATCATAGGGCACGGGCTTTGAAAGCCGGGCAAATACGGCAACAGGCATATCAATGCCCGACACCTTGCAGTGGGGAATCGCAGTACCGCCGCCGAAACCCGTCGGGCCAAGTCGCTCACGCTCCACCATGCCTTCAAGCACCGCATGGGAGTCGAGAAAATAATTTTCGGCGGCAATCACCGATAGGCGCGCAAGCAGGTCGGATTTGCCCGAACATACCATGTTAGCAGCAACGGCCCCTTCAACGAGCCTTGTAGAAAGTCTTATCATATTTCTTTCAAATGCGCCTGCTTCACCTAGCAGCACAATCCCTAAATATTTGAATTGGTAAAGAAAACTAATCGAATGTGACCGGTATTTATGGCGCGGATTTTGGTTCAACCCAACCGATCGTGCCGTCTTCGCGGCGATAAACCATATTATGCCGTCCAGTTCCAGTGTTTTTGAATAACAACGCAGGCGTATTGCGCAAATCCATCAACATAACGGCATCCGACACTGTAGATTCAGGGATATCGGTACGCATCTCGGCGACAATTACTGGTGCGTCGGGGGCTGGCGTCTCCAGTTCGCCATCACTGCCGTCAAATACCGTATAGGCTGCTTCTTCCTGCGCCACCGCGTAAGCCGCCTGAACATGGCGATCTTGCAGACGGCGCATATATCGACGCAATTGCTTTTCAATGCGCTCGGCAGCTCGGTCCAAGGCGACATGCGCATCCTGCGCCTCACCCCTGCCTTTCAGGACAAGGCCCTGCATCACATGCATCACAATGTCACTGGTAAAGCCATCATGCGGCGCGCGGCCAAATGTCGCATGGGCAGATAAGGCTTTTGAGAAATATTTTTCAGCAATGGATCCAAGCCGTGTTTCCACATGGGTCTGGAGTGCTGCACCGGTGTCGACCTGATGTCCTGAAACCCTGATATCCATTGCCTGTCTCCTTTGTTAAAGCGTTGACCCCGTCTGAAGCCAAAGCGCGTCTTTAATCTTCGCTACAAAATCCGCATGCCGCCCCAATTCTTCTGTCGAAGCACTATGCGCGCGCGCAGGCCGGAAAATTTTCGTTGTTTGAACACTGCTCACGTCTATTTGAGCCAAATCGGTATCAGAAATGTCATTATCGGCGAGGCCTAGACCAATTTGCCGGCCGCCGGTGAGTTCAATATATAATTGCGCCAGCAGCTCTGCGTCCAACAACGCACCATGTTTGACACGGTGGCTGCGGTCGATGCCGTAACGCGTACACAAGGCATCCAGTGACAGCTTTGCACCGGGATTTTTAACGCGTGCCAGCGCGACAGTGTCCACCATGCGGTCCATCGAAATGGGTGTGCGTCCGCAAAATTGCAATTCATGGTTTAAAAAGCCGAAGTCGAAACTGGCATTATGCGCGACCAAGGGGCTGTCCCCCAGAAATGCGAGCAGCTCGTCTGCTTTTTCCGCAAAAACAGGCTTATCCGACAAAAAGCGGTCGGAAAGCCCATGCACTTGTTCAGCGGCAGCGGGCATTGGGCGAAGCGGATTGAAATATGCGTGATAGTGATTGCCGGTCATGACCCGGCCTATCATTTCAATGCAGCCGATTTCGACCATGCGATCCCCGTTTGCGGGGTCAAATCCAGTCGTTTCGGTATCGAATATAATTTCACGCATTCTATAATGAGATGTGAGCCTCTTTGCAGCCTTATGCAAGACCCAAGCGCAGCTTTTTGACAAGTGCGCGTACGTCCTCGCGCGTTGCTGCAATATCCTGTCCGGTATCAATGATATAATCGGCGCGCGCGCGCTTGTCGGCATCCGGCATTTGTAACTTTAATATCTGTTCGAATTTTTCGGGAACCATACCGGGACGCGCCAGCACACGCGCGCGTTGATCTGACGCGGGCGCGGATACCACCACCGTCACATCGACGCCGGCTTGTCCGCCCTTTTCAAACAATAAGGGTATATCGAACACGACCATATCTGCGTCTTTGTGGCCTGCGAGAAAAACTTTGCGGCGTTCGGCCACCGCAGGGTGAATCAGCGATTCAAGTTTCGCCAGCTGATCGCGGTTACCAAAAACCGCAGCGCCCAACGCCTTGCGGTCGACACCAACGGCAGTCGTGGTTCCGGGAAAAGCCGCCTCAATCTCTGCGACAAGCGCGCCGCCTGCCTTTTGCATATCGTGCACAGCTGCATCAGCGTCAAAAACAGGAACGCCTTCATCCGCGAACATCGCCGCCACGGCCGATTTCCCCATGCCGATGGAGCCTGTGAGCCCAATTATAAGTGGCTTGTTCATTTCAACAGCAACGCGCGCAGTTCATCTTCGCCTTCTTCTGGTGGGGCAACACCGAAGAATAATTCAAAGGCAATGGCGGCCTGACCCACAAGCATTTCAAGCCCGTCGACCGTTTCCAAATCCCGCGCGCGCGCAGCCTTTAGCAACGGCGTTTCAATGGGCGCATATACCAGATCATAGACCAACGCATGTTCGGGCAAAGGCGACAGGTCGATATCAAGCGCCTCTTGCCCAACCATACCCAGCGGGCTTGCGTTCACGAGTAAGGCAGCTTCGGGTAGCCGTGCATCAAATCCAACCACTTTGCCCTTCAGGCCAAAATGGGCCAGCAAACCTGCAGCCTTCAACGCATTGCGCGCCACAAGAACAACTTCGCCAACGTCGGCCTGAGCCAAAGCAAAAAGCACCGCACGCGCAGCACCACCCGCACCAATGACGACTGCGGTTTCACCCACAATAGGCACATCGGCGATTGGACCATAAAAGCCCCCTGCGTCGGTGTTGGTTGCAACCAAAGCGCCCGATTCATTGCGGAACACGGTGTTGATGGCACCGATAGACGTGCGGACATCCCCTGGGTCGCTCACAAAATCCAGCGCCGCAATCTTGTGGGGTATGGTGATGTTGCATCCGCGCCAATTGGCATCGGCGGCGCGGGTCGCAAAATATTGCTCCAGATTTTCGGGCAACACGTCATGCGCCCGATATTCCCCAATTAGTCCCAAATGCCGCAGCCAGTGGCCATGGATCAGCGGTGATTTAGAATGTGAAATCGGGTGCCCGATAACTTCGGCATATATAGTCATGTTGGCAAAAGACCCCTCACCCGCAGATATTCAAGAATGGGAAGCAAGGGCATACCAATTATCGTGAATTGGCTGCCGCTTACGCTGGCAAATAACTGAGCGCCTTCGGCTTCAATGCGATAGCAACCCACACAATGCCGTATTTCATCCCAATATGTGTCGACATATTGATCGATGAATGCGGCGCTGAGCGCACGCATCGTCATTTGCGCGCCGTCGACAATCCGCCAGACAGGCTTGCCCTGTTCGCATATGACCGCAGCACTTATCAGCCTGTGCGATGCGCCCGACAATGCCGCGAGATGTGCGCGTGCTTGGTTTTTATCTTCGGGCTTATCAAAGATTTTTCCGTCGGCACTCAGCAATATTTGGTCACAGCCAACTACCATCGAGGTTGGCTGTTTGCGTGATATTTTGAGCGCTTTGGCTTCGGCAAGTGCATCGGCAATATCGCGGGGTTTAGCGCCCGATTGCGTAAGCGCCGTTTTGATGCTGTCTTCATCAACCAGCGCTGGGCAAGGCTCAACATCAACACCCGCAGCGCGCAACATCGCGATCCGCCCGGCGCTTTGTGACGCAAGGATGAGAGTCATGTTTTTGCGGCCTCGGCCAGTTCGCGTTCATTGAACAGATTGATGATAGCCGCAGCGCTTTCTTCAATCGAACGCCGCGTCACATCCAGCACCGGCCAACCATTATCGGCAAACATACGCCGCGCATGCGCGACTTCAGCCTTTACCTTTTCCTCATCAACATAATCGGTGTCGGGCGCCTGATTCAACGATAGCAGCCGATTGCGCCGCACCTGAACCAGCCGTTCGGCGCTGGTGACAAGGCCAATCACCATCGGGTGTTTCAACTGAAACAATATTGGTGGCGGCGGCGCTTCGGGGACGATGGGGATATTCGCGGTCTTATATCCGCGGTTGGCCAGATAAATACTCGTTGGCGTTTTGGATGTCCGTGACACGCCCGCAAGGACGATATCCGCCTCTTCCCAATTTTGCGCATTGATGCCGTCGTCATGGGCAATGGTAAATTGGATAGCATCAACGCGCGCAAAATAGGCTGCATCCATCGCGTGCTGCCGCCCCGGGCGGGCTTTTGCCTCTTGCCCAAGCATATTCGACATGGCGTCACTCACCGCATCAAGTGCTGCCACCGCAGGCAACCCCATGGCACGGCATCGCGTTTCCAACTTGCGCCGCGTGTCGCGGTTGACCAATGTGAACAGGACAAGGCCGGGGTTCGTCGCGACGTCGAGCAATATACGGTCGAGATGGCTTTCCGAACGGACCATTGGCCAAAAATGCTTTACGACATTTTCGGCGCCATCAAACTGCGCCAATGCGGCCTTCGCAATGTTTTCAAGCGTCTCGCCTGTGGAGTCCGAAAGCAGATGAAGATGAAAACGTTGGCTCATGACTCACAGTCTTGTTGGTAGGTTGGGGATAAATCAAGGGACAAGTTTTCACCCACCCTATCTTCCCCACTATCGCCGAATAACCTTTCGATTCGGGCACAGTCTATCCACAGGGGCAATATGCTATCCACAGCCTGTGAATAATGGGGATGGAATTTGCGACTCCGTTGGATTGTGTTTGCCCTTGGACGTCAAGATGTTGGCAATATCCGCAAAAGCTTTTAAGGCCTGCGATATCAACAGCACATCATCTTTCATCATCCTTTATATAAATATATATTTTGATTGGATCTCTGCCGCTTATGTCAGCGCAAGCCTCGAAAAAACTGCTTAACGTCCTGAAGGGCAACCAAGAAGTGGTTCCGCCTATCTGGCTCATGCGACAGGCAGGCCGCTATCTTCCGGAATATCGTGCCCTTCGCTCTGAAAAGGGCGGGTTTCTGGCGCTTGCTTATGACAGCGATGCCGCGACAGAGATAACGCTGCAGCCGATCAAGCGCTTTGGTTTTGATGGCGCGATATTATTCTCCGACATTCTCGTTATTCCGCATGCCATGGGTCAGGATCTATGGTTCGAAACCGGCGAAGGTCCAAGGCTTGCGCCGCGCTTGGCGGAATCACGGCTTGAAGGCTTTGTGCCGGCGCCTGAACGGCTCAACCCTGTTATCGATACGGTGCGTAAAGTATCGGCGGCACTGCCAGCCGAAACAACCTTCCTGGGCTTCGCTGGAAGCCCGTGGACGGTCGCTACGTACATGGTGCATGGTCAGGGTAGCAAAGACCAAGCAGAGGCCCGCAGAATGGCCCACGCAGAGCCGGAGCGTTTTGCTGGTCTGATCGAAGCGATCATTTCGGCAACGGTCGATTATCTCGCCAATCAAATTGATGCCGGCGTTGACGCGGTTCAGTTGTTTGACAGCTGGGCAGGGTCTTTGTCCCCAGCACAATTCGAAAAATGGGTCATCGCGCCAAATGCGGAAATCGTGCGTCGCTTAAAAGCGCGCAATCCGAATGCCGTGATCATTGGCTTTCCCAAAGGCGCAGGCGGAAAGCTTGCCGCTTATGCCGAAGGCACGGGCGTTGATGCATTGGGATTGGATGAAACGGTTGATCCGCATTGGGCCAACCGAGAGCTGCCAAAAGGTCTGCCGGTGCAGGGCAATCTTGATCCACTCGCGCTGATTGCGGGTGGTCAGGTCTTGAAAGAGGCTGCGGACAATATTCTATCGGCGTTTGCCGGCCGCCCCCATATTTTCAATCTCGGCCATGGTATTTTGCCGGATACGCCGATTGAAAATGTCGAAATGCTTCTTAAACTGGTCCGCAAGGGTTAACCCATAAAGGCCGTTGTCATGACGGAAACGCTATCTGTGCTGTATATCTGGTTAAAGTCTGCCCATATCATTTTCGTGATTTTCTGGATGGCGGGGCTGTTTATGCTCCCGCGCTTTTTTGTCTATCATCAGGAAAGTGCTGAAAGGTCTGAAGAGGCTGCCAAATGGGTGGACCGCGAGTCCAAGCTTATCAAAATCATCCTCAATCCATCGATCATCATTGTCTGGCTTGTGGGACTATTTCTGGCTTGGCATATCGGTGCGATGGCCGAAGGCTGGTTCCATGCCAAATTGCTTTTCGTGCTGGGCCTGTCGGGATATCATGGCTGGATCGTTAGCTATGCGAAGAAGCTCGCACGCGGCGAACGGAAGCTGACGGGCAAGCAATTACGCCTGTTGAACGAAGTGCCGGGCATTGCGGCCGCTATCATCGTTATATTGGTCGTAGCCAAACCTTTCTAACGATCACCCTAAGCGTTTTTGCAGAACAGTTGACGGCGCACGTATCGCAGCCTATTTAACAGTCCAAGCCCGTCCTGGGCGTGAGGCGCGACCTCAACAACAACCGCGCCACCAACTTTCAACATCTTGCCGGTTGTCTTTTTAAAAACCGGCTCTCAATCGGGCACAATGCCCACCTGCAATCTGGGCCAATGGTCCATTCAACGGAATTACCTATGCATTTGAAAGAGCTGAAAAGCAAAAACCCCGCCGACCTCGTATCGATGGCTGAAGAGCTTGGTGTTGAGGGCGCGTCGACCTTGCGCAAACAGGATCTCATGTTTGCCATCCTGAAAGAGCTGGCCGAAGATGGTGAGCAGATCATGGGTCTTGGTACGATTGAAGTTTTGCCCGACAGCTTTGGTTTCTTGCGCTCGCCAGAAGCAAACTATCTGGCGGGTCCAGACGATATTTACGTATCGCCAAATATGGTCCGCCAATTTGGTCTGCGCACTGGTGACACCGTTGAAGGTGAAATTCGTGCGCCGAAAGATGGCGAGCGTTATTTTGCCCTGACCAAGGTGATGAAGATCAACTTTGATGATCCGGACGCCGTCCGTCATCGCGTTAACTTCGATAACCTGACGCCACTTTATCCAGATTCAAAGCTGACTTTGGACTCGCTTGATCCAACGGTGAAGGACAAATCCGCGCGGGTTATCGATATTGTCAGCCCGCAAGGTAAGGGCCAGCGCGCGCTCATCGTTGCGCCGCCACGTACCGGTAAGACCGTGTTGCTGCAGAATATTGCCCGCGCCATTACCGAAAACCATCCTGAAGTGTTCTTGATCGTATTGTTGATCGACGAACGTCCAGAGGAAGTCACCGATATGCAGCGTTCGGTGAAGGGTGAGGTTGTGTCCTCCACCTTCGATGAACCCGCAACCCGTCACGTGCAAGTCGCTGAAATGGTTATCGAAAAAGCAAAGCGTCTGGTTGAGCATAAGCATGATGTTGTCATCTTGCTTGACTCGATCACGCGTCTTGGCCGTGCCTATAACACGGTGGTTCCATCATCGGGCAAGGTGTTGACCGGCGGTGTGGATGCGAACGCATTGCAACGTCCAAAGCGTTTCTTCGGCGCGGCACGAAATATCGAGGAAGGTGGTTCCTTGTCCATCATCGCAACCGCGCTGATCGATACCGGAAGCCGCATGGATGAAGTCATCTTTGAAGAATTCAAAGGCACCGGCAACTCCGAAATCGTCCTCGATCGTAAGGTCGCGGATAAGCGTATCTTCCCAGCGCTTGATGTCGGCAAGTCCGGCACGCGTAAGGAAGAATTGCTGGTCGAGGAAGGCAAGCTCAAGAAAATGTGGGTCCTGCGCCGCATCCTTATGCAAATGGGCACCATCGATGCGATGGAATTCCTGCTCGACAAGATGAAGGATTCGAAGACCAACGAAGACTTCTTCGATTCGATGAATCAGTAAGCGATAGGCGACATCATGATGTTTGAATTTTTAATTGCGACCGCGTCATCGGCGATGTCATTTGGCGGACCTGCCGAAATTTGGGGTCATATCGTCAATGACTTCTCCAATCTGAACACCACGAGCGCGTGGACCGCTTTGGGTTCGGTCATCTTGCTTGACCTCGTGCTTGCAGGGGACAATGCGATCGTTGTTGGCGCTTTGGCTGCGGGTCTGCCTGCGGAACAGCGCAAAAAGGTCATTTTCATCGGGGTCATCGCAGCGCTTGTTTTGCGGGTGGTGTTTGCGTTGATGGTCAATTTGTTGATGGGTGTCATTGGCCTCATCTTCGTCGGCGGATTGTTGCTGATCTGGGTTGCGTGGAAAATGTACCGCGACCTTCAACGCAGCGAAGCAACGGAATCGCCCGGCTCTCCTGAAATTTTAGGTGACGAAAATAGCGGTATTCCGGCTGCCAAAAGCTTTGCTGCGGCGGCATGGGCGGTTGCGGTTGCCGATGTATCGATGAGCCTCGACAATGTTCTGGCCGTGGCAGGCGCTGCCAAGGATCATCCGGGCATCATGATTGTTGGTCTGATCTTTGCCGTTGCGCTCATGGGTGTCGCGGCGAACATCATCGCCCAATATATCGAACGCTATAAATGGATTGCATGGCTGGGCATGGCCGTGATTGTCTATGTTGCTGGTAAGATGATCTATGAAGGCTGGACCGATCCCGCGCTGGGCGTCGGCAGCTACGTCATCGCGCTGATCAGCCGCTAATTTTTGAGGGCATCTGACGATGGTCAGATAGCCCTCAATTTAGATGCTCTGCAAAAAACGCTGCTGTGCGTGAATCGGCCAATGCCGCGCCAGCTTCGTTCCGGCGGTTGCCCATCTCGGCTGCAAAGCCGTGGTCGAGCCCTTCATAATCGTGCAACGTTACCTTTGGATGACTGCCAAGCCCTGCATGGATCGCCGCCTGCGCCTCGGGACCGACAAAATGGTCTGCGGTCGGGATGTGCAGCATGAGCGGGTGGGCAATCGCATGACTCTCACCAAGCATCTGATCAATCATGACGCCATAATAGCCAACGGATGCGCTGATGTCGGTGCGCGTCGCCGCCATATAGGCAAGCCGTCCACCCAGGCAGTAGCCGACGCAGCCCACATGTTGAACGGGGGCGTGGCCTGAAATGCCACCGCGTATCGCGTGAATAGCAGCCTCAATGTCTTTGACACCGTCATCGGCATCATATTGGCCAAAATAGCCGAACGCTTCTTGAAGCTGTGATTCCACATCGGGATTAAGTTCGACACCGGGCGCGAAACGCCAGAAAATGTCGGGTGCAATCGCCAGATAGCCATCATTAGCTAAGCGATCGCATTTTTGGCGAATACCAGCATTTACGCCGAAAATTTCGGGTATGACGATGATAGCTGCTTTCGCTGCGCCAACCGGAGCGGCGAGATATGCCGGAAACAAGGCATCTTCGTTCAGTGCCGCAATCTTTATCATGTCGCCCATATCTTGCTCCTGTGCGGACATTCTCCGCAATTGCGTGATTCGATGTTGTCTTTATAGTATGTCTTACCATCAAGAGGAGAGTCCCGGCCATGAAGATGAACATAGAGATCGATTGTTCGCCAGAAGAGGCCCGCGCGCTTTTGGGTTTACCCGATGTGACCAAGGCCAATGAGGCCTATGTTGAAAAGGTCACGAACCTGATGAACGGCGCCGGCGGCATCGACCAGCTGCAGGAACTTGGCAAGCAAATTGCGCCAATGGGGCAAATGGGATTGCAGCTGTTTCAACAACTGATTGAAACGGGTGCAAAAGCCGCCATGTCGGGCGTGAGCAGCAAAGACAAAAAATAGAGCTTTGATGTCCGCCACCGATACTATTTTTGCACTGTCCAGCGGTGCGCCGCCGGCTGCCATAGCGATTATTCGCATCAGCGGCCCCGCGGCGTTTGATGTGGTGCACGGGCTTGTGGGCCGGACACCAAAGCCGCGGCGCGCATCGCTGGCTATCTTACGGTCGCCAGACAGCGGGGAGACACTCGACCAAGCGCTTGTCCTGCTCTTTCCGGGTCCTGATAGCGCAACGGGAGAGGACCTCGCTGAGCTTCATATTCATGGTGGCCGTGCCGTCGTTCGCGCTGTCGAAAAAGCCATATCGCAGTTTCCCGATGTGCGCGCGGCAGAGGCCGGTGAGTTTACGCGCAGGGCCTTTGCCAATGGCCGGCTTGATCTAAACGAAGCCGAGGGTCTTGCTGATTTG
>JBEEIJ010000170.1:0-3148 GCA_041169905.1 Pseudomonadota bacterium | reverse complement strand
ACGATAAGCCGCCTGTGTTTGAGGCATTTGACCTGCTCGCCTTGTCCATCGCCGCGATGACGGGCATGGTCGCCAATGTGACGTTTAACACGCCGCGCATGCGCGAGGTTGCGGGCAGCGGTTTTTCCACCGCGACCGATCTGGCCGACTGGTTGGTACGCGAATTTGGCATGCCGTTCCGCGAGGCACATCATGTCACCGGCAGCGTCGTCAAATCCTGTGAGGCGCGTGGCATAGGCCTGTCCGAAATTACCGTAGACGATCTGTCTGCCATCAATCCTGCGCTCGCTGGCTGCAATTTGCCCGATCTGTCGATCGACGGATCGGTAAACAGCCGGACGAGTGCTGGCGGCACGGCACCTATGCGCGTAAAAGAAGCCATCAGTACCGCCAAAAAGGAACTTGAGGCATGAAACCGGCGCGCACCACCTTCATCATTGGCGTCGCCATGTGCGTTGCGGGCTGCGGCAAAGTGGGCGATCTGGAACCGCGCACGGGCAATAGCATGCCGCCGCAAGCTTATGGCCAGACCACCGACCAAAAGGCGAAGCTTCTCACGACCCCATCGGTTCAGGCACGGCCAGGGCGCACCGACGAGTTGCTGAAACGGTCCGACCGGCGCGAAGATGATCCGTTCGACATTCCGCCGGGGCAAGAGCCAAAACCGTTTGACCCCGAACAGAACGCTTCGTCCGAAAAAACGCCTTCCAAATAAGTATCTTATCCTATGAACTATTTTGACCTTAAAAATGGCGTGTTGCACGCCGAAGATGTCGCCCTGCCCGATATCGCGGCGGCGGTCGGCACACCTGTATATATCTATTCGCGCGCGACGCTGGAGCGGCACGCGCAAGTGTTCCGCGCTGGCTTGTCAGCCCTTGATAACCCGCATTTGGCCTTTGCCGTAAAATCCAATCCGAACTTGGCGGTGCTCAAGGTGCTCGCGCGTCAGGGCTATGGCGCGGATGTTGTGTCGGGCGGCGAAATGGACCGTGCACTGGCCGCCGGCATGGCACCAGAAGACATTGTGTTTTCGGGCGTTGGCAAGACAGCCGAAGAAATCGTCCGCGCATTGAAGGCAGGTATCGGGCAATTCAATATCGAGTCCGAAGAAGAAGGCCGCGAGCTTGCGACGCTTGCCGACGCGTTGAACTATCAAGCGAACGCCGTGCTGCGCATCAATCCCGATGTCGATGCTGGAACGCATGGCAAGATTTCAACCGGGAAGGCCGACAATAAATTTGGCGTGGGCATTCACCGCGCCCCGGAAATTTATGGGCGCTTAAACGCTTTGCCCGGTCTGAATATGCGCGGCGTTGCGCTGCATATCGGTAGCCAGTTGACCAGCCTTGAGCCGTTGGAAACAGCGTTTACAAAAGTCGGCGTCCTGATTGCGGAACTGCGCGGTCACGGCCACAAAATCACCCATGTTGACTTGGGTGGCGGCCTTGGCGTGCGCTATCGCGACGGTGACAATCCCCCTGAACCCGCCGAATATGGCGCGATGGTTGCGCGCGTGACCAAGGACTGGGGCGTGCGTTTGATGTTCGAACCCGGCCGTGTCATCGCCGGAAATGCGGGCGTCCTGTTGACACGCGTTATTCGCGTGAAGCCCGGATCGGGTAATGCCCCCTTTGCCATTGTCGATGCCGCGATGAATGACTTGGCCCGGCCCGCATTATATGACGCGTGGCATGATTTTGACGCGGTGGAACCAAATGGCCGCAAAATGACCGCCAACATTGTTGGCCCCGTCTGCGAAACTGGCGATACCTTTGCCATGGGCCGCGAAATCGATGTTGTGGAGGCCAATGACCTTGGCGTATTCCGCACCGCTGGCGCTTATGGTGCGACGATGGCAAGCACCTATAACAGCCGCGGCCTCGTCCCCGAAGTGCTCGTCGACGGCGATAAATTCGCGGTGGTTGCGGAACGTATTTCGCCCGAGACCATTCTCGCTGCCGAGCATGTGCCCGACTGGCTGAAATAAGGATACAGCTTTGGACCAGCTCCCCATTTTCATAAATCTGAAGGGCCGACATGTCATTTTGGTCGGTGAAGGCGAAATGGCGGATGCAAAACGGCGGCTGATTGAACGCGCGGGCGGCATTTGCGTCGACGCCGCCGATGGCGCGGCACGGATTGCCTTCGTCGCCATCGCCGAAGAAGATGAAGCCCGCATTGCTGCCGACGCATTGAAAGCCCGCGGCTTGCTGGTCAACGTCGTCGATCGCCCCGAAATTTGCGATTTTACGACTCCGGCGATTGTCGACAGGACCCCGGTGTTGATTGCAGTCGGCACCGGCGGCGCATCGGCGGGCATGGCCAAGGCCATTCGCCAGCGTATCGAAACATTACTGCCTGAAACATTGGGTCCGCTGGCCGAGGCCATTTCCGGCGCGCGCAGCAAAATCCGCGCGCGTTGGTCAGAAGGGGCGCAGCGTCGCCGTGCATTGGATCAGGGTTTCGCCGCCGGTGGCATGCTTGACCCGTTCGGCACGCATGACGACGCGACGGTCGACAATTGGATCATGCAGGCCGAAAATCCAAAGGGCGACCGTTTGATTGAGATTACATTGCTCTCCGCCGATCCCGATGACCTTACGTTACTTACTGCGCGGCTGCTTGGTGAAGCGGACAATGTGTTTCATGATCCCGGCGTGCCAGCGGCCATCCTCAATCGTGCGCGCGCCGATGCCGTTCGGCACGCAAGTGCCCCACCGGCGCCACCGCCCGAAGGCCTGTCCTTGTTCCTGCGGTTGCCGTTGGCGCAAGGATAGGGCATGACGACAGCGTAAATAGTCGCAAGGTCTTCATTGTGTCCGCTTTTCCCTCTAAAATTTGCTTTTACGGCTGTGGTAATATGGGGAGCGCGATGCTGCGCGGTTGGCTTGCTGCCGATGTCGCACCCGTCACATTCCACATCATCGATCCGGTTGCGGAAAACCTGCCAGAGGGCGTCCAACTCCATCGGTCGTCAGCGGCATTGGACACGCGCTTTGATGTCGTCATATTGGGCATCAAGCCGCAGCTTTTGGCTGAACTGGCGCCAGAGATAGGACGAATTTTGGCCCCCGGGGCGACATTGATATCCATACTGGCCGGAACAACGACGAACACACTGTCCGCATGTTTTCCCGATGCGCGC
>JBEEIJ010000169.1:0-9839 GCA_041169905.1 Pseudomonadota bacterium | reverse complement strand
TGATGGCGACATTGCTGAACGCGCTTGAAGCACGTGGTGGCAAATATGGTTTGCAGACGATGTGCGAAGGCGGCGGTCAGGCCAACGTCACGATCATTGAGCGGGTATAGTACTCAACCGGATAAACTTCACCGTAGCCCTGAGCCTGTCGAAGGGCGCTTATCGGTTAAACGCGCTTCGACAGGCTCAGCACTACGGTATTTGAAAAGGGAATTTACATGAAACTGGATTCAACAGTCGCAGCAGTCGTCACCGGCGGCGCATCTGGCCTTGGTGAGGCAACCGCCCGCGCGCTTGCCGCAAAGGGTGTGAAGGTCGCCATCTTTGATTTGCAGGCTGACAAGGGCGAGGCACTTGCAGCCGAAATCGGCGGTGTATTCTGCAACGTGAACGTCACCAGCGATGAAAGCGTAGATGCAGGGTTCGCCAAGGCGCGTGCTGCGCATGGTCAGGAACGCATCTTGGTCAATTGTGCTGGCACAGGTAACGCGGCGAAGACCGCAAGCCGTTCGAAGGAAGACGGATCGATCAAGCATTTCCCGCTCGATGCCTTTGACCGCATCATCCAGATCAACTTGGTCGGCACGTTCCGCTGCATCGCCAAGTCGGCGGCTGGCATGTTGACGCTTGAGCCCATGGAAGATGGCGAACGCGGCGCGATGGTGAACACCGCTTCAGTCGCTGCTGAAGACGGCCAGATGGGCCAAGCAGCCTATTCCGCATCAAAGGGCGGCGTTGTCGGCATGACCTTGCCAATCGCACGCGACCTGATGAGCGAAGGCATTCGCGTCAACACGATTCTGCCGGGCATCTTTAACACGCCATTGATGAACGGCGCGCCGCAAGCGGTGAAGGATGCGCTTGCTGCGTCTGTTCCTTTCCCGAAACGCCTCGGCCATCCGCATGAGTTCGCGCAGGTTGCGATGACCATGATCGAGTGCGGATATTTCAACGGAGAAGACGTCCGCATCGACGGCGCCATCCGTATGGCACCGCGTTGATCGCATGACTGCGTTCACCCAAATCCTTTATGATGTCGCAGACGGCATCGCGACCATCACAATGCATCGTCCTGAAAAGATGAATGCGTTTACAAATGTGATGATGCGCGAAATGTGTGCGGCATTTGATTTGGTGGATGCGGATGATGCGGTGCGCGCCGTCATCGTAACGGGTTCGGGTGATCGTGCATTTTGTGCAGGGGCTGATTTGACACCCGAGGGTGGCGGCGACGTGTTCGCGAGTCGGTCCGAAGTCGAAACGCTTTCCGATGAACGCGTGCGCGATTCCGGTGGCCGGTTAACGCTGCGGATTTTCCAATGCAAAAAGCCTGTGATTGGTGCCATCAACGGCGCTGCTGTCGGTATTGGTGCAACGATGCAACTGCCCATGGACTTCCGCTTGGCCAGTGACACGGCGCGCTTTGGCTTTGTTTTTGCGCGGCGCGGGATTGTGCCAGAGGCCGCCTCAAGCTGGTTTTTGCCGCGGCTGGTGGGCATGCAACAGGCGCTGGAATGGTGCATGACGGGCCGGGTTTTCAACGCGGCTGAGGCACTTCAAGGCGGGCTGGTGCGTTCCATTCATGCGCCTGCAGACTTGATGGACGCCGCGCGGGCATTGGCACGCGAAATCGCCGACAACACCGCGGCCGTGTCGATTGCCCTCACGCGGGCGATGTTGTGGCGGCTGTCTGCTGCCGAACATCCCATGGCCGCGCATCAGATTGACAGCCGCGCGATTTACCGCCGGTCACGTTCAGGCGACGCAAAGGAGGGCATATCCAGCTTCCTTGAAAAGCGCGCACCCGTTTATCCCGATAAAGTTTCCGCAGATATGCCGGACTTCTTCCCATGGTGGGATGAACCTGTTTATAAGTAACCCTACGTAAACGGGGGGAGTAGACGCCAATGGCCACGACAGGACCAAGGCTGGTGAATGAAGCGGGCGATAATGCAAAAGCGCGCGACCAGCTTATCGAAGCGGCAAGCCAGATCATGCGTGAGGGCGATACCATCGACCTTTCGCTATCGGAACTTTCGCTTCGCGCAGGCCTGAACAGTGCGTTGGTCAAATATTATTTCGGCAACAAAAACGGCTTGATGCTGGCGCTGCTTGATCGCGACATGGGCAATATTGTTTTCAGCCTTGGCGCGTTGCTCGCAAAAGACATGCCGCCGGAAGACAAATTGCGCATTCACATCGGTGCCGTCATCGACACATATTATGCGTTTCCCTATCTGAACCGTCTGTTGATGCGCATGGTGCGCGACAGCGCGCCGGTTGAAGCGGCCCGTATCGCCGACCTGTATCTGAAGCCTATTTCAAAGGTGTATGACGCGCTGATCGCCGAAGGCGTAAAGGCGGGCAAATTCCGCAAGCTTGATCCGCAGTTTTTCTACTTTACCGTGACGGGCGCGGCTGACCGATTTTATTCGTCACGCCTGGTGTTGCGCCACTGTTATAATCAGGACGATTTTAACGAAAATATGCGCGATGCCTATCGCGAGCATAGCATCGACCTGATCATGCGCGGGCTGTTGGTTTAGGGCTGGGCAACTCTAGGACCTCGTCATCCTGAACTTGTTTCAGGATAACGCACGACCGCCGCTTGTTATCCTGAAACAAGTTCAGGATGACGAAACGTGGCGAGCAAAGCACTAGGCAACCCTTCACATCCCCAACGCGGCCCTAATTTCATCACCATCGGCATCCAGCATCGGCGGATGCGCATAGTTTGACGCGGGCGTTCCCGCATAATGCACGGGATGCTTCATCGATCGATATGTGCCGATGTCGGGCGATTCCAGCTCTTCGAAAAAGCCGACGTCGGCCAGATGCGGATCGGTGAGCACATCCGCCATGCGGTTATATTTCATCGCTGGAATGTCATGTTCGGCCAACAGGTCCAGCCATTCGGCGGTGGTGCGCAGCGCGCTTACTTCTTCGATGAGTGCGTATAAGTCGCCGGTGTGTTTTGTACGCTCTTGATAGGTCGAAAAGCGCGGGTCGTCGAACACATTGGGCCGGCCGCCCAGTTCAAAAAACTTCGCCCATTGCCGGTCATTATAAGGGACGATCGCGATGAAGCTGTCCTTGGTCGGATAAGGTCGCCGACGCGGGTTTACCGAACGCGTATAGCCCATGCGGCCATTGCCGGGGATGAAGGTTTCGCCCCACAGATTTTCGACCATGTTGAACCAGGTGAAGCATTCGAACATGGGCACTTGAACAAATTGTCCGCCTTGCCCGCCTGCACGCGCAAGCAATGCCGCCATGGTTGCATTGGCCGCGAACAGACCGCTGACTTTATCCGCGACAAGGCTGGGCGAATAGGTCGGGCGGCCACCATCGCGCTGCTCGCTTAAGGCCGCAAAGCCCGAAGCCGCTTGAATCAGGTCGTCATAGGCCTGCCGCTCGCCATAGGCGCCACCCGCCCCAAATCCGGCGCAGTGGACATAGACGATATTGGGGTTGATCGCCTTGACCGCCTCATAGCCAAATCCCAACCGTTCAACGCCGGCCATGCGGACATTATGGATGAAGACATCGGCCTCCTCCAGCAACGCTTCGAGGACGGCTTTATCTTCCGGCTTTTTGATATTGAGGTTGATGGCTTTTTTGTTGCGGTTGAGCGCCGTGAAGATGGGGCCATGCTGCTTGCTGGGCGAATCACCGCCATGGCGCATCAGGTCGCCCGGTGTGTTGCCCTCGCTATTTTCGATTTTAATGACCTCCGCGCCAAGGTCGGCCAATTGCACGGTGGCATAAGGCCCAAGAACAACCGTGGCCATGTCGACAACCTTAATCCCCTTCAACGGACCGGTTGGTTCTTTGTCCCACGTCAATTTCGGCCATTTCGCCATGTGCGCTCTCCTTTGCCCGTGCCTTTAAACTTGCATCAACTGCTAGCATATTTAAGCGTGCAGTTAAGAGATAATCGGGAGTGAATGATGAGCAATTTTGATGCAAGCGCGCCGGTCATTATTGGCGTGGGCGAAGCCAGCCGAAAGACAGTTTCCGGCGAATGGCCAAGCCCGCGCGAATTGGCTGGCGCCGCTATCAAGGTTGCACTGGCCGATACGGGCCGCTCCCCGTCGGTTGCGGCGGCGATTGACACCATTGCCGCGATCCGCACGTTCGAGGACAGCGGCGTCAGTCTAGGCACCGGGTCGCCCGACAATACGCCCGAAGCCTTTGGAGCAGCTGGCGGTATCAGCGCGCCACGGCTCATCTATGCCGACGTCGGCGGTCAAAGCCCGCAGGCGATGTTGAACGAATTGGCGGGCGATATCCGCCGCGGGACTTGTGAGCTTGCCGTACTCGTGGCCGCCGAAGCGACCGGGACCGCAAAGCGCGCGCGTAAGGCGAGTGTGACGTTGGACTGGCGCTTGCCTTCGGACACCCCGTTCGACAATCGCCTATCCAGCTTCCCGATTTTGAGCCGAACGGAAATCCGCCATGGCATCATTTCCATGCCGCTGGCGTATAGCCTGATTGAGAACGCCCGGCGGATGCAACTGGGATTAAGCGATGATGCGTATGCGCAGGAATTGGCGGCGTTGTGGTCGGCATTTTCAACAAAAGCTCAAGCGCGGACCCACGCACAATTCCCCGGCTATCGCACGCCCGACGCGATGCTGGGCGACGACAATGCCAATTACCCGCTGACGGATATTTACCGTCGCTGGCATGTGGCGCAGGATGCGGTCGATCTGGGGGGCGCGATTATCCTGACCAGCGCAGGCAAAGCGCGCGATCTGGGTGTGCCGCAAGACAAATGGGTTTGGCTGGCCGGCGCGGCCGAAGCCGCTGAACCACCCTTGGCAGAGCGCGGTGTCATTCACCGGTCGGCGGCACTTGATTTTGCCATTCCGGCGGCACTTGGACAGGCCGGAATTGCGGCCAGTGACCTTGGACCTGTCGACATTTATAGTTGCTTTCCCTGCGCGGTATTTGCGGCCGTTGACACCATGAATGACGCCGCGCGTGCGCTTGGCGATTATACGCTCACCGGCGGCCTCAGCTTTTTCGGTGGGCCCGGCAATGGCTATAGCATGTATAATATCGCCGCGATGGTCGATGCCCTGCGCCACGATGGATCAAAGCCCGCGTTGGTAACCGCGAATGGCGGCGTGATGTCAAAACAGGCGGTCGGCATTTACACCGCATCACAGCCGGACATCGCGTGGTCGGGTGCAGCGGCGAAGGGCTATGTGCCGAACCAGATCGCGCTGGATGACGCCCCACAAGGCAAGGGCCGTATACTCAGCTTTGTGCGGTCCGCGGGCAAGGAAGGTTTCGGTCCGGCCACGCTCATTCTAGAAATGGAAAATGGCGCCCGTGCCGTGGCGGTGCTGGATGCCACACCCGATGGCGACCTTAGCCATAGGATCGTTGAAGTCACGTCAGGTGAAAAACGCCACATGGCGGCGATTTTATGATAATCTGCCGTTCATCACGCCGCGGCTATCAAGCAGCTATGTGCATTCAGGAGATAGAGTGATGCAGATCCTCAAACTGGCTGGCCTTGTTTTGCCTTTGACGGTTGTTGCGGCATGCGGCCAAGTGGACCGCCCGCCCGCGCCACTGACCGAGAAACAATCTGCTGTCTTAATGAAGGAAATCGGCGGCAAGGTCGCGGGGAAACCGTTAACCTGCATCAGTGATTTCAATGCCGACAATATGATCCGCGTCAGCGACAATATCGTGCTCTACCGCGTGTCTGGCCGGCTTGTGTACAAGAATGTTTTGCGTTCACCTTGTCCGGGCCTTGCACGCGACAGTGATATCCTCGTCTCCGAACAATTTGGCAGCCAGAAATGTCGCGGAGATATTCTCCGCTTGGTGGACCGTACCAGCGGTATGACCGGCGGCATTTGTAGCCTTGGTGATTTCGTGCCTTATCGCACCGAAAAGACTGCGGGCTAGGAACCGATTGGGCGCTGCTCGGCATGAAAAGGGTATAGCGCATAAGGACAAAGCTGCAGGGTTGCGACTTTGCGTTTGGGCTGGCAAAGGGGCGGTTCCAAAACGAAGCTGAAAGCAAGTAAATCCATGTCCGAGATGATCCGCATTACCCTTCCCGATGGCACTGCCCGTGAAGTCGCGCGCGGCACTACCCCGGCGGATATTGCCGCGGCCATTGGCCCCGGCCTTGCGAAGGCGGCGATCGCCGCGCGGGTGGATGGCGAATTGCGCGATATCACGCGTCCGTTAGAAGCCGATGCGCAGCTCGCGCTGGTGACCAGCCGTGATGAGGCGGACGCGCTTGAACTTGCCCGCCATGACTTTGCGCATATCCTTGCCGAAGCGGTGCAGGGCCTGTTTCCCGGTACGCAAATCACATTTGGCCCGTCGACCGATGACGGATTTTATTATGACGTGATGGCGCCCGCATCGCGCGGCCCATTCACGATGGATGACCTGCCCGCGATTGAAGAAAAGATGCGCGACATCATCCGCGCCGATAAGCCGCTGCGCCGCGAAGTCATGGCGCGTGATGCGTTGATCGCGACATGGCAAAATGCAGGCGAAAGCTTCAAGGCCGAATGGGCGGCTGAGCTGCCCGAAGGCGAAGAGCTTTCGGTCTATTGGTCGGGCAATGACTGGATGGACATGTGCCGTGGCCCGCATTTGGCGTCGACCGGTAAGCTTGATCCTGCCGCGTTTAAGCTGACGCGCGTTGCCGGTGCCTATTGGCGCGGTGACCAGAACAACCCACAATTGAGCCGCATTTACGGCACCGGCTGGTTGAACAAAAAGCAACTCGACGCGCATCTGCTCCGTCTTGAGGAAGCCGCAAAGCGCGACCATCGCCGTCTGGGTCAGGACATGGACCTGTTCCATTTGCAGCAAGAGGCACATGGTTCCGTCTTCTGGCATCCCAATGGCTATCTGATCTGGCGCGAGCTTGAGGCCTATATGCGCCGCGCGATCGACGGCGCTGGCTATAAGGAAGTGAAAACCCCGCAGGTCATGGACGCGCGGCAGTGGGAGCAATCGGGGCATTGGGGCAAATATCGCGCCAATATGTTCGTGATCCCTGACGAAGTGCCGAATGTCGATGATGAGGGTCCCGTGATTTCGGGTGAGGCCGACTGGATGGCGTTGAAGCCCATGAACTGCCCGGCGCACGTTCTGATTTTCCGTCAGGGGATCAAATCCTATCGCGACCTGCCGCTGCGCATATATGAAAATGGCTGCTGCCACCGCAATGAACCGCATGGCGCCTTGCACGGCCTGATGCGGGTGCGTCAGTTTACGCAGGATGACGCGCATATCTTCTGCCGGGAAGACCAAATTGTCGAAGAAGTGCAGGCATTTTGTGCGCTTGCTGACCGGATCTACAAGGAATTTGGTTTCACTTACTCGATCAAACTCGCGCTGCGTCCTGACCAACGGTTTGGATCGGATGCGGATTGGGACAAGGCGGAAAATGAACTGCGCGACGCCGTCGTGCGTGCTGGCCTTGCGACGCCGGAATATGGTTGGGAAGAATTGCCCGGTGAAGGTGCATTTTACGCGCCAAAGCTTGAATGGCATCTGACCGACGCAATTGGCCGCACATGGCAAGTGGGCACACTGCAGTCTGACCGCGTCATGCCCGAACGTCTCGACGCAAGCTATGTCGGTGAGGATGGCGCACGCCACCGTCCCGTCATGCTGCACCGCGCGATCTTTGGCAGCTATGAACGCTTCCTTGGCATATTGATTGAGCATTATGCCGGTCGCTTCCCTGTATGGTTGGCGCCTGTGCAAGCGGTTGTGGCGACGATTACGTCGGAAGCGGACGGCTATGCGCATGATGTTACGGCCAAGCTGAAAGCGGCGGGCATTCGGGTTGGGTCCGACACGCGGAATGAGAAGATCAATTACAAGGTGCGCGAACACAGCGTCGCGAAGGTGCCGCATCTCCTCGTCGTTGGCATGCGTGAAGCAGAAGAGGGCAAGGTCGCCATCCGCAGCCTCGGTTCCGACGGCCAGCGCATCATGACACTCGATGAAGCCATCGCGATGCTGTCGCATGAAGCGACCCCGCCCGATATTCGCTAACGCAAATTTGTGGAGAAGGAGATTGTGATGAAGACACTTCCTTTAACGCTCGCAGCTATATTGCTGTTGGCGGCATGCCAAAAACCGGCTGCAGATGATGCGGCCACAGCAACTGAAGCGCAAGCCGACGCCACCGCAGGCTACAACGCCGCGCAAAAGGGCTATGCCGCGGCCAATGACAAAATGCATGCCGGCATGGGCAATATCCCCGAAGATGCGGACGTTGCGTTTATGCAGGGCATGATTCCGCATCATCTCGGCGCGGTCGAAATGGCCAAAGTCGCGCTCGAACATGGCAAGGATCCCGAAGTCCGCGCACTCGCCGAAAAGGTGATTGCGGCGCAGGAGGCCGAAATCAAAGAGATGCAGGCGTGGCTCGACAAAAAAGGTGTGAAGGCGGAAAAGCCGCTCACTGCCGCTGACCATGCGGCCATGGGGCACTGAACATTCACGACCTGACTGGCCTTGCCACCGCGCAATTGCTGCTGTTGTCTGCAATGACCTTTGGCGCTGCGTATATCCGTGGGCTGACGGGTTTTGGCATGGCGATCATTCTGGTGCCGTTGTTCGGGATGATCGTCACCCCGGGCGAAGCGGTCGTCATTGCCATATTGCTTCAGGTGCTGATTGGACCCGTTGGGATAAAGGTCATATTTGCCGACGCGCATCGGCAGAGTGCGCTGATGATTGCGGCATTTGCCATGCTGGCGACACCGATTGGCGTCCTACTGCTGAAGGTCACAACACCTGACGTTGCGCGGTTGATGATCGCGGCCATTGCCATCGGTGCGTTTGCGCTGGTCCTGCTTCCACAACGCGGCGAACTGCGCCCGGGACCAAAGGAGACCGCAGCGACGGGGATTGCATCGGGCATCCTGACCGGCTTTGCCGCGATGCCCGGCCCGCCTGTTGTGCCATTCTACCTGCGTCAGCCAATTCCACCCAAGGAAGCGCGCGCATCGATGATGCTCGTATTTTTCGCCACGGCGATTGCGGGCACGATTTCGGCCTTTGCCTTGGGCTTGGCAAACGGGCGCTTATTGTGGCTCTCGCTGTTGCTGTTTCCGTCTGTGCTGGCGGGCAACTGGCTGGGCGCAAAATCCTTTGGCAAAGTCCCGCCCAGTCTGTGGCGCAGTTTTGTCGCGGGCATCCTTGGCCTTGCCGGAATTTCCGCGCTTATACGGCTCTTCAACTGAGAACTAAGGCCTACTTCCCAAATTTCCGTTGCGTCTTTCCGTACCGCATTTTGCGTGTGCCGGGCTGACCTTCCGTCGATCGGCCCCGCGGGGCGGCGACATGTTGCTGGTGCGGCAGGCCAAGCTCGGTGGCTTCTAATGAGCGAATTTCATCGCGAAGGCGTCCAGCTTCCTCAAACTCAAGATCCGCAGCGGCGGCGCGCATCTTCTTTTCAAGCTCGTCGATATAGGCCCGCAGATTATGGCCAACGAGATTATTGGCGCCGTCTGCATCAATCTCGACCAGCACCGAATCGCGGCTGGCGGTGTCGGCAACGATATCGTGGATGTCGCGCTTGATGGTCGCGGGTGTGATGCCATGTTCGATATTATAGGCATGCTGTTTTTCGCGGCGGCGGTCGGTTTCGCGAATTGCACGCTCCATGCTTCCCGTCATCCGGTCGGCATATAGGATAACGCGGCCTTCGACGTTACGTGCAGCGCGGCCAATGGTTTGAATGAGCGACGTTTCGCTGCGCAGGAAACCTTCCTTGTCCGCATCCAAGATCGCGACGAGGCCGCACTCGGGAATATCCAGACCCTCGCGCAGCA
>JBEEIJ010000168.1:0-5064 GCA_041169905.1 Pseudomonadota bacterium | reverse complement strand
CCAAGTTTCCGCTTCGGTCGGCGCAATGCAGATGGCAGCGCGGACACCCCGCGCAAACCGCCCGGCTTTTTCGCAACAATATTTGGCGCGACATCGAACATCCCGCGGGAGCAACCGATCCGCGATAGCTTGGACAAAATATCGGGCCGGTCGGAACGGATCGAACGGATGCGACAGGTGATCGACAGCCTTCGGGACGAAGTCGAAACCACGGTCGAGGCATTGCTGGGCAAGACTTGGTTCCTAAGCCAGCCGACGGCCGTCCGCATGCAGAAATGGCGCCAATCTGCGCAGGAAAAGGCGATTCTTGCCGCTGGCTTCAGCTATCGGGCTTATGGCCATCTGAAGCTTGCGGGCGTCGTGGACGATATTGTCGCCACCGCGCGTCGTAGCCTGCCCGATGCAAACAATGGATTTTTCCGGGACCTGAGAGCGGCTCTGTGGGCTGAAATCAGAACACGAGGATTGGACCGCATGCCGCAAGATGGCGGCAAACAAGCGACCAAACAGTCCATCACCTTTTTTGGCACGCACGATCTACGGTTCCGAATTCGCCGGCTCCGCTTCCTTGCACGGCATCTGACCGAAGAGGTCGAAAATGTCATCGACGTACCCGAAAGCGACATCACGCAGATCCGTGATGCCATTTATCGCTGTCTGGCGATGTATCTGGATCTGGAAACGGCGGAATTTCTCGGTGTCGATTTCGCCAGTGCCGCAAAGGCGGGCGTTACCAATCCGGCCGGGCTCATGAACCATTTGGCGGCACAGCGCGACCTCGTCCAAACGGACTTGCGCGTGGATGAGATATTATGCGCAGCGCTCCTCGCCCTGCCCGTGGAGGCGCGCCGGGCCATGCTGCTGGGCTATCTGGGTTACGCCCTGTACGACATCGCGACCTTGCCATTATTGCAGGACGAAGGGTTCGATGAATTTGACCCCGTTAAAGTGGACCGCATTTCACCCGAAGACTGCAACTCCATCCGCCAAGGCGGCGCAGCGGCCACGTTGAAGGGCATTGAATTCAACAATTTCGGCGCTTTTTTCAGCCGGTCCTATCGCGAGAATGATTATCTTTGGGGACGGCTGCACGGAGCGGAACGGCTCATCGACATTTTGGTATCGTCCCTTCCCGCCGGTCATGACTTCGCCGAAAACAGGGTGCGGGCATACAAACGGCTCGCCTTCCATGCTATATTGGATGAGGAGCAGGATCGGCTGAAATATGTCCAGCCGCTAATTGCATCATTGCGGAACGAGATTGACCAGATCGCAATCTGACCAATCATTTCACCCTATCGCAATCACGTCGCGATGCCGTCCCAAATCCCTTTGAGCTTATCAAAGAAACCCGTCGATTGCGGGCATTCCTCACCGGTTTCGGTTTCGCGGAACTCGCGCAGTATCTCTTTCTGGCGCGCCGACAGCTTGGAGGGCGTTTCAACATCGATTTGGATAACCATGTCACCGCGTCCACGTCCTTGCAGGACGGGCATCCCTGCCCCACGCTGGCGCAGCTGTTTGCCCGACTGGATGCCCTCTGGAACGATGATGAGGTGTTCGGCGCCATCGAGGCCCGGAATACGGATTTCGCCGCCCAGCGCCGCTGTGGTGAAGCTTACGGGCACACGGCAGAACAATGTCGTGCCGTCACGCTCAAACACCTTGTGCCGCAACAGATGGATGAAAATGTAGAGGTCACCGGCGGCCGCGCCATAAGGCCCTGCTTCGCCCTTGCCCGCAACCCGAATGCGCGTGCCTTCATCCACGCCCGGCGGAATATTTACGCTTATGGTCTTGCGCTCATCCTTGCGGCCTTCGCCCGCACAGGCGCGGCAGGGGTCTTCGATAACCTCACCCCGGCCATGACAGGTCGGGCATGTCCGTTCGACAACGAAGAAACCTTGCTGCGCGCGCACCTTGCCGTGACCCGCGCACAGGTTGCAACGGCGTTTGCCCGAACCCGGCGTTGCGCCTGTCCCTTCACAGGTGCCGCAAGCTGTCGCCACGTCGATGGTGATTTCGGCATCCTTGCCGTGGAACGCCTCATCAAGCGAAATCTCAAGATCATAGCGTAGGTCTGCACCGCGTGCAGGGCCACGCTGACGTCCGCCAAAGGCATCGCCGAAGAAGCTTTCGAATATGTCTGAAAAGTCGCCAAAGCCAGCGCCACCTTGGCCGCCGCCGCCCATGCCGCCATTTTCAAACGCGGCTTTGCCAAGACGGTCATAAGCCGCGCGTTTTTGCGGATCTTTCAGGACATCATAGGCCTGGCTGACCGCTTTAAATCTGGCTTCGGATTGGTCGCAGCCGGGGTTGCGATCGGGATGGCATTCCATCGCGATCCGACGATAGGCGGACTTCAGCGTCTTTTCGTCCGCTGTCCGCTCAACTTCCAACAATTCGTAATAATCGATGTCAAGATTCATGACTGACTACCCCCCGGCTTCCCGACCGTCGCTGCGTTTCGGTGGCGACAGTCGGGAATTTTCAACATCAGTCTTTCTTGTCGTCTTCGACTTCGGAGAATTCTGCATCAACGACATTGTCGTCGGCAGGGGCTTCTTCGGTCGCAGCGCCCGGCGATGCCGCAGCTTGCTCTTCCTTGTAGATGGCTTCACCGAGCTTCATCGCGATTTGTGCCAAGGCAGTTGCCTTTTCCTTCATCGCTTCTGCATCACCACCTTCGATGGCAGTCTTGGTTTCCGCAACAGCCGCTTCGATTTCGCCCTTCAGCGCAGCGTCAATCTTGTCGCCATGCTCTTCGAGCTGCTTTTCCGTGCTGTGCACAAGGCTTTCGGCATTGTTCTTGGCTTCGGCAGCTTCACGACGTTTCTTGTCTTCTTCAGCGAAAGCTTCGGCATCACGGACCATCTGATCGATGTCTGCATCGGACAGACCGCCCGAGGCCTGGATCTTGATCTGCTGTTCCTTGCCCGTGCCCTTGTCCTTGGCGGTTACGCTGACGAGGCCGTTGGCATCAATGTCGAATGTCACTTCAACCTGCGGCACGCCGCGTGGTGCGGGTGGAATTCCGACAAGGTCGAAATTGCCGAGCAGCTTGTTATCCGCCGCCATTTCACGCTCGCCCTGGAACACACGGATGGTAACCGCATTCTGGTTATCTTCCGCAGTCGAGTAAACTTGGCTCTTCTTCGTTGGGATCGTCGTGTTACGGTCGATCATTCGGGTGAACACTCCGCCCAATGTTTCGATACCAAGCGACAGAGGCGTTACGTCAAGCAACAGCACATCCTTCACGTCGCCCTGCAACACGCCAGCCTGAATAGCCGCGCCCATGGCAACAACTTCGTCAGGGTTCACGCCGGTGTGCGGTTCCTTGCCGAAGAACGCCTTAACAACGTCACGTACCTTCGGCATGCGGGTCATACCGCCAACCATGACGACTTCGTCAATGGCATCCGCCTTCACGCCAGCGTCAGCCAAAGCCTTTTTGCAAGGCTCAAGCGTGCGCTTGATCAGGTCATCGACCAGCTTTTCAAGGTCGGCGCGGGTGATCGTCTTCACGAGGTGCTTTGGACCATTTTGGTCAGCGGTGATGAACGGCAAGTTGACTTCAGTCGTCTGTGTCGATGACAGTTCAATCTTCGCCTTTTCAGCCGCTTCCTTCAAACGCTGAAGCGCAAGCTTGTCCTTGGTCAGGTCAATGCCTTCGGCTTTTTGGAAGTCTGCTGCCAAAAATTCGACAAGCTTGCTGTCAAAGTCTTCACCGCCCAAGAACGTGTCGCCATTGGTCGATTTCACTTCGAAAACGCCGTCGCCGACTTCGAGGATCGAGATGTCGAACGTACCGCCGCCAAGGTCATAGACCGCGATGGTTTTGTTCTCATCCTTGTCCATGCCGTACGCAAGCGCAGCGGCGGTTGGTTCGTTGATGATGCGCAGAACTTCAAGACCCGCAATCTGGCCAGCATCCTTCGTGGCCTGACGCTGGGCGTCGTTGAAATAAGCGGGAACCGTGATAACGGCCTGCGTGACGGTTTCGCCGAGATACGCCTCTGCCGTTTCCTTCATTTTCTGAAGGATGAAGGCCGAAATTTGTGATGGCGAATAATCTTCGCCGCCAGCCTTTACCCAAGCGTCGCCATTCTTGCCCTTGACGATGTTGTAAGGAACAAGCTCTGTATCCTTCTTGGTGATTGGATCATCGAAGCGGCGGCCGATAAGGCGCTTCACTGCGAAAATCGTGCTTTCCGGATTGGTCACAGCCTGACGCTTTGCCGGTTGACCAATCAGACGCTCACCGTCCTTAGCAAAGGCCACGATCGATGGCGTCGTACGTGCGCCTTCAGCATTTTCAATGACCTTGGGCTTGCCGCCGTCCATTACCGCAACGCAGCTGTTTGTCGTGCCCAAGTCGATACCAATAACTTTAGCCATAAAAACTTTACCCCGAAATTTTAAAATTGAACTCTCAATGGCCACTTCCGGTCCGGCCCTATCAGGCACCGGTGTTTTCCCGTAATGCAACCTTGTAGCGGCGATATAGGTGCCAAATCTCTTGGCACAAGACTTCGGCAACCCTAGATAGGGAAAAAGTAGATACAGTCCCGGCTTTGAACAACAAAGCCAATGCCGAAACGAGGATCATATGAACCGACGGATATTCACAGTTGCAGCCGCAGCCAGTGCACTATTGCTGGGCTCGTGCGGCCCGACACCGCAGCTAAAGGTCAAAGAGGCCGTGCTCACGCTATCGCCGGTCGATAGCAATCCGTCGGCATTGCACTTCAACGTCTATGGCGGCCCCGAAGATGTCTATTTGCTGCGCGTCAGTTCGCCTTCCGCCATCCGCGTTGAAATGCACGATGTGACGGTGGATCCGAAAACGGGGGCAGTGTCCATGGTGCCCCTGCAACGCGTCCGCATTCCCGCAGACGAAACCGTCGCCTTCAAAAAAGGTGGCAAGCATGTGATGATGTGGGGCGTCAACCTTATCCCCCGCCGGCTTGGCGTGATCGAAGCGGAATTTCTGTTCTCCAACAATGTCCGCATATTGGTGAAGGCCCGCGTGCAGGAAGTCGACGGCACTGACCCGGACGA
>JBEEIJ010000167.1:0-6118 GCA_041169905.1 Pseudomonadota bacterium | reverse complement strand
GATGCCGAAGATTTCGAAGGCGCAATGGCAGCGCTTGCCAGCCTGCGCGCACCCATCGATGCCTTCTTTGAAGGCGTGATGGTGAACGACGAAGACCCTGCGAAGCGGGCGTTTCGTTTGGGCTTGCTGGCGCGGTTCCGCGACGCGGTTCACCGGGTTGCGGATTTTTCGAGGATTGAGGGGTGACGCGAAACTCCCCTCCCGCAAGCGGGAGGGGTCGGGGGTGGGCATCTGCCTTAACCGTCGCAAAGCTCGCCCAAAGGCGAGCCCCACCCCTAGCCCCTCCCGCCTGCGGGAGGGGAACACAGGAGGCAGCATGACTCAGTACGTATTTCGTTTCGGTGGTGGTGTTTCGGACGGCGATGACACCGTTCGCGGCAACAAGAATATCCTTGGCGGCAAGGGCGCGAACCTTGACGGCATGGCGTCGATTGGATTGCCTGTCCCCCCCGGCTTTACGATCACGACTGAGATGTGCACGGCCTATTACGCCAATGGCCAAAGCTTCCCCGATAGCGTGCGTGCAGAGGTCGCGAACGGCCTTGCCCATATCGAACAGGTCACCGGTAAAGCCTTTGGCGATGCGGCCAATCCGTTGCTCGTGTCTGTCCGCTCCGGCGCGCGTGTGTCGATGCCGGGGATGATGGATACCGTTTTAAATCTGGGACTTAACGATCAAACTGTAGAAGGTTTGGCAACATCATCGGGCGACGCCCGCTTTGCGTGGGACAGCTATCGCCGCTTCATTCAGATGTATGCCGATGTGGTGTTGGAACTGGACCATGGCGCGTTTGAGGAAGCGCTTGAAATCGCCAAGGAAGACCAAGGCTATTATCTCGATACCGAGTTGTCTGCCGATGATCTGAAGGCGTTGGTGGCGGAGTATAAACGGCTGGTTCAGGCCGAATGGGGCAAGCCATTTCCGCAAGATGTGCATGACCAATTATGGGGCGCGGTTGGCGCTGTGTTTGGTTCATGGGAGTCTGACCGGGCAAAGGTCTATCGCCGCCTAAACAATATCCCCGGCGACTGGGGCACTGCGGTCAATGTGCAGGCGATGGTGTTCGGTAACATGGGCGAAACGTCCGCAACGGGCGTTGCCTTCACCCGCGACCCTGCGACCGGTGAGAATGCTTATTATGGCGAATATCTCATCAATGCGCAGGGCGAAGATGTTGTCGCGGGTATCCGTACCCCGCAATATCTGACCAAAGCGGCACGCGAGCGCGCGGGCGCCAAGCCTTTGTCGATGGAAGAAGCCATGCCTGCGGTTTACGCCGAATTGGCACGCGTGTTCGACATCCTCGAAACGCATTATCGCGACATGCAGGATATTGAATTCACCGTTGAGCGTGAAAAATTGTGGATGCTGCAGACCCGCTCGGGCAAGCGCACCGCGAAGGCGGCGCTGAAAATCGCGGTCGATATGGCCGACGCTGGCCTCATCACCACCGACGAGGCTGTCTTGCGCGTGGACCCGATGGCGCTGGACCAATTGCTGCACCCGACGCTGGATCCCGATGCGGTGCGTGATGTGCTGACCTCTGGCCTGCCAGCTTCGCCCGGCGCAGCTTCGGGCAAAATCGTGTTTGATGCCGACACCGCCGACAAATGGAAAGAGCGCGGCGAGTCCGTCATTTTGGTGCGCGTTGAAACCAGCCCTGAAGACATTCACGGCATGCACGCCGCAACCGGCATTTTGACCGCACGTGGCGGCATGACCAGCCATGCGGCCGTTGTCGCACGCGGCATGGGCCGACCCTGCGTATCGGGCGCTGGTAGTCTTCAGATTGATGCTGCGGCCAAAACGCTGCGCATTGCCGGACGGACGTTGCATGAAGGCGATATCATCACGCTTGATGGTTCCACCGGCGAAGTGATGGCGGGTGAAGTCCCGACGTTGCAGCCTGAGCTGGTGGGCGATTTCGGCACGTTGATGGTATGGGCCGATGCTGGCCGCCGGATGAAAGTCCGCGCCAACGCCGAAACGCCATTGGATGCGCAAACTGCGCGCGATTTTGGCGCAGAAGGCATTGGCCTGTGCCGCACCGAGCATATGTTCTTTGATGCCGCGCGTATTACCGCTGTGCGCCAGATGATCCTTGCGGACGATGAAAAGGGCCGCCGCGTTGCGCTCGACAAATTGCTGCCCGAACAGCGCAAAGACTTTACTGCCATTTTCGAAGTGATGGCTGGCCTTCCCGTCACGATCCGCTTGCTGGACCCGCCGCTGCACGAATTCCTGCCACATCAGGAAAGCGAATTTGCCGAGGTTGCTGCGGCGGCCGGTGTGGGTATCGAGCTATTGAAACAACGCGCGGCGGAACTGCACGAATTCAACCCGATGCTTGGCCATCGCGGCTGCCGCTTGGGCGTGACCTATCCTGAAATCTATGAGATGCAGGCGCGCGCAATATTCGAAGCGGCCTGTTCATTGGCTGTGGCACCGGTGCCTGAAATCATGATCCCGCTGGTCGGCACCCGCCGCGAGCTTGAGTTGATGAAGGACGTTGTCGACAAGGCTGCCGAAGCTGTCTTCGCCGAACAGGGCAAGCGCATCGAATATCTCGTCGGCACGATGATCGAACTGCCGCGCGCCGCATTGATGGCCGATGAAATCGCCGAAGTCGGCAGCTTCTTCAGCTTTGGCACGAATGACCTGACGCAGACGACGCTGGGCGTCAGCCGCGATGATGCCGCACGGTTCCTGACGCATTATGTCGACAAGGGCATTTACGCCCGCGACCCGTTTGTCAGCCTTGATGTGGAAGGCGTTGGCCAGCTCATCGAAATCGCGGCGACCAAAGGGCGCGCGACGCGTCCTGACATCAAGCTTGGGATTTGCGGCGAACATGGCGGCGATCCGGCGTCGATTGCCTTTTGTGAAAAGGTCGGCCTCGATTATGTTAGCGCCTCACCCTATCGCGTGCCTATCGCGCGATTGGCCGCTGCGCAGGCGGCACTTGCCAGCACATAATCATTTGTTCTAACCTTCCACCGAGGGAGAGCATTATGAAAAGGTGGCAACGATACGGCATCTGTATCGCATTGGGCTTAGTCGGCGGCGCGGGATATGCCATTTCGCAAGTGCGCGGTGATTACACCGCTAAGCAGATCAGCAATGGCCCCTGGAACGCCAATACCATTCAGGGGACGGAGAAAGCGACCGCGTTGATTCGCGCCAAAGTGGCATTGCACGGAATCATGGCTCTGCCCGCAAAAGAAGCCATGTACTATATCGCCAAAACGGACAGCGACGGTGCACCTCTCAACGGCAAATGCACTTACACCGTGCGTGGTGGGCCATTGGACGCCCGTTGGTGGAGTGTAACGCTGTATCATGGCGAGGGCTGGCTCGTAAAAAATGAGGCCAACCGCTGGTCGGTGCCAGGAAATAAACCAGTCCGCGATAGCGATGGAAACTGGTCGTTCACCGTATCGCCTAAAATAGCCAATGGTGTATGGTTGCCGACCGGCGGCATAGACGGTTTCGATCTGACCCTGCGGTTGTATCATGCAAAAGGAAATTTGCTCACTGATCCCGCAAATGCGACATTACCCACGATAAAAAAGGAGAGCTGCGCATGAAAAGAAACTGGCTGCTTCCCATTTTAGTGGGACTAATAACTGCCGGCGCAGCATGGCACGGCACTCTGGTCGCGACACCCTATGCGCTGATGTCAGCCGCTTTGGACAAAATCGCTGCTGGGCGGGTAAACACATTTGTTTTTCCCCAGCTTTCGACAGCCGACAATCAACCTATCGTCCGGCCCAGTCCGGATTTATCCTATTCAACATGCGTTTTTGATTTGGCCAATGGCCCCGTGTTGCTCGACATTGAACCCGTGCCTGACCATTATTGGTCGATCAGTATATTCGACGCCCGCACCGATGTCGCGGCTGTCCGCAGTGATCGTGATACCGGTGGTAAATCGGCGCGCCTTGCCTTGATTCGAAAGGGTATGGCTGTCCCAAAGGGCTATGAACCCGTGGCGTTGCGTTATGATAAAGGATTAGCTCTCATTCGCATTCTGATGACGGACGCGGCAGACTTTCCAACGATTGATGCCATCCGCAGAAAATCGACCTGCAAGCAGCTTTGAGGTTCAATTAGCTATTGCACAACTTTGCCAGCGTCCCTAATAGCGGCGCTCCAGTGCACCCGTAGCTCAGCTGGATAGAGCATCAGACTACGAATCTGAGGGCCGGGCGTTCGAATCGCTCCGGGTGCACCACTTTTCTTCTCTCTGAATACAGAGACTTCTCGCCATGACCGCAAAATCCAAATCTGCCATCGTTCTGTTGTCCGGTGGCCTCGATTCAATGGTTGTTGCCGGCTTGGCGCGCGAGGCGGGCTATGACCTTATCGCGCTGACCATTGACTATAACCAGCGCCACCGGATTGAGCTCGACAGTGCCGCGACCATCGCCGCGCATTTGGGGGCGGTTGAACATATTGTCCTGCCGCTTGATCTGACACGCTTTGGCGGCTCTGCGCTAACCGCGGACATTGCGGTTCCCAAAGAGGGTGTCGAAGAAAACGCCATCCCGGTGACCTATGTGCCTGCACGCAACACGATATTCCTGTCCTTATGCCTTGGCCTTGCCGAAGCACGCGGCGCGCGGGATTTGTGGATTGGCGTCAATGCGCTGGATTATTCGGGCTATCCCGATTGCCGCCCGGACTTCATCCGCGCCTTTGAAGGCATGGCCAATTTGGCCACCAAGGCGGGTGTTGAAGGTGATCATTTCAGCGTCCACACGCCGTTGCTGCACATGAGCAAGGCGGACATCGCCACGCAAGCGGCGCGGCTTGGCCTTGATGCGGGCATGAGCTGGTCCTGCTACGATCCGACGCCCGATAACAAAGCCTGCGGCCGCTGTGACAGCTGCCGCTTGCGCGCCAAGGGCTTTGCCGATGCGGGATTGCCCGATCCCACCATCTACGCATGAGCTACGCGGTTAAAGAGATTTTCCTGACGCTTCAGGGCGAGGGCGTTCATGCGGGCCGCCGTGCGGTGTTCCTGCGTTTTGCTGGATGCAATTTATGGACCGGTCGCGAAGACGACCGCAGTTCGGCCATTTGCCAATTTTGCGATACCGATTTTGTCGGCATGAACGGCGAAAATGGCGGGCGTTATGGCGCGGCGGACCTTGCGGCAAAAGTCGCGGCTTTGTGGGGTGATGGCACGCAATCGCGCTATGTCGTGATCACAGGCGGCGAGCCCATGTTGCAGGTCGATGATGCGATTATCGACGCATTGCACGCGCACGGGTTTCAGATCGCCATTGAAAGCAACGGCACTATTGCGGTTCACCCCGGCATCGATTGGGTCTGCATCAGCCCCAAGGCAGGGTCTGACGTGATCCAGCATCATGGCGATGAACTGAAACTCGTCTGGCCGCAATTGGCGAGTGATTTGGACCGCATGGAGGGATGGCAATTTGCCCATTTCCTCATTCAGCCCATGGATAAAGGCGATGCCGTGTCGAATGCCGCTAGCGTAAAAGAGGCCACGCGCTTCGTCATGGACCGCCCAAAATGGCGCTTATCCTTGCAAAATCACAAGATTTTGGGGCTGCCCTGATCCTTATTAAATATGCTTGAAACCTGTTCCCAAAGATGACAGTCTTGTGACGGGAAGAGGAGAGCAGAAAAATGGCAAAAGCCAAACAGGCGCAATTGCGCAGCTATAAAAGCTATTCAAAACGTATGTCCGACCATGTCGCCTTTGCGCTGGTGGTCTACACATTGGCACTGATATTCTTGGTGACGCCCACCATTGAATCGCGTGGCACGTCGATTTTTCCTTATTTTGTCTTGGTCCTCTTTGTGGCTGTGGTCATTCCGCCATGCCGCAATATGGAACGCCGCTGGCAGGCGTTGGATGCCGCTGCGTACAATGGCGACGGCCTGAAGACGCATTATGTCGCGGACCGATTGAAGCTTTGGGCTGCCGCTGTGGCCATTCCGGCATTTTTAGCGGTGGTGTTTACGGTATTTTGACCGCCGCTTGATTGACGCTGTAACGGCCCGCGCCTAAGCGGGAATCATGCTTAAACCTCAAGAAGCGCTTGATCGCGCGCACAATCTCGTTTCCCAAGCCATTAAAGCCGG
>JBEEIJ010000166.1:0-16891 GCA_041169905.1 Pseudomonadota bacterium | reverse complement strand
TTTGGCACAAGGTCACTTGAACTCACAGACGCACTTGGCTATGCGCTCCCCACGGCCAACAGGCCAGCGCCGCCTTAGCTCAGTTGGTAGAGCATCGCATTCGTAATGCGGGGGTCGTAGGTTCGAATCCTATAGGCGGCACCATTTCTCTCATTCCGTTTGCTTGGGCCCGTACTGGGTCTCGCTGGCTTGGCTCCAGCTACGCAGCAACTGACTGATTATTCAGCACATAAGTCACTTGTGCTTGACCGGTCGTGACTTGCGCGGCAGGAAGCATGGCATGAACAATTTGACCGTTAGCGAAGCCGTACTTTCCCGCCGTTCCATCCGGGCGTTTAAGCCTGATGCCGTTCCCTTGGATGTGTTGCATCGGGTCATGGATATGGCGCGGTGGGCGCCTTCTGGCTGTAACTTCCAACCTTGGGAGGCAACGATCCTCACCGGGGAGCCGCTGGCTGAGCTGCAGAAGAAGATGCTGGCTTCGCCGATGCAGGATCCGCCCGAATATTCATGGTCAGAGCCCGAAGTCATCCCGGAATGTAAGGCGCGCCTGCAACAAGTTGGGGCGTCCATGTATCAGGCCATGGGTATTGGCCGTGCCGACGCCGATGCGCGCAGTCAATTCGTGCACAACAATGTCATGTCGTTCAAAGCGCCTGCTGTGCTGATGTGCTATTTCGACCGCCGCATGGGTTCGCCGCAATGGTCAGATGTTGGCATGTGGCTGCAAACAATCATGCTGCTGCTGCGTGGCGAAGGTTTGGACACATGCCCGCAAGAATTCCTCGCCATGCATGCAAAGCTCATCAAGGAGTTCATCGGCGTGTCGGATGAGACGCATATCTTCTTCTGCGGCATTGCCATTGGCTACCGCGATGAAGAGGCTGCGGTGAATGCTTTTGAACGTCAGCGCGAACCGGTTGAAGGTAATGTGCGCTTCATGGGTTTTTGAGGGCTGCGCGTTGGGGCGCTGATTAAGCGCGCCTCCGTTCAATAGGTTGCGCCGGGTATCCACGGCACCCATTCGTTTTCGCCAAGGCCAAGCAATTCCGACGCGGTTTTTTGGCCGCTGGCGGTTTCCAGAATGCGGGTAAATATCTGCGCGCCCATGTCATCGACGCTGACGCCGTCTAATATGCCGCTGCAATCCACATCAATGTCGTCCGCCATATTTCGTGCGAGGGCAGCGTTGGATGCGAGTTTGATGGTTGGCGACGGGATCGATCCAAAGACCGAGCCACGGCCCGTCGTAAACAAAATCAAATGCGCGCCGCCCGCAATCTGGCCAGTCGCAGAGCATGGGTCATATCCCGGCGAGTCCATGAACGTAAGGCCGGGTGCCGTCACCTTTCGGGCATAGTCTATGACCGCGTTGAGCGGTGTTGAGCCTGCTTTGGCAACCGCGCCCAAGGATTTTTCGAGAATGGTGGTGATTCCGCCCGCCTTGTTCCCCGGCGACGGATTGTTGTCGAGGCTTGCGCCATCGCGCGCTGCATATTCCTCCCACCAGACAAGCCGCTCGGCGAGCGTATCCGCAACGTCTGGCGACATGGCCCGGCGTACGAGCAGATGTTCGGCACCATAAATTTCGGGCGTTTCGGACAAGATGGCGCGACCCCCTGCGGCCACCAGCCGGTCGACGGCTGCACCAAGCGCCGGGTTTGCGGTAATCGCGGAATAGCCGTCGGACGCACCGCATTGCAGACCGATGGTGAGGTTGGCAGCGGAGACAGATTGGCGGCGACATAAGTTGGCGCTGCGCACAAGGCGTTCCGCAATTTCGATGCCTGCGCTGATCGCCGCAGCAGTCCCGCCCGCGTCTTGAATATTCAGCGCATCCCCGCGAAAGCCGGGCATGCCCTGAATTTGGTTCACTTCGCAGCCAAGCCCCACCAAAAGGACGCCGGCGAAGTTGGGGTTTGTGGCGTATCCCGTGATGGTGTGACGCAGATTTTCAATGCCGCGGCCGTCCTTCGCCATGCCGCATCCCGAATGATGGGTGAAGGCGACGACGCCGTCGACATAAGGAAAGGCGGCCAGACGCTCCGGCGTGAAATGGGCCGCAATGCGGCGCGCCACCGTCGCTGAACAGTTCACCGACGTCAGTATGCCGATGAAGTTGCGTGTGCCAATTTGACCATCGGCACGAACAAACCCGTCAAAGCTGGCCTCGATCGGTTCGGGGGTGCGCAGGTCGATCCCGGTCTCGCTGCCCGCCGCCGTGCGCGCGAAATGCAAATTGTGGCTATGCACATGTGCACCTGCGGCAATGGCTTCCGATGCAAGGCCAATGGGTTGGCCAAGTTTGATAACCGCGTCGCCGCTGGCAATCGCGGTCAAGGCAACCTTATGACCGGCCGATATGGGTTCGGCGACCATGCACCCGTTTGTCAGGACATCGCCGGGGGCAAGGTCAGCAATGGCTATCGCAACATTATCGCGCGCATTGGCAATGATGAAGCGTGGTGCCATGGCCTATTGCACTTCAACCTTTGCAAGGCGCGGCGACAGCAAATGGATGGCCGCAACCGCAAGGAAATACACCGTGGTGCAGATCGCAAAGATGATGGTGTAATTGCCTTGGGTCGCGTCCAGAACCAAGCCCGTCGACTTCGCCATAATCATGCCGCCAATACCGCCAGCAAATCCGCCAAGACCAATCACGCTGCCCACGGCCCGTTTCGGGAACATGTCTGGCGGAATCGAAAGCAGGTTGGTGGAGAATGCCTGATGCCCGGCAAGCGCGATGCCGATGAGCAGAACCGCGAGCCACATGTTGCTCACGCCCGTGACAAAGAGCAGTGGAAGCACACAGAGGCCGGCCATAATCATGGTGACCTTGCGCGCGAAATTCGGTGTCCGCCCGCGCTGAATAAGCCGTGATGATAACCATCCGCCCGCAATGCTGCCGACATCGGACAGAAGATACATCAGGATCATCGGCAAGAGCACGATCTTGAGATCGACATTATAGGTCGTGCTGAAATATTTGGGCAGCCAGAACAGCATGAGGAACCAAACCGGATCGGTCAGAAACTTTGCGGTCGCAAAGGCCCATGCTTCGCGCTTGCGGACAATCCGGCTCCAGCCGATTTTTTCGATCTTTTCGGGCGGATCATGTTCAATCCATTTCAGTTCGCCTTCGCTGACTTTGCCGCTTTCGCGCGGGTTGCTGTACAACCACAGCCAAAGCCCAAGCAGCACAACTCCGAATAGTCCGGAGTAAATAAATGTCTCGCGCCAGCCAAGGCCAAGCGCCTGCATAAACAGCCACAAGGTCGGCGCGGTTAGGATGACACCAACAGTCGTCCCCGAATTGACCCAGCCGATGGCATAAGCACGTTCCTTTTGCGGGAACCATTCGCTGCTCGAGCGCACGACGGCAGGGAAGTGGCCTGCCTCGCCGACACCCAGAACAGCGCGTGCAGCCATGAACGAGGCGACCGAGCCGCCAAAGCCATGGGCGACATGGCCAACCGTCCAGATCGTAATGGCAATCGCATAGCCAATCTTCGGACCGAACCGGTCGATGACATAGCCCATGAACAAAAATCCAAGCGCATATGCCGCCTGAAATGCGGTGACGATATTTCCGTAATCGTCCTCATTCCATTTTAATTCGGTTTGAAGGGTGGGCGCGAGCAGCCCAAGCATGGTGCGGTCAATATAATTGACCGTCGTTGCGAAGAATAAGAGGGCGATGATGGCCCAGCGATATCGGCCAGTCCGTTCCGGAATTGCAGCTGTCTCCATAAATCATCCTCTCATAGATGTATTCAGACGATTGGCGCGGCCTCTATTGTGCAGCTTACCAAAAACGATGTGTCAAAAAATGCCTGTACCGATTGTCCTGGCGTAACCTGATGCACGCCGGTTACGGCGCCCGACGAAATCCATGTGCCAGCTTTGATGGCGATACCACGTTCACCCAAATTGTTGAGCAGGAAGCGCACGGAACCAAGCGGGCCATCGGGGAAGCTATTGGCGGAGCCAGTTCCGGCGACGGTGCCATCAATTTCCAACCGAACGACCCAGTCGGCAAAGTTGCTGCTCTGCCAATCGGGTATCGCCGGGCCAATGATCAAGCCGTTATTGTTGCCGAAATCCGAAATGGTCACGGCTGGTCCCAACGCGTTGATGGTGGGCAAAGGCGAGCTTGCAATTTCGATGCCAACATGAACCGCCTCGATTTCGCGTTCGGCGTCTTCCAGCGTGTAATCCTGCTTGCCAAGCGGCAGGTCGGAGCCGATCTTGATCAGAAATTCCGCCTCGGCTGCGCCAAATCCGCCGGTGAATATGTTGCCAGACGCCACGGCATCTGCGGACAAAGTGCGCGCGGTAAAGATAGGACCGGCCAGGCGGTTTGCGCCAAATTTTTCAGACAGCGGCGGGAAAATACGCCCGACTTTCCATCCAATGACGGACTGGCCAGTCGCATGAATCGCTGCGTCCTGAACCGCGTAAGCAGCCGACAAACTTTCAGGTATGGGGCCCGGATATTCCGGCAGATGACGGCCGTGACGCCGCGCTGCAACAAATTGGTTGGCAATTTCTGTTGGCATCATCGACGACCATTTGCGCAGATATAATCTGCGTCCCTCATTGAAAATCTCATTATCGCCATTGTTATGGGAAACCGGTGTCATTTGCAAGGATGCGCCAAATATTGTTCGCAACTTTTGCTGTATCGACATGCAATTCTTGCTATGCAGTCAATATGAAGAGCGTCCCAAAACCTCGGAACAAGGCGGCGGCAAAGCCGACGATCAATGATATCGCACGGCTTGCCGGGGTGTCAAAAAAGACCGTTAGCCGTGTCATCAACCGCTCTGGCTCCTTGCATGATGATACGCGGGAAAAGATTGAGGCAGTTATTCGGGAGACCGGATATGTCCCCAATCCACAGGCGCGTGCGCTGGCACTGGGCCGCAATTTCCTGATTGGCCTTGTCCACGACAACCCCAATGCGCAGATGATACTCAATATGCAGCAAGGCATATTGGAGGCGCTGCGTGACACAGATTTTGAACTTGTTGTCCGCCCAGTGGACCGGAGTTCGCCGGACATGCTGGACGATGTGCGCAGCTTTTTGGTGCGGCAACGGCTGTACGGCGTCGTTTTATTGCCGCCGATTTCCGAAATGGACGCCCTCGCGCGTCTGTGTGAAGAGGTGAACTGCAAATATGTGCGCATGGGATCGTCGGTGCTGGATGATCCGGATCATATGGTTGCGTCCAATGACAGGGATGCGGTGATTGAGGCGACTCGCCACCTCATCGCGCTGGGACATCGCCGCATTGGACTGATTTCCGGGCCACATGGCTTTAACTCGGCGCAGGTTAGGCGCGACGGGTTTGAATTTGCATTGGCAGAGGCGGGCATAAAGCTGCCGCGCAGTCTGATTGCCGATGGGCAATATACGTTCGAATCGGGAATTGCTGCGGCCGAAAGCCTGTTTGATTTGCAGCCGCGGCCGACGGCGATTTTCGCGTGTAACGACGAAATGGCCGCGGGCGTCCTGTTCGCGGCGCGGGCACGGGGCATCGCCGTGCCGGAAGAATTGTCGATCATTGGCTTCGATGACACGCCCATTGCCGCGCGGGTTTGGCCGCCGCTGACAACGGTGCGTTGGCCCATTGTTGCCATGGGTCGGTCGGCAGCGCTTAAGATCATCGGCGATGCGACATCTGTATCGCCAGAGGATCAAGAGCCATCGACCTTCGTCTCGACGCTCGTGCGGCGCGGTTCGGTCGCTCCGCCGGTGCAATGACGATATTGCACTTGCAGATGACACCGGTTACCTTCATTGCAGATTTTGACAACAAACCATCGGGTTTGACGGGAAAGGATATTTATGAAGATCGCGCTGATCACCGAAAATAGCCAAGCGGCTAAGAACAGCATCATTAACGATGCGCTGACGGCAGTCGCAGAGCCATTGGGCCATCAGGTTTTCAATTATGGCATGTATAGCGCAGAGGATACTGCGTCGCTGACTTATGTCATGAACGGTTTGCTCGCCGGCATTTTGCTCAACTCCAAAGCGGCTGATTTTGTTGTGACGGGTTGCGGCACTGGAATGGGTTCTATGTTGGCATGCAACGCAATGCCCGGCGTATTTTGTGGCCTTGTGATTGACCCGACCGATGCCTTTCTGTTCAGCCAGATCAACGACGGCAACGCGATGTCTATGCCTTATGCAAAAGGCTTTGGTTGGGCAGCCGAACTGAACCTGCAAGATTGCTACCGCAAGATTTTCGAAAATGAAGGCGGCGCGGGTTACCCCAAGGAGCGCGCGCACTTCATGGCTGCCAACCGGGGCATATTGAAGGATGTAAAGGCGGCTTCTTGCCGCGACATGCTGACCGTGCTCAAAACGGTTGATCAGGATCTGCTGAGGGCTGCGATTGCCGGTGAACGCTTCGCCGAATATTTCTACGCCAATTCGCAGGATGAAGAAATGTCCGCCTATCTGCGGAGCGTGGCAGCCTGATATGACCGCGCCATTTGATCTTTCGGGCAAAACGGCGCTGGTCACTGGCGCCAATACCGGCATTGGTCAGGCTATTGCCGTCGCCTTGTCAAAAGCAGGCGCTGATGTTGCCGTTGCGGGCCGCTCCGCGCCAACAGAAACGCTGGCCTTGATCGAAGCAAATGGACGCAAGGCGGTCAATATTACCGCCGACCTGTCTTCTATTGAGCCTGTCGCGCGCGTCGTTGATGAAACACAGGCGGCATTCGGGCGGCTGGATATCTTGGTGAATAATGCCGGGATTATCCGCCGCAATGATGCCGTGGATTTTACCGAAGACGATTGGGATGCGGTGATCGACACCAATCTTAAAACCTTGTTCTTCCTGTCGCAGGCTGCGGCTAAAGGCATGATATCGCAAGGTTCGGGCAAGATCATCAACATCGCATCAATGCTGACCTTTCAGGGTGGCATTCGCGTGCCGAGCTACACCGCGTCAAAATCTGGCGTGGGCGGTTTGACCAAGGCGATGGCCAATGAATGGGCGGCAAAGGGCATTAATGTAAACGCCATCGCACCGGGCTATATCGAAACCAATAATACGGCAGCGTTGCAAGCCGATGAAAACCGTAACCGCCAAATCGTAGAGCGTATTCCAGCCGGGCGTTGGGGCAAGGCCGAAGATATTGGCGGCGCTGCTGTGTTTTTGGCGTCGTCTGCTGCCGACTATGTCAATGGCCACATTCTGGCCGTTGATGGCGGCTGGTTGGCGCGCTAACGTCCGGTGATGTCAAAGCCAGTCGTTTTCTTCGGTGAATTGCTTATTCGGTTAACGGCCCCCGGACGGGAGCTGCTTATGCAGTCGCCATCCTTTGATATCCAAGTGGGTGGTGCCGAGGCAAATGTTGCCGTTGGCCTCGCGCATTTGGGGCATGCGACGACAATGATCAGCGCGGTTCCCGACAATGCGTTGGGACGCGGCGCGGTGTCATCGATCCGCGCGCATGGCGTAGAATGCAAAAAGGTCCAGATACGCGACGGGCGTATGGGTCTGTATTTTTTGGCGCAGGGCGCGGGGCTGCGTGCATCCGAAATTGTTTATGACCGATTGGGTTCAAGCTTCGCGCAGGCCACCGCAGCGGATTTTGATTGGGATGAATTGCTCGCGGATGCACAGATGCTGCATTTGTCGGGCATTACCCCTGCACTGGGGCCGCAATCTGCCGAGGCGGCATTAGCGGCGGCCAAAGCGGCGGTGCGCCTGGGCGTGCCGATTTCGTTCGATGGCAATTATCGCGCGATGTTGTGGGAACGTTGGGACAGCAATCCGCGCGCGATCCTGAGCGAATTGATTGGCATGGCGGATATATTGTTTGGCAATCACCGCGATATATCCTTGGTGCTGGGTAAGGATTTCTCCGGCGACGGCGCCGACCGCAGGCGCGAAGCGGCACAGGCTGCTTTTGACGCATTCCCATCGTTAAAACTGATTGCGTCGACCGCGCGGCATCTCGTCAGCGCCGATCATCACTTATTGTCCGCGCGTGTCGATTTGCGCGACAGCTTTGCGCAAACCGATGAGGTTGATGTCACCGGCATTATCGACCGCATTGGCGCAGGCGATGCCTTTGCCGCAGGTGTGCTGCATGCGCATTTCGCGGGCGGCGATGCCGACGCTTTGGCGAAGACGGGCCTTGCGCTGACGTGCCTCAAACATTCATTGCCGGGTGATGCGAGTTTGTTTGGGCAGGCCGACATCGACGCGTTCGTCGGCGGAAATCTTGACGTCCGGCGCTAACCATTTCAGCCGCCGGGCTGTTTTGGGCGGGGCAATGGCCATCGCTGCGGTGCCGACATATGCGTCCAAAGCGCCATCACATCTCCGCATTTTAAAAGGCATAAGATACGGCGTCGCCGAACGCTTCGCTGCGCCGCGGGCTGTACCATTTGTTGCGCCCTCGGCTGGCGCTTTTGCGTCATTCGGGCCAGCCTGTCCGCAACCCGGCAACCGCTATCTTCCGGCAAGTGAGGATTGCCTGTTCCTCAATCTATGGGCCCCCAAGGCAAAGGCAAAGCAGCCCCGTCCGGTCATGGTCTATTTCCATGGCGGAGCCTATTCAACGGGAAGCGTCACTGACCCTGTTAATGACGGCGCGGCGCTGGCTACGCATGGCGATGTTGTTGTCGTGACCGTCAATCATCGGCTCAACGCCTTTGGCTATTTATATTTGCCCGAACGTTTTCCCGACAGCGGTAATGCCGGCCAACTGGACCTCATCCTCGCGCTGCAATGGATCCAGGCACATATTGCCGAATTTGGCGGTGACCCCAGTAATGTGACGGTGTTTGGTCAATCGGGGGGTGGGGCGAAAATTGCGACTTTGATGGCAATGCCCGCAGCCAAAGGCCTGTTCCACAAGGCCATTACCATGAGCGGCCAGCAAGTGACCGCGACAGGCCCCTTGAACGCGGAGAAGCGCGCGGCCGCGCTTCAGGCCGCACTGAACGGGCAAGACCTCGCAACAGTTTCGGCCGAACAGTTGGTCGCGGCCTTGTCGGCGCAAGATCCGATATTGGGCGGCGGCGTGTATATGGGGCCAGTGCTCGATATGCGTCATCTGCACCGGCATCCATTCTGGCCCGACGCTGCGCCGCAATCATTGGATATTCCCATGATGCTGGGGAATACGGTGCTGGAGTCACGGGCATTTTACGCGCCGAATGCCAAGCAATTGGCGGGGCTTGATTTCGACAATCTGGCGCGCCGCGTTGCCCCGGAAATGCGGATTGACGCGCACCCCGAATGGGTGGTTCGGCAATTCCGATCGCGCTATCCGGACGTGGTGCCTTTGGATGTATTCCACCGCATCGTGACAGCCGCGCGCAGCTGGCGTGGGCAAGTTATCGAGGCAGAAGAACGCGCCAAAGCAGGTGCCCCCGCCTTTGTGTATCAGCTCGATTTTGAACAGGCCAAACACACCGACGATATCGCGCTCTCGTTCGGAACTGTCCCCGATCCCTCTATTGAACAGCAGGCCATGAGCGTGCGGATCATGGATGCATTTGTGCGCTTTGCGCGCACCGGCAATCCGGGCTGGCAGCCCTATAGTTTGGCGCAGCGCGAAACGATGATCTTTGATACGAACAGCCGCGTGGAGAATGATCCGCGCAAGTGGGAACGCGAACTATTTGCGCGCATCCCCTATATTCAGCCCGGCACCTAGGTCCTGACTCTAAGCCCCCCTATTTGGGCGTGACCGGATAGCTGATGATGAGGCTGAGGGGTTTGCGCCCGATTTGCCTTATGCCCACCACAGCGCCGTTATATAAGTATGCCGCCATGCCGGGCCGTAGCCGCTGCGATACCCCGTCGGAGGTGACTTCGCCTTCGCCCGACAGGACATAATAAACTTCGTCATGCGCAATAGGGTGTAGCCCGATAGCCGCGCCCTTGTGCAATACACGTTTGCGAAATTCCATCGTCCGCGGCTGCGGCACAACGTCGCTGATGCGATAGGCGGTGCTCATGCCGATTGCGCCATGGGGCGGCGCTTCCTGCCGAACAACATCGCGTTCGTTGACCACGACCATTGGCGGGGCTGTCATGAGCATGAGCAGGGAGAAAATCATATGCCGTTGCTCACTGCCGCATAATGCGATCGCGTGCCGACATGATTTCCTGCGCCGGAGCCTTTTGGCCGGGATAGAGACCGGATTTGGGTTCCATAGTGTCAAGGTTCCAATCGGCCTCTACAAATGGCGCTGCCGTTGGCTTGGGCGATGGATAGGCGCTGACCTCATTTTCATCGTCGATGATTTCACCGCGCCCCTCGGCGATGAAAAACAGCACGCGGATATCATCTGCGTCCCGATCCCACGGCCGTGCACCCGCATTGGCCAGCACATGGGTTTCAACATCACGTGCAGGGAGGACGGCAATGTCCGACGGCCAGATAACAGGTTTCTTCACTTCAATCAGTCTGGCGCGGGTTTCGCCATAGCGGCCAAACATCGGCAATGGGTTGCCGAATTTATCGACCGCAATGTTGTCACGCCCATGATAGCGCAGATCACCGTCGCCGCCGAGCATGAGAAATGGCAAATCCTTGTCGGTGGAGGGGCCAGCGCGCATCACGTTGCCGACGGCGGTCATTTCGCCCACCACATAAGGCTGGCCAGCCCATTCGAGCGCCATCAGGTTGTAATGCATCGCGCGCTTGCCGGGATCGTAGATCAAATTGTTGATCATCGCCGCCTGTGCACCTCCCTTGATCAACGGGCTGCGTTCAACATTATGCGCCCAAATGTTGCGGTAAAACAGGATGCCTGTCGCATTGTCATGAATGAGCGAGCCTTTGCTATGCTCACCCTTTGGGTGGCTGCTATCGGCAAGGCCTTCGGCCGCCAGATTGTAAGAAAAGGTGATGTTGCGGCTGGTCCCGTTGCGCCATTCTTCCAATGTTTTTCCTGTAAAGCGTGGCCCGCTTGCCGACATGTTTTCGTCAATGCCCCAGCTTAAGGTGCAATGGTCAATAATCACATTATGTGCCGCCACGGTCGACAAAGAGTCTGCTTCCCATCCGCTGCGCTTTGCCTGTCCGTCTGCACCGGTCTTAACCCGAATATGCCGTATGATGACGTCATGTCCGCGCACGTCGATGCCGCCCTTGATAATTGTAATGCCGGGTGAGGGCGCCGTCTGTCCTGCGATTGTCAGGAAGGGCTCTTTGATTTCAAGTGATGTGCGCTTGAGGTCGATGACGCCGCCAACCTCGAACACAATGATCCGCGGCCCTTTTGTTTCGATGGCCGCTTTCAGCGTTCCGGGCCCGTCTGCCGCCAGGCTGGTGACACGAATTATTTGCCCGCCACGTCCGCCCACGGTTTCCTTGGCCCAACCGACCGCATTGGGAAATGCAAGCGTTTCAGCCTGCGCAGGAACCGCGGCCCAAGTGAGGCCCAAAAGCAACAACATCCGAATAAGCATATGCATCTCCTTGGAAGCTATCTTGACATGAAGCCAAGTTCGCAGCAACGTATAAATGACACCGGTTACCTTAAGTGCGTTTGGATCAAATTACCCATCGCTCGACAGGTGCCCGAAGTTATTAAAAGCGGCAATATAGCGTAAATATACGCAGCCGGAACGGAGAGGATGCGCTGGTTTCCATCGCGTCCCGAATCAAAAAGACACCGGTATCAATTCCGGGTCATTGCGAAGGGAAGTGGGAATGAATAAATCTGGATCGCGTGAATTTAGCAAAAATGCGACGAAATTCTTGTCGGCGGTTTCATTGAGCGTTTTGGCAGTAGGCACAGCCCATGCGCAAGACGCCGCAGCCGAAAATGCTGCCGCTGAAACTGCACCTGCAGAAGAAGGTGATGCAATCGTTGTCACCGGTTTCCGCGCTTCGTTGGAAGCTGCGCTGAACCTGAAGCGCGATTCCGTCGCTGCAGTGGACGCCATTGTGGCGGAAGACATTGCAAAATTCCCTGACCAAAACCTTGCGGAATCGCTTCAGCGTATTCCGGGCATTTCGATCAGCCGTGATGGCGGCGAAGGCCGGTCGATCACGGTTCGTGGTCTCTCGTCGCAGTTCACGCGCGTACGCGTTAACGGCATGGAGACCATTGCTACCTCGACAGACGGCGCGTCTGCAAACCGCGACCGTGCGTTCGATTTCAACGTATTTGCATCTGAACTGTTCAGCAGCCTTGTGGTTCGTAAAACCGCCGAGGCATCGCTTGATGAAGGTTCGCTGGGTGCGGTTGTCGACCTGAATACCGGCAATCCTTTGGCTGGCCGCGCTGGTCTTAACGGCGCGCTGTCGGTTGTGGGTTCGTACAATGATCTGGCGAAAGACCTTGGACCGCGCGTTGCTGGTTTGCTGAGCTGGCGCAATGATGCCGGTACGCTCGGTGCGTCGATTTCGGCCGCTTATTCGAAAACCAGCACATTGGAACTTGGCAACAACTCGGTCCGTTGGGCGCAGGCGCGTTTTGACGGCGTAGACGCAACCAACTGCTTCACGACTACAAACAGCGGCGGCACCTATGTGCCAAGCGCCGCTTGTGACCGTGCAGCGACCGCATTCCACCCGCGTATTCCGCGTTACGGCGAAGTTGCCCATGAACGTGAGCGCTTGGGCCTGACCGGTTCGGTGCAATATTCGCCAACCGACGCAACCAAGCTTTCGATCGACGCCTTATTTTCAAAATATGATGCGTCACGTGAAGAGCAATGGGGCGAAGTATTGCTGCGTTCCAACGAGCGTTCCATCAACGTCGTGAACCCCATTTATGACGCCAACAACAACATGATTGCGGCGACGCTGAATGATGCATGGGTGCGTACCGAGCATTATCTGCGTGAATCGCAAACCAAATTCTATCAGGTTGGCGGCACATGGGATCAGGACGTTACGGATAATTTGCGCTTCACCGCATTGGGTGGCGTGTCAAAATCTAACGCCGACATCCCGGTTGAAACGACGGTCATTTTCGACGACCGTGATGCGATGGGCTATAGCTATGACTATCGGGACATGGCGCGTCCAAAGCTGACTTTCGGAACCAGCGTCATGGATCCTGCAAACTTCCAGCTTGCAGAAATCCGCGATCGGCCTTCGAATGTGACCAACCGCTTCAAAACCGCGCAATTGCGGACCGAGTGGGACGTGAATGAAAATATCACGTTGAAGGCGGGCGCGGTATGGCGCCGGTTCAACTTCGATGCCGAAGCCTACACCCGTGATACCGCTGTGTGCGGAAATGGCGGCACAAGCTTGGTAACCAGCACAGCGGGCACAATCACTTGCTCCGCAAGCAGCCTTTTCGGCCCAACAGCCGTTTATGGTTTTGCGGTTACGCCAGCTTTGTCGCAAGCGTTCAGCCTTGGCAACGCAGGTCAGCCAGCTGGAAACTCAAATGGCTGGATAGTGCCTAATCTGGCCGCGACGACGGCTTTCACCGGCCTATATAGCCGTGCGCTGGTCAATGACGCGGGTAACATTCGCGGCGTTCAAGAAACGACCAAGGGTGCCTATCTACAAGCGGATGCCAAGGGCGATGTCTTTGGGGTGGAATATGCGCTGAATGCAGGCATCCGTTATGCGAAGACTGACCAGTCTTCATATGGCCTTGTCAGCGGCGTGAACGCAACGGTCACCCGTAGCTATGACGATTGGTTGCCATCGGCAAACCTCGCATTGTACCCAACGGAAAGCACCATCGTGCGCTTTGCGGTTGCAGACGTGATGACGCGCCCAACGCTGGGTTCGTTGACACCAGGTGGTTCGGCTGACGGATTTAACTACCGCGTTACCAGCGGTAACCCGTTCCTTGCGCCATTCCGCGCGACAAATTACGATCTGTCGCTTGAGTGGTATTTTGCGCCTCAGGCTGTGTTGTCACTCGCCTTGTTCCAAAAGGATGTCGGCACCTTCACGCAATCGGCGTCGATTACCGGTGCGACATTTGCGCAAACCGGCCTGCCTGCATCGGTGCTCAGCCCCGCATCGCCAGCGGCTTTGAACCCGGCGCAACAGCTTGAACCACGTTGGACGCTGGCTACTACCGTCAATGGTTCGGGTGCGAAACTGAAGGGTCTTGAGCTCGCTGCGCAAATTCCGTTCAGCGCGTTCACAGATGGCATGCTGTCCAACTTCGGCATCCTTGCAAACGCCACGTTCATTGACTCAAACGCGACCTTCAATGTCCAAGGCCCAGCAATTGCCCCAGGTGGCGCGTTGCAGAGTGCGGTCGTCAGCAATACGCTGGGCAATGTCACCAAAAAGGCATTTAACGGCACGCTCTATTATGATGACGGCAAGTTCAGCGCCCGCGGGATGCTGAGCTATCGTGGCCGCTATCATGAAGGCGCAAGTGGCACGGGCAACATTTTGGAAGGTTATGGCGCAACCACCAACTTTGACGCCTCTGTCCGTTACAAGCTCACAGAGTGGATGGAAGTATCTGTAGAAGGCAATAACTTGCTGGATACCTATCGCTACCGGTTCACCGACTTTGACGCGGACCGCAATTATGAGAACAACCATTTTGGCCGGACCATCCTGTTTGGTGCACGCTTCAAAATGTAATCTGCGGATTGTCTAAAACGTAAAAATGGGGCCAGTCATTGCAATGCGTGACTGGCCCTTTTTATTTGAAAAACAGTCTGTCCAGGGCTGTATGTGACTGGGCAATCTCGCGCGCGAATCAATCATTTTAGATATGGGGTAATATGACCTTCGACAGACGCACCGTCATGGCACTCGCCGCCGCCGGCATGGCAGGAACGGCGTTCGGGCAAACACCACCTCCGGGGGCTAATGCGCCCGTGCCGCGCGGGCTGTATCAGCCCACCGAAACCATTGACCTATGGCCCGATGGCGCGCCCGGAGCGCCCACGGCACCATTGGTTGAAACGGTGAACGAACGTTCAACCGACGCCCAACTGACCGACCGCGCCGTATTCGGGATCAGCCGTCCGCGCATGGTCGTATTCCGCCCAAGCCAGCCAAATGGGGCAGCTGTCTTGATCACACCGGGTGGCGGCTATCGCTGGGTCGTCGTGGACAAAGAAGGCTATGAAATGGGTCGCTGGCTTGCCGCCCGCGGCTACACAGTCTTTGTGTTATTCTATCGCCTGCCGGGCGAAGGCTGGGCGGCAGGCCCTGATGTCGGTTTGTCGGACGCGCAGCGGGCGATGCGCCTGATCCGGTCGCGTGCCGCAACCTATGGTATCGACCCCGCACGCGTCGGCGCGATGGGCTTTTCCGCCGGCGGTCATCTATGTGCCGACCTTGCAACACGCTTTGACGTGAAGACATATGAACCCGTCGATGACGCCAATGCGCTGTCGGCGCGTCCCTTTATTGCGGCGCCGATCTATCCCGTGATTGCTATGCAGGCACCCAATGCGCACGCCGGCAGCCGTGAAAAGCTGCTGGGGACTGCACCGACGGCTGCGGCTGAAAAGCGGCTAAGCCCGCATATGAATGTGCCCGATAACGCACCGCCATTCTTCTTGCTGCATGCGGAGGATGACGATGCCGTGCCTGTTGAAAATAGCTACCTGATGCGTGCGGCATTGCGGGCCAAAGGCATTTTGACCGAAACCCATGTCTTTGCCCATGGCGGTCACGGCTTTGGCTTGCGAAAGGCCATTGGGAAGCCCGTGGAGGCTTGGCCAGACCTCTTCCTTGGCTTTGCCCGCGCACAGGGGCTTTAGGCGCTAGCTGAAGCCCAATACGCGTTGCAGAAGCCACATCACCGCGATGGTGCCGATGGCATAAGCGCTTAGGCGCTGAAACTGCGCAGCACAAAGCGCGTTGATCCGCCGGAGCAGGGACAGGAAGATCATCGCCGCGCAAACGATCACGATTTGCCCTGCTTCGACGCCCAGGTTGAACGTCAGCAGCGCCATGGGGACTTCGCCTTGCGGAAGTCCGATCTCCGCCAGAGCGCCTGCAAAGCCAAAGCCATGCAGCAATCCAAAGAGGAAGGCGACAACCCATGGAATACGTTCCGAAAGGCGCGGCGTAGCAGGGTTGCGTTTAACAACCTCGACCGCCAAAAAGACGATGGACAAGGCAATCGCTGCCTCAACCGGCGGCCCCGGAACGCTGATCAGCTCAAGCGTGGTTGCCACCAATGTCAGCGAATGTGCGATTGTGAAGGCGGTGACGGTTCCGGCCACACGCCAGGCGCCATTGAGCAGAAGCACGAGGCACAGCACGAACAACAGATGGTCATAACCCATCAGGATATGTTCAACGCCTGTGATGAAATATGTGCGCGCGACCTGCCACCTGTCCGGCCTTTGCGCGATGACCGCCTGCGGGTTGGACGGTGTAAGCCGTGCAGCCTGCGTCACGCCGCGCGCAGACTGATAACGCAGCAGCGCGTCAGCCGCCATATTCTCCATACCGTCCAAGCGGACTGCGCGGCCCGCTAACGGCGCTTTGCAATTGATCGCCCAACGCACCAAAAGCGCCGCGCCGTCGACGCTGCGTTCGGGCGGTGTCGCAACACAATCGTTCGGGAATGTGGGTGTTACCCCAGTTGCGAGGCCCGGCTTGATGGGCGCTTTCCACGTGACATCATATGGGTGCGCATTCGGCGCGCTAACTCGCTCGCGCAATTCCAAATAGCCGGGTTGCAAATCATCGGCCAGTGCGGGCGAGAGGCCAGCCGCGAGCATGATCAAAAGAAGCAGTCGGAATATCATGGCTTGGCAATGCGAATGTCATATCCGTCAAGCAACGCCTGATATGCGGCGGCTTCACGCTTGGTTTGGGTCTCGGCGCGCCAGTCGTTCGATACGCGCTGCCGGACAGCTGACAAGGCTGGCGTCCCTGCTGCAATGACATTGCGGACGCGGACGGCGTGCCAGCCAAAGCCTGAACGCACCGGACC
>JBEEIJ010000165.1:0-10213 GCA_041169905.1 Pseudomonadota bacterium | reverse complement strand
TCGCCCTTTGCGCTGGAATGTCGGATGCATAATCGGGAGTCCGTTCTTTAGCCACCGCTTTGTATCTCACGAATTTGTTTGGAACGCCCAAGCATGTGTTTAGCGCGGTAAGTGGATTATTCCGCAGCTTGTGCGAATGCTTCAGCGTCAACGACGTCACACAGATTGATGCCGTCCAACAGGTCCGCGGTCTTGTCACGCACCTGAAGCATGAGCGCGCGGGTGCGGCAATTTTCTTCCTCGACGCAGTTTTTGCATGTCTCATGCGCGTACCGGCTGGCACAGGGCACCAAGGCCAAAGAACCGCGCATGATGCGGATGAGATCGCCATAGCTGATGTCGATGGGTGCAACGCCCAGCCAATAGCCGCCGTCCTTGCCGCGTTGCGACGCGACAAGCCCTGAACGTGTCAGTTCGGACAAAATCACGGTCAGGAATTTGGGCGGAATTTTTTGCGCCTCGGCAATATCGGCGAGCTGCACAGGCCCTTTGCCGAAATGGTCCGCAAGATGCTGCATGGCGCGGATGGCGTAGCGGGTTTTTTGGGACAGCATGATTTGCTTGTGCGCCGGATGGTCTGTTTTTTCAACCCAGCAAGTAGACAAAGAGGCAATAGTTTGATTTTCGTGCCGAAATTCTGTTCAATCTGCGTTCAAATGCAGTTGCATTGCATGAAACGTCGGCATAGCGTGTGATAGTAAATAAGGCTCAGGGGATGAGCTGAAATAAATGGGGGATAATATGAAGCATTCAAAAACCGCGATTCTTTTGTTGGCGACGTGCCTGACCACGCCTGCCTTTGCGCAGGATGCAGTACCGCCAGCTGCCGCTGAAACCGCAGATGATGGCGCCGCGATCATCGTGACGGGTTCGCGCATTAAGCAGGATCCTGCCAAGAGCGCGCTGCCGTTGCAGGTCATCAGCACCGACGATCTGACGCGTGAAGGCATTAACAGCCCAGAACAGCTCATCTCTTACCTGTCGACCAACGGCAATGGTGCGGATAACCTCGCGTCCAATGCCGACGTAACATCAGGTGCGCAGCGCGGTACAAACGGCCTGTCGGCAGCCAACTTGCGCGGCCAAGGTTCGGCATCGACATTGGTATTGCTCAACGGACGCCGCGTCGCGGCACACGGCCTGACGGGTTCCGCTGTCGATGTGAACCAAATTCCGATGGCCGCGCTTGAGCGCGTTGAAGTCCTGAAAGACGGCGCGTCGGCTATTTACGGAACCGATGCAATCGGCGGTGTTATCAACTTTATCACCAAAACAAATTTCCAAGGCCTCGCGCTAAACGCCTTCACGGACGTAACCGAAGCTGGTGGCGGCGCGATTTATCGTCTGTCGGCAACGGGTGGTTATGGCGACCTGGACGAAGATGGCTTCAACATCTTGGCCACCGTCAGCAGAAGCGTCAATAAAGCCCTGAACGGTTCGGATCGCAGCTTTGTTAATGGCAACCAGCCCAATCGCGGCCTTTCGGTCGACACACGCGGAACGCCCATTGCGACAGCGTTCGCCACAGGTGCAAATGCGCTCTTTGCGCCAACCGGTTCGCTTCTAAGCGGTGTTACTTTGCTTGAGGCAGGGGCGACTGTTCCTGCAAATGGTGGTATCAATATTCTCGATCTTCCCGGCGGCGCAGGTTGCGCATCCATGGATGGCGGCATGGCATATGATGACCAATTGTGGGCCAATACCTCGGCACGCTTTGCCTGTGCTTGGGATACCGGCCGCGCCGCAGTTCTTCAGCAGCCATTGGAAACGCTGACTTATTATGGACGCGCAACAGCGAAACTCGGCGACCATCAATTTTACGCGGAAATCACGGGATCAGACGCCGATTCTTCGAAGCGTTTCTCGAACAACCAATATTCGGGCAACGCCACAACCTTGCCGTTATATTATCCGCTGAACAGCACGACGGCGTCGACATATAATGATGTGTATAGCAAGCTGGTCGCTGTTTTCCCGCAAATCGCGGTCAATTATGGCAAGCCGATTTCGTATCGCTGGCGTTGTACATCATGCGACGTGCGTGAATATGAAACCAACACAAAAACCTTGCGCGCCGGTTTGGGCGCTGAAGGTCCATTGTGGGATGGCTGGGATTATCGCGCTGGCGGTTCATACGCCCGCAGCCAATCGACGTCGGTCTTGGGCACTGGCTACCATTATCGTGGAACCTTCGCCTCGGCAGCAGCAGCGGCTGCGTCGGGTGTGACGGGGGCTGTATCTGGCGGCATTGATCCGCGCGCACCAATAGCGCCCGGCGCAACAAGCCCCGGCATCGTTGGCCTATTGAACAGCGGTATCCTGAACCCGTTCTCGTTGACGCAATCCGACGCGGCGCTTGCCGGACTGAAAGCCATTTCTGCCGAAGGCGTAACGCTGTACGGCGGTAAATATGAAGTGAAGCAACTCGACGGTTCGGTTTCCGGATCGCTGTTTGATTTGCCCGGTGGTACTGTTCAGGTCGCGCTTGGCGTGGATTATCGTCGCGAAACATATAGCTTCAACGGTTCGCCAGCTGCCATCGCGGGTACGCCAGACATTTTCAACGTGGCCTTCGACAATAATAATGCGCTGACCCCGAAAAACCGCACGGTTAAGGCGGCTTATGCCGAACTTCTCGTGCCCGTTTTTGAAGCGCTTGAAGTAACAGGTGCCGTTCGTCTGGATGATTATAGCGGCTTTGGTTCGACGGTTAATCCGAAGGTTTCGGCAAAGTACCGTCCGCTTGATTGGCTGATGTTCCGTGGGTCCTTCAATACGGGCTTCCGCGTTCCTGCGTTCAACCAGATTTTCAACGGCGTCACGCAATCACCAAATCCAGGCAATACTTTGGTGGATCCAACCACCTGCTCAACGGGTGCGGTCAGCACGCTTCCTGGCTGTTCAGCGATTACGCCAGAGACGCTTTCGGGCGGTAACCTCAACCTTGGACCAGAAACGTCGAAGCAGCACAGCGTTGGTGTTGTTCTGCAACCATCGAGCCGTTTCAGCGCCTCGTTCGATTACTGGTCGATCGCCGTGGACGATACCATTGGTGCGCTGACCTTGCGTCAGTTGCTCGATAATATCAGCTACTTCCCTGATCGGGTGACGCGCACGAACAACATCATCACGCTCATTGACCTGCGCGCCGACAATATCGGTTCGCGCCGGACAGAGGGTCTTGAAGTTGCGTTGCGTGGCGGCGTCGATGCCTTCGGCGGTGTGATTACCGGTGGTTTGGACGGAACCTATCTGCTGAAAAAGCGTGAGAAGTTTCTGCCGTCGGCACCGTTCGGATCCAGCTTGATTGGCCGATTTACCTTTGCAGGCGATTTGGGTCTCAAGTGGAAGCACAGCGCCTTTGTGTCGTACACAAAGGATGACTTCACCTTCAACTTCTCGCAAATCTATCGCGATGGGTACAAGAACCAAGCATTGCCCGGTATTGCCAATGGCACTGTCGTTCGTCCCGATTTCAACCCGATGGTGAAATCTTATGTCACGTATAACACGTCGGTGAGCGTCGATCTGCTCAAGCGATATCGTCTGACCGCTGGCGTGCGGAACGTGTTCGACACCGATCCGCCATTCGCGATCACCTATGACAGCAACACCGGTGCCGGCTCCAGCTGGGAGCCACGCGTTGCTGACCCACGGGGCCGTTCGTTCACATTGTCGATCGAAGCGAAGTTCTAAGCAAAGGAACGCCGGGTATGGATATGAATGCAACTCGGCGTCAGATTATGGCGGGGCTGGCGGCAATGCTGTCGGCCCCACTGCTTTTGGCGGCTTCGCCTGAAGCAAAAGGCGCGCGCAAGCCATCGCGTTTGCGTGTCGGCGATACCGTCGGCCTGATTGAACCTGCGTCGGCCAGTGACGAGCCGTTCCAGATCCAGTTGGTGGAAGAAGCCATCATCGCAATGGGGCTGAAGCCCAAACGGGCTCCGCATGTGTTGAACCGTTACGGCTATCTTGCCGGGCAGGACAAGGACCGCGCGGCAGACATCAATGCGATGTTTGCGGACAAGGATGTGAAGGCGATATTTGCGGTACGCGGCGGATGGGGCAGCGCACGGCTTCTGCCCTATCTCGATTGGAACATCATTCGCGCCAATCCCAAATTGCTGACAGGCTTTAGCGACATCACCGCCCTGCACATGGCGATTGCGGCAAAGGGCGGTTTTGTGACCTTGCATGGGCCAAATGCGGGCAGCGCATGGGGCAAGTCATCATGGGACATCTACCGCGAAATCGCCTTTGATGCGGGCACACCGTTGTTTGTTAATCCACAGGGCGATGAGGACCGGCTGACCCAGCGTCGCTGGCGCACACGCGTGTTGGGCACGGGCACGGGCAAGGCGCAGGGGAAGCTGCTTGGCGGCAATCTCACCGTGCTGACCGCGCTTGCCGGAACGCCTTATTTGCCGGACTTTAATGGCGCGATCTTGTTCCTCGAAGATGTGGAAGAGGCCGAATATCGCATCGACCGCATGCTCACCCAATTGGGGCAGGCGGGCGTGCTGAAAAACCTGAAAGGCGTTGTCTTTGGTCAATGCACCGACTGCGTCAACAAGGGCACCAGCTTCGGGGCGTTCACGTTGAATGATGTCCTTACCCAACATCTGGGTGGCTTGGGCATTCCTGCGTATCAGGGGGCATGGTTCGGGCATATTACCGACCAATTCACGCTGCCCGTTGGCGGCATGGCGGAAATTGATGCCGATGCCGGAACGCTGCGCTTGCTGGAGCCTGTCGTCGTTTAAGTCAAAATTTGGGATACGGCCAAAGCAAAGGCATTGTTCGCCATGTGTAGGATGATGTTCGTGCGCAGCGATCCTGTGCGGTGGTAGAGATAGCCAAAAGCGATGCTCAGCGACATCAACCCGGGGATGGCATAAAGCTGCAGATGCACGACCGCGAACAGGAATGATGACAGCAGGATTGCCGCCCAAAAAGGCACATATTTCGCAATCGCATTTTGCAGCATGCCCCTGAATAGCAATTCTTCAACAATGGGTGCCGCAATCGCGATGGCGAAAAATATCGCGGCAATGTTCAGCGGCGTGCGCGGTATGGAGGCGAGGATTTTGGCCATTTCCTCCTGCATTCCAACACCCGGAATGATATAAGTCGCGTAAATATAATTAAACGCCATGGCCGCCATGATCACAACGACCGCTAACGCCATTGCCTGACGCAGGGGGACTTTGCCGAAACTGTTCAGCCCCAATATCGCCATCCGCCCAGGCTTGCGCAGATACAGCCACATCAGGAACAGCTGCACAATCGCGGCGGCAAGAAGGCCGAAGATAATGACGACGGGCATTGCGCTGCTCGTTCCCGTCGCCGCCATGATGAGGCCCGTACACACCGCCTGCAGCACGAAATAGAGCAGAATAAACCCGGCGGTGGGCCAAAGACCCGGATAGTTCGGGCTTTCCAGTGACCCGGCATAAGCGGCATCATTGCGTTGTATGTTGTCCATTGCGATCCCGCTAAAAGTTGAGGGCCCGAACGCTTATCGCCGGGCCCTCACACTCGTGACACATCAAAACTTAATAGGCCACCCGTGTTGCGCTCAGGCCATAAGCAGGCAGCAGATTTTGAACGCTCGTCGGGCCAGCCAAATGCCCTGCGCCAACCGCTATGAAGATCACGCCGGGCTTTGCCATGCGCGCCGAAATCCATTTCGCCCAATTGGCATTCCGCTTCGTCAACAAGGTGTCATACAAGGTGCGGCTGGTCAGGCCCTCGTTCATGAGTTGGCCAAGGCGTTCGGTTTCGGCCGATGCCCACATAGCGACCATCTTGTCCATGCTGCTTCCCATATCATCAATCTGCTTTGCCGCTTCGACCAAGAAAGCGATTTGTTCCGCCTCCGGCAGGGTATCAAACAAGCCAAGCTGAAACTCCATGGTTTCTAGCCCAGCGATGGGTTTGTTGCGAACCTTCGCCGCTGCAGTCAGCTGCTTTTCAACGCCGCTATTGGGGTCAAAGCCGGATTTTTGCATGGCGACCATGGACAAAGTGATAGCCGCTGCCCATGGCTCAAATGGGTCGAAGGCCGGTGCCGGAATGCCAAGCTTGCCCATCGCCGCATCATACACCGCACGGTCCGCGTCATTCATTTTGGAACGCAGTGTCTTGCCCTGCTGGTCCATTGCCAATTTGCCGAACAATGCTTGGACTTCGGCGGCAGGTGGCTCGACCAATTCCAATAGCAATTGGTCCGAACTGTCAAAAGCCGTCTTTACGCCATCGTCAAACCAGCCAAGGCCTGGCTTTAAGATATGGATGCTTCCGAACAGGTAAATTGTCGTGTCCTCATCCTTCACCACCCACAAAGCGGGATCGACGTCCTTGACGGTAACCGCCGGGGCCTCCGTCGGCGTGTTCTGCGCTGCGGCAGGCATCGCCCATGCCAGCGCACATATTGCTGTCGCGGCGAGCACGGACTTTAAACGTAAACGCATAGATATTCTCCTTTAAGCCGGGGTAGCAACAAATCGTGTGTAAATGGTTTCGGTGTCAGCGATATTTTTTCCAGAGCCAGACCGCCGTCCATATTGAAGCAAAGAGCATGAATATGGCCACGCCATCGGGTTCCGGTGCAAAACCGCCGCGCCACAGTATCCACCACATCGGCGCGCCGATTAGGAATGCGTATGCGGCGTAATAGCCGCCGTCACGATAGGCGCTCGCTTCCTGTTCATCGATTGCGCGCTTGTGCCAGAACCAAGCGATGATCGGCATAATCACCGCCCAGAAAAAGGCGAGTATCAGGGCGATGACTGGCGGCATTGGGCTGTCTGCGAATATCAGCGCAGGTCCGGTGTCAGAATTTCCAACACTTGTCTCGTAAAACGCAAGGAATAGACCGATTGCACCACCGGCCAGTCCGCAACCCCAGACAATTTTGCGATTCAGCTTTTCGCGGCGCGTGAGACCCTCATTACTGGCCTTCATCTTGCTGACGTTTCTCCAGATCGCATAAGCAAGGCCGATGATGATGGCGGCAAAGCCGCACAATGTCAGTATTCCGGCGGTCCCGAGTGCGCCACCGCCCTGCGCCTCATGCGCTGCGAGATAACCCGCAACTGCACCTGCAGTCATCACGATGCCAAGGCCTGAAACGATTACCCACATCATGCGGCGGACGTTTGAACCGGCGATTTCATCACGATCGATCATGTTAGTCTCCGTTAAATTCGTCATCGAATATCTCCTCGATCGGCAATGCAAACAGCCGTGAAATCTTGAACGCCAGCGGCAGTGACGGGTCATATTTTCCCGTCTCGATGGCATTGACCGCTTGGCGCGATACATCGAGATGCTCGCCCAAATCGGCTTGGCTCCAGCTCCGCATGGCGCGGAGGACTTTCAGCTGATTTTTCATGTCAGGTTATGATGTCTTTGTGTCATGGAAACCTTACTAAAGCGATTCGCGCATAATGTCAACAAAACCTTACATAATGCTATGCGACACTGACAAAACGGCGCGTGCGCTTTTCAGAACCTTGATTTAGCCGCCTATCTCCGCCAAGGGCTGGCCATGTCCGACATCGCACCACTTAGTTTTCAGGACCTGATCCTCACTCTCCATGATTATTGGGGCAAGCAAGGCTGCGCGATATTGCAGCCTTATGATATGGAAATGGGTGCCGGTACTTTTCACACCGCGACCACGTTGCGTGCGCTTGGCCCTGATCCGTGGAACGCTGCATTTGTGCAGCCGTCGCGTCGCCCGACCGATGGGCGCTATGGCGAAAACCCGAACCGGCTCGGCGCCTATTATCAGTATCAGGTGATATTGAAACCAAGCCCGCCGGACCTTCAGGAACTGTATCTCGGCTCACTCAAGGCCATTGGCATTGATCCCTTGCTGCACGACATCCGCTTTGTCGAAGACGACTGGGAAAGCCCGACGCTCGGTGCATGGGGCCTTGGCTGGGAAGTTTGGTGTGACGGCATGGAAGTCACGCAGTTCACCTATTTTCAACAAATGGGCGGGTTTGATTGCAAGCCGGTCTCGGGCGAGTTGACCTATGGTCTGGAACGTCTGGCGATGTATATCCAGAACAAGGATAGCATTTTCGACCTCGCGTATAACAATGCCACCGCTGATCGCCCTGCGATTACCTATGGCGACGTCTTCCGTGAAAACGAGCGGCAGATGAGCACTTATCATTTTGAGGTTGCCGACACCGACATGCTGTTTGATGCCTTTAAAAAGGCGACGGCGGAGTGCGAAAGCTGCCTCGCGCGCAGCTTACCCATTCCCGCCTATGAACAGGCAATCAAGGCCAGCCACATCTTCAATATACTTCAGGCGCGCGGCGTGATTTCCGTGCAAGAACGCGCCAGCTATATGGGCCGCGTCCGCGACCTCGCCAAAGGCAGCTGCCAGGCATGGATGGAAAAGAACGGATGGACGGCATGATGACGTCCACCCAAAATCTTCCCCGAACCGGGGAGGGGGACCGCGCGAAGCGGGGTGGAGGGGGGGCTCAGCCCTTGCAACGCCCTGTCGTTTACAGCGCGCGCAAACTCCGTCGTGAAATGACTCTGCCAGAAGTCCTCCTCTGGGAACAATTGCGTGCGGGTAAGTTGGGAATGAAATTTCGTCGGCAGCACCCAATCGGGCCGTACATCGCTGATTTTTATAGCGCGTCGGCAAAGTTGGTTGTCGAGATTGATGGTGCGGCACATGACCGCGGGAACCATCCCCAGCGCGATGCGCTGCGCGACGCCACCATGCAGGCGGCTGGATATAAGGTTCTTCGGATTGCTGCCGTTGATGTGCTGAAAGATTTGGACACTGTGCTACAAACCATTTGCGCTTGGACTGATAGCCCCCTCCACCGTGCGCGCACGGTCCCCCTCCCCGCAGGCGGGGAGGATTTAGCATGACCGATTTTCTGCTGGAACTTCGCTCTGAAGAAATTCCTGCGCGTATGCAGGTGAAGGCCAAGGAAGACTTGGCGCGCTTGTTCAACGACGCGCTGGCCAAGGCTGGGCTTGCGGCGGCTTCGGTTGAAACCTTTGCCACACCGCGCCGCTTGGCGTTGATTGCGACGGGGCTGCCGCTGGCGACAGATGCTGTGTCCGAAGAGACCAAAGGCCCAAAAGTCGGCGCGCCGCCACAGGCGATGGAGGGCTTCCTCCGCAAGGCCGGCCTTACGCAAGATCAGCTGATCGAACGCGATGGCGTGTATTTCGCAATCGTGGAAAAGGCAGGGCGTCAGACCGCCGATGTTCTGGCTGAGGCGATTCCTGCGATTATCCGTGCGTTCCCATGGCCAAAGTCGCAACGCTGGGGCGCGGGGTCGGCTTCGACCGAAAGTCTGCGCTGGGTCCGCCCATTGCAAGGCATCGTGGCGATACTCGGCGATGATGTCGTGCCATGCGAGATTGAAGGCATCGTCAGCGGTGCGACGACGATGGGGCATCGGTTCCACCACAGCGGTCCTGTCACTATTGGCAACGCGGGCGACTATGCTGAAAAGCTCCGCGCCGCCCATGTCCTCGTCCATTTCTCTGAACGCTGCGCGCTCATTCGCGATGGCGCAAAGGCTGCTGCTGCGGCCGCAGGGCTGACGTTGGTTGAGGATGAAGGCCTGGTCGTCGAAAATGCCGGGCTAACCGAATGGCCCGTGCCCATGCTTGGCCGTTTTGACCCCGCATTTTTGGACGTGCCGCAAGAAGTTATTCAGCTGACCGCGCGTGTGAACCAGAAATATTTTGTCTGCCACGACAGCACTGGCAAGCTTGCCAACGCTTTTGTCTGCACGGCCAACATTGATGCACATGACGGCGGCGCAGCGATTGTTGCGGGCAATGAAAAGGTGCTCGCCGCGCGCTTGTCCGATGCCAAATTCTTCTGGGAACAGGACCTGAAGGTCGCGCTGGACGATCAGGCGACGAAGCTTGCGCAGATCACGTTCCACGAAAAATTGGGCAGCGTGGCCGACAAGGTTGAACGCGTTGCCAAGCTGGCACGCTGGTTGGTTGAAGAAGGCATTGTCAAATCCTCCCCGGAACGGGGAGGTGGCGCTCGCGTAGCGAGTGACGGAGGGGGGGCTTCGCCTTCCACGCCGCTTGATGCCGAAAACCCCCTCCACCATCCTTCGGATGGTCCCCCTCCCCGTGCCGGGGAGGAATTAGCCGACCAAGCCGAACGTGCGGCGCGGCTGTGCAAAGCTGACCTCGTCAC
>JBEEIJ010000164.1:0-4432 GCA_041169905.1 Pseudomonadota bacterium | reverse complement strand
GCAACGGGTTCAAAAATTCTACTTTGCTGGATGCCCACATGCGGCGCGGCAGCGGCACTGGGGGTAGGAAGCTTTCTATGCTATCATCGCGCAACGGATGCCCATCGGGCCCAAGCTTTGCCGTTGCTGCATCTGGCAAGCAAAGGCACCAATGGAGCCCCTGCGGGACATTGCCGTCGCCCGGCGCATCCCGGTCAAAGGTTGCAAGCCAGCGCGAAACCAGTCCACTATCGATGCGATCAGCACGCACCTCCTCACGCCCAATCCATGCGTCCCAAACACCCATCAGTTTACGCCTCCCATCAAACCCTTGGCGATCACCTGCGCCTGAATTTCTGCGGCACCTTCGAAGATATTCAATATGCGCGCATCACACAAAACGCGGCTGATTTCATATTCCAACGCATAGCCATTGCCGCCATGAATTTGTAAGTTCGCATCGGCATTGCTCCATGCCGCACGGGCCGCCAGCAGCTTCGCCATGCCCGCCTCAATATCGCAGCGTTTGCCAGAATCCTTGGCGCGGGCAGCGGCATAGGTCAGTTCACGGGTCATCACGAAATCGGCAAGGCTCATGGCCAATTTATCCGCAACGCGGGGAAACCCGATAATCGCCTTCCCAAACTGCTTGCGGTTAACGGCATAGTCGAGACCAAGCTCTAACGCGCGTTTGGCAACACCCACGGCGCGCGCTGCGGTCTGTATGCGTGCGCCTTCAAATGTGCGCATCAATTGCTTGAACCCCTGCCCCTCTTCACCGCCCAATAAAGCGTCGTCAGGAGCAAGCATGCCATCGAATTGCAACGCATATTCGCGCATACCGCGATAGCCCAGCACTTCGATCTCGCTGCCGGACATGCCCGTCGCCGGAAATGGGTCGCTGTCGGTTCCGCGCGGCTTGGGGACGAGCAGCATCGACAGCCCGGCATAGCCTTTCGCATCGGGCACCGTGCGGACCAGCATGGTCATCAGATCGGAACGGCTGCCATGCGTAATCCATGTTTTGGCTCCATCAATCGTCCATCCATCAGCGGTCCGTTGCGCGCGGGTTTGCAGCGCGCCCAGGTCAGAGCCTGTGTCGGGTTCTGTAAACACGGCGGTCGGTAAAACGTCTCCGCTCGCGATTTTCGGCAGCCAATGCGCCTTTTGCGCGTCAGTGCCGCCCATGGAAATCAATTCACCGGCGATTTCAGACCGCGTGCTCAGCGAACCTGCGCCAATCCAGCCACGCGATAGCTCTTCGGTTATCACACACATGACCAGCTTGGATAAACCAAGCCCGCCATATGCGGCAGGAATGCAGACGCCGAAAGTGCCAAGCGCCGCCATCGCCGAAATCGTGTCATCGGGGATCAAATCATTGGCCAAATGCCAGCGATGCGCGTGCGGCAAAATTGCGCTGTTCGTAAAGCGGCGATATTGATCGCGAATGGCATCAAGCTCTGCATCGTGAAGGCTTTCGCTCGGCATCGCACCTGACGCCAGCGCCTGCGCGACATCGGCGCGTAGCGCAGCATGATCTGCACGCAATAGCTCTTCGCAACGCGCGGCCAACAGTGCCGCCTGTTGCGACATGCCAAGATCAACGGGACGGAATATTTCATTCTGTCCCATCGGCAATCCGCCGGTCAATTGCCCAAGCGTTTCGGCAAAAATCAGCGTCGCAACCTGTCGATCAAGTTCGGTCCCATTATCGTGTAGGCGAAGCCAATCCGCCACGGCTTCCAGCGCAGCCACGCTTGTCGCAATCCACGAAAAGCCGTGGACCGCACGTTGGTCCGCGTCCATCGACCGCTCTTTTACCCGGTCGGACAGCGCCGCCTTCGCCGCATCGCGGTAGCCTTCAGCAGCTTCGAGAGCGGCCGCAAAATTCATGCGCGCTCAAACACCGCCGCGATACCCTGACCACCGCCAATGCACATTGTTTCAAGCCCGAAGCGCACATCACGCCGCTGCATTTCACGCGTCAGGTTCGCCAATATCCGGCCGCCAGTTGCGCCGATTGGGTGGCCAAGCGAAATACCGGAACCGTTGACGTTCAGCATGTCATGGCGGCTGTCATCATCCGACCAGCCCCAGCCTTTGAGACAGGCCAGCACCTGCGGCGCAAAGGCTTCGTTCAATTCAATCAGACCGATGTCGTCCCAAGAAAGGCCATTGCGCGCAAAGAGCCGCTGTGTCGCTGGAACGGGACCAAAGCCCATGCGCGACGGCTCACAACCGGCTGCGGCCCAGCTGTGAAAATAGGCGATGGGTTCCAAGCCAAGCTCTTCAAGCTTGTCCTCTGCGACAACAAGGCATGCGGCAGCCGCGTCATTTTGTTGGCTGGCATTGCCCGCAGTGACCACGCCGCCTTCGAGCGGGCGCAACGCCGCCATTGTCTCAAGCGTCGCGTCGGCGCGATAACCTTCATCATGATCAAAGACGATTGCGTCGCCTTTCCGTTGCGCGATGCTGACGGGCACCAATTCATCGTCAAACAAGCCATTTGCCCATGCCGCCGCCGCGCGCTGGTGCGAACGGGCTGCATATGCGTCACATGCTTCGCGGCTGATATTATGGTCCTTGGCCAGATTTTCAGCGGTTTCAATCATCCCGGAAATTACACCAAAGCGTTCAACCGGCTGGCTCATCACGCGTCCGCGCGTCAACCGGTCATGTAAAGTGAGATTGCCTGCCCGAACGCCTTTGCGGATGTCGGTGGTGTAATGTTCAACATTGGACATGCTTTCACATCCGCCCGCGACCACCATATCGCTCACCCCGGTTTGAACCATCATCGCGGCATTCACGATCGCCTGAAGCCCGGAGCCGCAACGACGGTCGATCTGGTACCCCGGCACTTCAATCGGCAAGCCAGCGGCCAGCCATGACCAATGCCCGATGCACGGGGCCTCACCGCTGCCATATCCTTGCGCGAACACAACATCGTCCACGCGGGACGGATCAATCTTCGTCCGCTCGACAAGCGCTTTCAATATGATGCCACCCAACTCACCTGCATTTAAGGACGAGAGCGCGCCGCCAAATTTGCCGACGGGCGTGCGAATGGGGGCGACGATTGCGGCACGGCGAAGTGTATTCATTTGGCAATTCCTAATATTCCAGAGTCGATGAGACGGGCGATTGCGCCCGAGGACAGGCCGAGCGACGTGCTCAATATTTCCTCGCTATGCTCCCCATTGCGCGGGGCTGCTTTTGCGTCGCCACGCGGCAATTGGGGAATAGTGCCAAAAGCGCCAGCAGCGGGATAATTGAAGCCCGACGGGTTTGCGTCAAAGTGGCTAAACATGGGGTTATTGCCGACCAAGCGCGGATCATGCGCCGCGTCCAACATGGTGCGATAGGCCGAATGCACAATTCCGGCCTCATCAAGTGTTGCAGCCATCGCCGCGTGATCGAGCGAACCAATTGCCCGTTCAAACAACGGATAGAGCGAATCGCGGTGCTGAAAGCGAAGCCCATCGTCTTTGGCAAAGCTCACGCCGCGTTCCACCTCTATCGCCTCGACTTGTGCCTTCAAACCAAGCGCACCGATTAGATTTGCCCATTGGCGGTGGGTCACAACGACCACCATCGTGCGCACATTGTCTTTGGTCACAAAATCGCGCCCGAACAAACCATAGACCGCGTTGCCGAGCCGAGGGCGATTGGCATTATTATGCAACACCTCTGCGACACCGCCCAGATTGGCAACGGTGCCAATGGCGACGTCTGACAGGGGAATGCGGACTTCACTGCCCTCGCCGGTCTGTTCCCGCCTACGAATGGCTGCCAGCATAGCGAACGCCGCATAAGCGCCGCTGATGACATCCCAAGCAGGCAACACATGATTGACGGGTTCCGCGCCCGCCCCCGTCATCATGGGATAGCCAACGGCATTATTCACCGTGTAATCCAACGCAGGCGCCCCGTCGGCCCAGCCCATGACCCGCACGGTTACAAGGTCTGCACGTCCTTCCGCCAATTTTGCGTGCGAAAGAAAACCATCTGCGGGAAAATTGGTGATGAACTGACCGGTGGCCCGCACCAGTTCCTGCAACAACTCGCGCCCCTGAGGGCTGGAGAGATCAAGCGCGACTGATTTTTTCGCGCGGTTTAGATTTTCCCAATAGAGCGAGTCATTCGCCTCAGTCACTGGCCAGCGATGGTAATCCGGGCCGCCGCCAATCTGATCGACACGGATCACCTCTGCCCCGAATTGCGCGCAATACAGACCAGCTGTCGGCGACGCCACAAAGGACGACGCCTCGATAATCGTGAGACCATCGAGCAAATTATACATGCATCAGGCCTGCGCCGCCCATTCACGCAGCATATGCTTGGCAATCTGAAGTTGCAGGATTTGCGTTGTACCTTCGTAAATCCGGTAAATGCGTGCGTCACGATAGAAACGTTCCGCATCATATTCCGCGAGATAACCAGCACCGCC
>JBEEIJ010000163.1:0-5789 GCA_041169905.1 Pseudomonadota bacterium | reverse complement strand
CCAAAATACAAATCGAGCACGCCGCGCATTTCGCCCATGATATTTTCCGATGGCGTTACATCCAGCTTTTCGGTCCGGTCCGTGCGCAACGCACGCAACGCAGGGCCCGGGCCATGACGGTTCAGGAACAGCGTGTCGGTTTCCTTGGCGTTTATGATCGCGTCTTTCCAGTTTTGGTGAACTGGGGATTCCGCCGCACTGACCATTCGCGTACCCATTTGCACCGCTTCTGCGCCAAGCGCGAACGCTGCCGCCATCGTCCGTCCACAGACCATTCCGCCGGCTGCGACGATCGGCACGTCCACCTTGCTCCGGATGAGCGGCAACAGGACCATGAGTGCAACATCTTTGGGATTTTTAAACCCGCCGCCCTCGCCGCCTTCGACGACCAAGCCATCGACACCAGCCTCAATTGCCTTCAACGCACCGGCCAAAGTCGGCACAACGTGAAAGACGGTTAGCCCCGCAGCCTTTAACGGGCCGCAATATTTGTTCGGATCGCCTGCCGACGTCGTGACGAATTTGACGCCCTGATCGACCACGAAATCTACGATGCCGGGATCGCGGACAAAGGCTTGGGCAATGTTCACGCCAAAGGGCTTATCCGTCAGTTCGCGCATCTTGATGATCTCTGCGCGCACTTCCTCCAATTGGCCGGAGGACGTTTCGATGATCCCCAGTCCACCGGCGTTTGAAACGGCCGAAGCCAGTTGCGCCCGCGCGATCCAGCCCATGGGGGCCTGAATGATCGGATATTCAACACCAAGCAATTCGGTTATGCGGTTTTTAATAGGTTTCATGGTGTCAGCGTCCAATCTGGCTTGTGCGGATGTTGAGTTGGCCGGCGAGGCCAGCTTTGCGATGCACTTCAATCGCCCGATATTCCGGGGAAGACATCATTTTCTGCATGGCCGCCAGTGAAGGATATTCGACCAACGCAACCATGTCCCAAAGTTCTTCAACCTCGCCAATCATAAGGCCGGTTACGGGGCCGGCATAAATCTGCTTGCCATCGACGGCGGCGAGACACGCCTGAATACCCTTGCCATAACGGGCATACGCGTCGGCACCGCTTAAGCGAGCGTCGCTGCCATCCGCATATTCTGCGGTCTCTTTAAATTTCAGAAGGTTGACCATCACAAAGGGTCCATTTTCGGGACCGCCGAAAAAGGACGTGATTTGCTCCGTGCCCGGAAAAACGGCGTTTTCGACGCGCATCCTTGTTCTCTCCCCCAAATTTAATCACCTGCTTAAATCAGAGGAGGCGTGTTGTAAAAGCGAATATGTGCGGGTCGTTACATTGCCGTGATGACGAAAAGTTTGAAGGCCAATACGGGCGGTTAAGACACGATTTTCATGTGCGAACCGGGCGCCGATTGGGTCACCATCTTTTTACCTAGCCCTTGAAACACGGCGTCCACAATCATCGCCAATTTGGTAACGCTTAGCTTCGTTGTCCCGATGTAAAAAAGTATGTCGGGGTTTGTATAACAATGCAGCATTTGGTTGATGAGCGATACTGCCTCGTCAATAGACAGGCCTTGGAAGTAGCCTTGATCCATTGCTTCGGCCACGATGATCGCGAGATAATGGTCCCCAAGGTCCACATAACCGCGCACCACTTCGAAATGCTGCTGACCAATTTCCAGATAGCTTTTTAACAGCTCGGGTTCGGCCTCAAACTGCTCGACCGAAGCCAAGTAGCGCCGGGCAAAATATTGATACATTTTTTCACGAACCGGCAAGTCGGACTCGGTTACTTCCACCATGATGCGGATTTTTTCTTCGAAGAAACGCTCGGCTACAGCCTCCAGCAAAGCTTCCTTATTGTCGAAGAACCGATACAGATTTGACGGCGACATACCCGCCGCCGCAGCCAAATCGGTCATGGAAATATCGACCGACCCGCGTTTGCGAACAAGGTTGTCAACCACTTCAAGCAACGCAGTTCTGCCGGCTTCTATATCAGTTTGTGGCCGCGCCATTCTGCTTCCTGTATTATCACTGCATAACAGTTTTATGATATAACGCCGATTGTTTCATTTTTCAATGTGGTCAAATGCGAATTGTCCCTGCATTGTTAGCTCTGCAGCCATCTCATTTTGATCAACAAGTCCCGACAATGTTAGTCCAAGCAGGCGAACGCCCATTTCGACCGGCAAAATCTGGTCCAACAGCGCATGACCCAGCGTCGCGATTGCCGAACGGTCAGAGAGTATATGCCCAACCGTCCGCGACCGTGTGACGGTCCGGAAATCGGAATAGCGCGCCTTTAAGACCAACGTCTTTCCTTGAGCCTGATTGCGGTCAATACGATCCCAAACGATCTCGACAATATCGTCTAAGGCTTCGCGCAATTCATCCTCGCTGCGTTTATCTTCGAAATAGGTGCTTTCAGCGCCAATGGATTTACGCACCGCATTGGCGTTCACGGGGCGGTTGTCGATCCCGCGCGCCGCATGGAAAAGATAAGCGCCCCAACTGCCAAAATGCTGCGACAGCCAAATCTCGTCCTTTTGGGCAAGGTCGGCACCGGTATGCACGCCCAACTTTGCCATTTTTTCGGCCGTGCGTGGCCCCACACCGTGGAATCGCCGCACAGGTAAGCTTGCGACGAATTCCGGTCCCTGTTCGGGCAATATCACACACATGCCATCAGGTTTATTCTGGTCACTCGCCAGCTTGGCGATAAACTTGTTGTAGCTCACACCCGCACTTGCCGTCAGTCCGGTTTCTTCGCGAATGGCCGCGCGAATGGCTTTGGCAATTTTGACGGCCGAACCAATGCCCTGCTTGTCGTACGTGACATCAAGATATGCCTCATCCAGCGATAAAGGCTGGATTACATCGGTGTGCCGGGCAAATATCTCCCGAATGTGACGCGACACAGCTTTGTACGCCTCAAACCGCGGCTTCACGAAAATCAGGTCCGGACATTGCCGCAATGCCGTCACCGAAGGCATGGCAGAGCGCACACCAAATGCCCGTGCTTCATAGCTTGCCGCCGCCACAACGCCGCGTTTGGACGAACTACCAACCGCGACCGGTTTACCGCGCAACTCAGGAATATCGCGCTGCTCTACGCTGGCGAAGAACGCATCCATATCGACATGGATGATTTTGCGTATCTCTGCGGGGTCGGTCACCATGCAACCGAATGCTTACTATCCATGAAAACGGCGATTGCCGCGCAGGCCGTCCGTTCGGCGGACTGGAAAAACATATCGTGAAACGCCAACGGCACAAAATATTTGCCCCGTTTTACAGGGAGCAGGTAACGACTGTTCCAGACATTTTGTGTCATGCGCGCTTTATGCCGCGTGATACCAGCCAACACCATCGCGGATTTCACATTTTATCCGACCGGCAAAGTGCAGGTAGCGCAAATGCGCCTGCGCCTCGCCGGTGGCCAAACCATAAACCGTTTCATCAATTTCCCGATCGAACAGCAATGCAAATGTATCGACCGCGCGCATTTCTGTGTGCCGCAGGGCAGCTTCCAACTTGTCGAGCCGTTCATGGTGGCCAGACGCCAGCTTATCCAACCGGACATGCACGCCGGTGAACGGCTCCCCATGCGCGGGCAGGACGAGCATATCGGCGGGCAATGCGTCACGAAACTTTGCAATGGAGTCCAGCCACTCACCCAACGGGTCAGCATTGGGTTCGCTATCCATCACCGAAACATTTGAGGTGATACGCGGCAAAATCTGGTCACCCGCGATGATCATGCCATTATCAAAATCGACAAGGCAGGCATGTTCCGGTGTATGCCCGCCGCCGGTCATCACCGTCCAATCCCGCTGCCCAACGCGGATGACTTGTCCGTCGTCCATGCGGACGTGCCCCGTGGGTAGCCGAGAGACCGCCCGCGCAAACCCGCCCCAACCGCGCTTGCGCACCGCGTCGATGCGTTCTTCGTCAAAACCAGCAAAGCGCCGGTTGCTTAAGACATCTTCGGGCGGTTGGTCTGCCTGATCTGCGATCAGCATCCGCGCCATCAACCATTCGGTCCGGTTCATCCAGACAGGAACTTTGAACTTGTTGGAAAGCCATCCCGCGCAGCCAACATGGTCGGGGTGGAAATGGGTTACAAAAACCCGCTTGAGTTCTCGGTCCGCCAAATTGCCCGCGAACATCGCTTTCCACTGTTCAATGGTCGGCGGCATGAAAAGGCCGGTGTCCACGAGCGCATAGCCAGCATCGCCCTCGTCCAATAGCCACAGGTTGATGTGGGCCAGATTGCCGGGCACGGGCATGCGCGTCCAGCCAATGTCCGGCGCGATACGGTAGATTTCACCATAAGCCGGGGCATGGTCGCCTAAGGGATATGTTAACCCCTTAAATTCTTTTGCTTCAAACCCGTGGTCGGCAAGCGACGCGTCGTAATCAGGGGATGCTTTGGTAGCCATAGCCCACACGTGCCTCAATCAAGCGATTAAGGCAATGACGACGTCGTCCTTATTCGCCCGCTTTTTTGAACAAGGTATCGGCGGTCAGCTCTGCCTTTTCAGCAGGTTCTACTTCGCCGTTGAGAGCAGCTTCCGCGCGGCGCGCCGCTTCGGTACGTTCTGCGCGCAATTCTTGGATCAGCGCGTCACGATCCGTGCCAAGGCGTGCATCATTTGCCGCCGTGTTATCAATGCCTGCCTTTTTGGCGGCGCGATTGACGATAGCATCGAGCTCGCGTTGCGAAGTCAGACCAAGCGTAACGGGATCCTTTGGCTGGATTTCAGCAATGTTCCAATGGCTGCGATCGCGAATGGCGGCAATCGTGTTGCGCGTCGTTCCTATCAATTTGCAGATTGCGCCGTCGGAAATTTCCGGGTGGTTACGCAATAGCCAAGCGATGCCATCTGGCTTATCCTGACGCTTCGAAACGGGCGTGTAGCGTGGCCCCTTTGTACGGCGCACCTGATCCGGGCCCTTGGACATTTGAAGGACATAGTCTTCATCCGCCTGACCCTTTTCGATTTCGTCCATCGACAATTCGCCGGCGTGCACAGGGTCGCGACCGGTGTATTTCGATCCAGTCATGTCATCGGCCATAGCCTGAACTTCAAGAATATGGATGCCGCAGAACTCGGCAATTTGCGAGAAGCTCAAACCAGTATTGTCGACCAACCAAGCGGCAGTCGCATGTGGCATCAAAGGGGTGGCCATGTCTTTTGCTCCAATAATAAGGGCCGCCCCTTACGGAGCGGCCTGAAAATCTTGAACAGCGCATTAGGCGAACTTTACCGTATCGGCAAGCGGCAATGCGCGTGGGGGCTTGCGCATGGCCCGTCTGACATGCAATCCAGCATCGAATTGGGGAAAGAAATGAAACGTCTTATCAAATGGCTCGTTGTTGTGCTCGTGGTCGCGGTTGCCGCAGTCTTTATCTGGGGATATGCGCCAGATACCGATGCCGCAGCGATGGAAACCAAATATAGCAGCAGCGCATCGCGCTTTGCGGACCTAGAGCCCGGCCTACGCGTGCACTATCGCGATGAAGGCAATCGGGACGGCCGTGTTCTTGTCCTCATTCACGGATCAAACGCATCGCTGCATACGTGGGAGCCGTGGGTCCAGATATTGGGCAAGGAATATCGTATCATTTCGATGGACCTTCCCGGCCATGGCCTTACCGGGCAAAATCCATCCGGCACCTATGACAGCGCGACTTATGTCGGGGTCGTCGACAGATTACTGACGCGGCTGAATGTCAAAAAGGCCATAATCGGCGGCAACTCAATGGGTGGCGGCGTTACATGGATGTACACACTCACGCACCCCGAAAAAGTCGA
>JBEEIJ010000162.1:0-9516 GCA_041169905.1 Pseudomonadota bacterium | reverse complement strand
GGCCTGCGTATAAAGGCGCAGTCACGCATCCCGGCGGTAGCGCCGAAACGCATGTCTACGCCGATATCTAAATATGCGGCGGCAACTCTGCTGCTGGCCAGCCTAGCTGGCTGCGGCGGAGATGGCGCGGTCCTGACCCAGCAAATTGCTGCCGAAAAAGGTGCAAGCAAAGACGCCGGTTGATTGCGCGCGCCTTCACGGGCATGGGGCGCTATGAGCATCACAGAAGAGATTATCAGGGTCGCAGCGCGCGGCGACGGCGTAACGGCAAATGGACGCTATGTGGCGCATGCCGCCCCCGGCGACATTGTCGATCCCGCAGGCGGTTTGATCCACGGACCGCATCACGCAACGCCGCCGTGCCAGCACTTTCCATTATGCGGCGGATGCCAGTTGCAGCATCTCGACGAGGACAGCCTGCGCTTGTTTGTTGCAGAACGCGTCACGCATGCGCTGGCGACGCAGCAGGTAGACATCGGCGAAGTGATGCCCGTCCATTTGTCTCCCCCCGCCACACGCCGACGCATTGCGGTGCGTTCGGCATGGGCCGGAAAGCAATTTCAACTGGGCTTCAGCACCGAGAAAAGCCACCGTATCATCGACTTAAGGCAATGTGACGTCGTGACGCCAGAACTGTTCGCGCTGCTTAAGCCGCTGCGCAGCCTGCTGGAGCCGCGCCTTAACCGCGCGCGTCAGGTTCAGATCAAATTGGCGATGGTCGATCAAGGCGTTGACGTGTTGATTGAAAATTGGATCGCCAATGATCTGGATACGCATGAGACCTTGTCGGAATTTGCGAAAACCTATGGCCTTGCGCGCTTGTCGCTGGACGAGGGCTACGGACCCGTTCCATTTTATGAGCCTGAGCCCGTTACAGTCACGCTGGGCGGTGTTGCTGTGGGGTACCAGCCTTATGGTTTCCTGCAGGCGACTTTGGATGGCGAGGCGGCTCTGGTGCAGGCGGTAAATGAGATTATCGGCGAAGACACCATCGTGGCGGATTTGTTTGCCGGTTCAGGGACATTTGCGCTGTCGATGGGCGCTGGGCGTAAGATTTACGCCGGCGAGGCTGATCTTCAGGCCAGTCTAGCGCTTAAGGCTGCTGCGGGCCGGTCGGGCCGCACTATATTTGCGGAACATCGTGACCTGTTCCGTCGGCCGCTGTCGCCTGAGGAATTGAACCGGTTCCAGACCGTCGTGCTGGATCCGCCGCGTGCTGGCGCAAAGGAGCAGGTTGCAAATCTTGCCGCTTCCACGGTTCCGTCGATTGCTTATGTCAGCTGTAATCCGGCGAGCTTTGCGCGCGATGCAAAAACATTGGTGGCCGCTGGATACAGGTTGCAGCGGATTTGGCCTGTTGGGCAATTCCGCTGGTCAACCCATATCGAGCTGGTTGGGCATTTCAGCCGTTAGTGCAGAAGCACCGCCATTACCGCATGTGCGACGAGCATCATGAGTGCCACTGACGACAGTGCAAATAGTCCAAACCGAATGAGAACGCGGTTCGACAGAATTTGTACCAAGCTATGTGCGACACGAAGGCCGACATAGACCCAAGCGATCATCGCATTCAGATTGTCGCCCTGGCCAACCATGGCAAGCGTCAAACATACCGCATAAAACACCGTAGGTGCTTCGTGTAAATGATTGTAATTGTCCGCAACCCACGAAGCTTTTTCTTCTCCTTTGGCAGCAAGCGCATCGCGCAAGGCCCCGGCGGAAGAACCAACAATCTTCGACCCATCAATCCCAGCGCGGTTCATGGCGGGAATGCGCGTGGCATACATCCATATCCAGATAATCATTGTCCATGCCGCAAGCGCGACGACTGGTCCTAATATTGCACTATTCATATTAACTCTCCCCTTAAAACAAATTCATAACGTCTTCAGATCGTCGCCAGCAGCGCTTGGACTGCCAGTATCGTCAGGCACAGGCTCGACAGCAGGAAAAACACGAAGCGTATTGCCACCGTGTTTACTGTTGCCTGCCAAATGCTGTGAATGACGCGCAACACGGTATAACCCCATGCCAGCGACACCGACAGTGATGTTGCCCCGCCGGAAATCGCAAGGATCATGATCGTTGCATAAAAGATGGTCGGCTGTTCCATCAAATGCGTGTAATTGTGCGATTTCCAGGCAACCGATGGTGACACATGCGGGTCAATATCCTGACCACGTCCGCCCGGAGCGGCTTTGCTAAGGTCCATGCCGATCTTGGACATTGCGGGAAGGCGCGTTCCCGCCATCCAGAAAAGCATGATGATCGACCAGACGACCAACGCCGCTGCTGGTGCTAAAATCGACGTATCCATAATGAAAACCCTCCCAATTTTTATAATTGGAAGGGTGCTTCACGTAACATTGTTTGTCAATTGCAACTTATTGCGCGGACCGCTTGCCGATCTTCACAACATTGCTCGCGTCATTGGCGGGCAACTCGGCATAAAGGCTTGCCATGGGTTCGTCTTCGACCGGAATAGTGTCAGTCTCGCCAAAGCCATTAAATTCCGTCCGCATCGCGCAGCCATATGCGCCCAGCATGCCAACTTCGATATAGTCACCAGCTTGCACATCATCGGGAAGGATGAAGGGGCCCGCCATATGGTCCATATCGTCGCAGGTAGGCCCGTAGAAGCTGAATTCAGCCATCTGGGTACCAATTGACGTGTCCGAACGCTGAAGCGCCACAGGGAAGCGCCAGCCGATGTGCGCTGCGTCAAACAATGAACCATACGCACCGTCGTTGATGAACAATTCTTGGCCGCGGCGTTTTTCAACCTTCACCAGCAAAGACGCATATTCGGCGCACAATGCACGGCCCGGCTCACACCATAGTTCGGCGGAGTAGCTGATCGGAAGGTCTTCAAAGCAATTGTGGATGACGTCGAAATAGCCTTCCAACGCTGGTGGTTCCATGCCGGGATAGACCGATGGGAAACCGCCGCCCACGTCGACGATGTCAACCGTGACAGATGCTTCGACGATGGCGGCACGAACATGCTCCATGGCTTCGGCATAAGCGGCAGGTGTCATCGCCTGGCTTCCAACGTGGAAGCAAATGCCCAAGCTGTCGGCGACCTGACGGGTCGCGACCAGCAAATCTGCTACTTCGGATGGATCTGCGCCGAACTTTGACGCAAGGCTGAGCTTCGCATGCTCTGATGACACGCGAATACGCACGCACAGTTCAAGATCCGTCGCGCCATTGGTGGCACGCACAATCTTTTCCAATTCTTCATGGCTATCGAGGCTGAATGTCCGAACGCCATGGTTGTGGTAAGCTTGCGCAATGGCGCGTTCGCTTTTCACGGGGTGCATGAAGCACAGCTTCGCATCCGGCAGGAACTTGCTCACCAAACGCACTTCGCCAAGCGACGCGACGTCATAATGGGTAATGCCCGCATCCCACAAAGTCTCAAGCAATGCAGGCGAAGGATTGGCCTTTACCGCGTACAGCGACTTTCCCTGAAACTTCTCAACGAAGAAACGGGCGGCGCGCGAAGCGGCATGCGGGCGAAGGAGCGTGATAGGTTCGTCAGGGCGCTGGGCGCGGACTACAGCTAGAGCGTCAAGATACTCGTGCAACTCAAGGGACCCCCAAAAAAATAACGTGAAACAACAAGGCTGCCTTGCGGTTATTGGAAGTCCCCCTGGGGCAGCGGACGCGTCCCTTATGAAAAGCGGGGGGGTATGTAAAGTGATTCGTTGCGTTTTTAGCTGAGCCGGTCCCTAAATTCGGTCCAGTCGAATGCGCGTACACATTCCAACGCATCTGTGTCGCTGTTCCAAAGCCAAATTGAGGGAAGCGGCACGCCGTTGAAGGTGTTCGTCTTCACCATCGAATAATGCGCCTGATCAAGGAACGCGAAGCGCGCTCCGGCCTCTGCCGCGACGGGAAGACGGTAGTCGCCGATGATATCGCCCGCAAGGCAGCTGGGGCCACCCAAACGCACGGCAGGGCCGTCCTGAAGCTCGCCAAGCATGGCGGGGCGATACGGCGCCTCAATGACATCAGGCATGTGGCAGGTCGCGCTGATATCGGTGATGCCAACGGGCAAACCATTTTCGAACACATCGAGCAGCTCGCCAATCAATATGCCGGTATCAAGCGCAATCGCTTCGCCGGGTTCAAGATAGACGTCGAGGCCGGTTTCGGCACGGACCTGCTGAATGAACGCCACAAGGTCGTCACGCTGATAATCCGCGCGCGTGATGTGATGTCCGCCCCCAAAGTTCAACCAACGCAATTGACCAAAATAGGGCGCGATCTGGGGCTTTAAGGATTCCCATGTGCGCTTGAGCGGTTCAAAATCCTGCTCACACAAGGTGTGGAAATGCAGACCGGACACGCCCTCCAAATGTTCTGGCCTAAGTTGGCTTACAGGGAAGCCGAGGCGTGAACCGGGTGAGCAGGGGTCATATTTCGCAACTTCGCCCTCGGCATGTTCGGGGTTGAGCCGAAGCCCGACATCCACGCTGTCATTCAGGAATGCTGCGAAACGTTTATGTTGGCGGGGGCTGTTGAAAATGACATGATCAGAAATCTCGATGATTTCCGACATGTCGGCGTCTTTATAGCCCGCGCAATAGGTTGCAATTTCGCCTGTATAATAATCGCGGGCAAGCCTGGATTCCCAAAGACCAGAGCTGCATACGCCGTCGAGATATTCGCCGATGATGGGGGCAACTTTCCACATGGAAAACGCCTTCATCGCGCATAGAATTTTCGCTCCCGACCGTGCCTTTACGTCCGCAAGAATAGCAAGGTTCCGCCGCAGCGCCGCTTCATCGACGACAAATGCCGGCGATGGGACGCGATACAGGTCGAAATGCGCAAATGCGCCAGGATCGCCGGCTTTGGTTTCCATTAGAACGTCAGCGGCCCGTCCAGTTCCTTCACCTGCCAAGGCAGACCATGTGCGTTGAGCATGTCCATGAAGGGATCGGGATCGAACTGTTCCATATTCCAAACGCCCGCACCCGACCATTTGCCCGTAAGCAGCATGGCGGCCCCGATCATCGCGGGTACGCCAGTGGTATAGCTGACCGCCTGATTGCCCGTTTCGGCATAAGCATCTTCATGGTCGCAGATGTTGTAGATGTAGAGCGTCTTTTCCTTGCCATCCTTGCCAAGACCAGTGGCGATACAGCCAATGTTGGTCTTGCCCTTGGTCGTCGGGCCAAGCGAGGCGGGCTCAGGCAGCACAGCTTTCAGGAACTGAAGCGGAATGATTTCCTTGCCTTCATATATGACAGGATCAATCCGCGTCATGCCAACCGCCTGAAGGACGTTCAGATGGGTGATGTAGGCGTCGCCAAAGGTCATCCAGAAACGGATACGCTTGATTTCGGGCAGATGGGTTTTGAGGCTTTCGATTTCCTCATGGTACATGAGATACATGTTCTTTGGACCAACCGCTTCAAAGTCAAAGCTCTGCTTCACCGACATTGCGGGAGTTTCGACCCAGTCGCCATTTTCCCAATGGCGCGCGACGGCAGTGACTTCACGGATGTTGATTTCCGGGTTGAAGTTGGTGGCAAATGCCTGACCATGGTCGCCGCCATTGCAATCAAGGATATCGAGCGTGTCGATGCGGTCGAAATAATGCTTTTTCAAATAGGTCGTGAACACCGATGTTACGCCGGGGTCGAAGCCTGAACCCAACAAAGCGGCGAGGCCCGCATCCTTGAAACGATCCTGATATGCCCACTGCCAGTGATATTCGAACTTGGCGACATCCAGCGGCTCATAGTTCGCTGTGTCCATATAATGCACACCCGCAGCAAGGCACGCATCCATGATGTTGAGGTCTTGGTAAGGGAGCGCGAGGTTCACGACGAGGCTTGGCTTAATCTGGTTCAGCAAAGCGGTTGTCGCAGCAACATCATCGGCATCAAGGCCATAAGTGTCGATCACGACGCCCGTGCGTTCCTTGACCGAAGCGGCAATCGCATCGCATTTCGACTTTGTGCGGCTTGCAAGGCTGATATGGCTGAAGATGTCCTGATTCATGGCCATTTTGTGGACCGCAACCGATCCAACGCCACCAGCGCCAATTACCAATACCTTGCTCATATCCCATTTCCTCTTATCAGAGATTCGTTCAGCGGACGCATATAGGGGCCTTTTATGACAGAACAAGAATTGGCTGTAGCCATCACGACGCCAACGCACGAAGGCGTACAGCGGGCGATGGCCAAAATAGCTGCTATTCTGCCAAAAACGCCCTTGCTGCCGCTTGAGGTTGATGGCGTCACGATTTGGTGCAAGGCCGAAATGCTGCAGCCCATCGGCGCGTTCAAGATTCGCGGCGCGTGGCATCGGCTCTCCGATTTGAACGCGCAAGAGCGTGCGCGCGGCGTCGTTGGCGTATCGAGCGGCAACCATGCGCAGGGCGTCGCCTGGGCTGCGAAGAAACTTGGCATATCGGCAACCATCGTCATGCCTTCCAATGCGCCGCGGATGAAGCTTGAGGCGACGAAGGCGCTCGGCGCCCAAGTGGTGTTATATGAACGCGCAACGGAATCGCGTGAGGAAGTGGCCGCCGCGTTGATTGCACAAAGCAACGCGACGCTCGTGCACGCCTTTGGTGATCCGTGGGTTATCGAAGGGCAGGGCACTGCCGGCATTGAAATCGCCGAACAGCTGCAAAGCCTTGGCATATCAGGGCCAGATTTGATTGTTTCGTGCTGCGGTGGCGGCGGTCTTGCTTCGGGCCTTGCGCTTGCCTGTCCTGACGCGGACATCGCGATCGTTGAGCCCGAAGGCTGGGATGATATCATCCGTTCGCTTGAAGCGGGCGAGATTTTGCCCGTGAAAGACCTTCTGCACCCGACCTATTGCGATGCTCTGCAAACACCGCAAACCTACCCCGTAAACTTCGACGTCCTACGCAGCCGCGTTTCACAGGGCGTGTCGGTCACCACCGCAGAAGTGGCGGCAGCGATGCGGTTGGTGTTTGAGAAACTCCACCTCGTGGTGGAACCCGGCGGCGCAGTTGCGCTCGCGGCCGTTCTTGCCGGAAAGATAGATTTACAGCCAGTAACCGCGGTTACGTTATCGGGCGGGAATGTAGACCGGGAAACCTTTGTGCAACTTTTGGCTCAAGCAGCCTGAGCCGCGCGGATATCCATCCGGTCCCAAATCTCAATCAACGCGCTCGTCAAATCGCGCATCATAGCCTCGGTATGCTGAGGACCCGGCGTGAAACGCAACCGCTCCGTGCCGCGGGGCACAGTCGGGTAGTTGATCGGTTGAACATATACGCCATATTCCGCGAGCAATATGTCGCTGATCTTCTTGGCCTTCACCGGATCGCCGACCATCAATGGCACGATATGCGTATTGCTGACCATGACGGGCAATCCTGCATCGGCAAATAACGTTTTCAACATTGCGGCATTGGCGTGCTGCGCGGTGCGCTCCTCGCTCGATACCTTCAGGTGACGGACCGATGCCAATACGCCCGCCACCAGCACAGGCGAGAGCGATGTCGTAAAGATAAATCCGGGTGCGTAGGACCGAATGACGTCAATGATCTTTTGATCAGCGGCAATATACCCGCCCATTACACCAAATGCCTTGCCCAGCGTGCCTTCAATAATCGTCACGCGATCCGCGACTTCGTCCCGTTCGGTAATGCCACCGCCACGTGCGCCATACATGCCAACGGCGTGGACTTCATCGCAATAAGTGAGCGCGTTATATTTATCGGCCAAATCGCAAACGCCAGCAATAGGTGCAACGTCGCCATCCATCGAATACACGCTTTCAAAAGCAATCAGCTTCGGCGCCTCTGGATCATCGGCTGCAAGCAGTTCTTCCAAATGCGCCAGATCATTGTGCCGCCAAACGCGCTTTTCACAGCCCGCATTGCGAATACCCGCAATCATGGAAGCGTGGTTCAATTCATCGGAATAGATGATGCATCCGGGCAATACCTTGGCCAAGGTCGACAGCGTAGCATCGTTGGACACATAGCCCGACGTGAACAGCAATGCGCCATCCTTGCCGTGCAAATCGGCAAGCTCATGCTCCAGTTCGACATGATAATGTGTGTTACCGCCAATGTTGCGCGTCCCGCCAGAGCCAGCGCCTACATCATGCAACGCGTCTTCCATAGCGGTGATAACTTTGGGGTGCTGCCCCATGCAGAGATAGTCATTTGAACACCAAACGGTGATGTCCTTGGGTCCGTTATGTCCGGCGAAGCATCGCGCGTTGGGATAATTGCCCTTGTTCCGCAAGATATCGATAAACACGCGGTAGCGGCCCTCGGCATGAAGACGGTCAATCGCTTTTTCGAAAACAGCATCGTAATTCACGGATACTAACCCCGGGTTTAAGCCGCTGCTGCGGCACATCGACGCCCATTAGTCGCCGGAAATGGAAAAATCCAGCGCGAACGACTTGCAACAAGCTGGATAATGGACGCTTCTATGCGATATTTTCACTTAGAGTGATTTGATTTGCGTCAAACCAAAGCGTGATAAAGTTGGACTGTTATATCTTCTGTGTTGGTGTCAGGCCAAAGCTGGTCACGCTGGCTGACACGTCGGTGGCCTTGAGCGGGTGGAACAAAACAGTTACGTAATGCAGCTATTGAGGGGATTCGACCAATGGATGTTATTGGGTTCAACATGATTGCGGGTCTTCTGCTTGGATATCTGCTCGGTTCAATTCCGTTTGGCTTGTTGCTGACCAAAGCGGCTGGCGGCGGCGATATCCGGAATATCGGCTCGGGCAATATCGGCGCGACCAATGTGTTGCGGACCGGACGCAAGGGGCTTGCTGCACTGACATTGTTGCTCGACCTGTTAAAAGGTTTCTTCGCAGTCTTTATCGCCACCCATTATCTGCCGGACGGCGCCGCATTTGCCGCAGCAGGCGCGTTTTTCGGGCATTTGTACCCTGTATGGCTGGGTTTCAAAGGCGGTAAGGGTGTTGCGACCTATGCCGGCATCATGTTCGGCCTGTTTTGGCAAGGCGGCGTTGTCTATGCGATCGCGTGGATTGGTGCGCTTGTGATTTTCAGGATATCTTCACTCGCCGGACTTATAGCCGCGTTATGCGCGCCGATAGCTGCGGCTTATTTCGGCCGATATGACTTGGTGGCCCTTTTGGTCGCATGCACGTTGCTCGTGTTTGGGAAACATCGGACGAATATCGAAAACCTGATGGATGGAACCGAACCACGTATCGGCAAAAGCAAAGGCTGACCGCGGAAATGGGGGGCAGCCAGGAACAATTTGATAAGCTTCGGCTCATTCGATCCCCCAATATTGGTCCTGTCAGTTATCGCCAACTCATTGGCCGCTTTGGTAACGCAAAAGCCGCGCTGGAGGCTTTGCCCGACCTCGTTCGTCGCGGCGGTGGTGGTCCGTCGCTTCTTGCCGACGAAGCGAGCGTCACCCGAGAATTGCAAATTGTTGAGAGATTTGGCGGGCGTCACATATTCATTGGCGATCCTGAATATCCATCTTTGCTGTCACATTTGGATAATGCGCCGCC
>JBEEIJ010000161.1:0-2613 GCA_041169905.1 Pseudomonadota bacterium | reverse complement strand
GGTAAATGCGTTTGACCTGTCGGCCGACGCATTGGCGCGGGCGCAGGAAAATGGCTGCGCCACGTTTACCTCGGTGCGTGATGCGGTCGATGGCGTTGACGCTGTCGTATCGATGCTGCCCAATGGCACAATCGTCGATAGCGTATTTGAAAATGATGTATTGGGCCACGCCCCCAAGGGCGCGATATTGCTCGATTGTTCGACAATTGACGTGGATACCGCGCGCAAGGTGACGGAGGATGCGGTCGCAGCCGGCTATGACATGGTCGATGCGCCCGTCTCGGGCGGCATTGCGGCGGCCAATGGAGGCACGTTGACCTTCATGGTGGGTGGCACCGATACCGCCTTTGCGCGGGCAGAGCCGGTCCTGTCGGCGATGGGCAAGGCGGTCATTCATGCGGGCACATCAGGGGCTGGTCAGGCGGCAAAGATATGCAACAACATGCTGCTCGGTGCATCGATGATTGCGACGTGCGAAACTTTTGCCATGGCTGAAAAGCTTGGGCTCGACCTTCAAACCTTTTACGACATTTCGTCGAAAGCCTCTGGCCAAAACTGGTCGATGACCAGCTATTGCCCTGTTCCCGGCGTCGGACCAACATCGCCTGCCGATAATGAATATCAGGGCGGGTTTGCGACCGCACTGATGCTGAAGGACCTTAAGCTGGCGATGGAAGCCGCGCAGTCCGTCAACGCCGATGTGCCCATGGGCGCGCGGGCGGCCGAACTATACGCGCAATTTGATGCAGCTGGAAAAGGCGGCATGGATTTTTCGGCGATCATTCAAAGCCTGAAAAACTAACGCCAAACATCTGCGCGCTGCGCTATGATGATGCAGCGGGATTGCCACCGCGGCCCAAAACATTCTAGAACCACCAAGACGTTCAATCTTACCCGTCTAGCAGATCACATATGGCCTGCGCTGATATTGAGGAGTTTACCGTGCAGTCAGTCACCACGCAGAAAATCGATGATATCCTTGTTGTACTTGTCGATAACCCGCCCGTTAATGCGCTGTCATGGCATGTCCGGCAGGGGCTGAAAGACGGTTTTGAGCAGGCACTTGCCGACGACTCGGTCAAAGCGATTGTGCTGCGTTGCGCGGGATCAACCTTCATTGCAGGCGCGGACATCACCGAATTTGGAAAGGCACCGCAAGGCCCTGATTTTAACGCGGTGCTCAACATGATTGAAGCTGCGCATAAGCCTGTCGTCGCTGCCATCCATGGGACGGCGCTTGGCGGGGGATTGGAAACCGCGCTTGTCTGCCATTACCGTATCGCGGTGCCATCGGCGCGACTTGGCGTTCCAGAGGTTAAGCTTGGCCTGCTGCCGGGTGCGGGTGGCACGCAACGGCTTCCGCGTGTCGTGGGGATTGAGGCTGCCGCAACGATGTGCGCACTTGGGGAGCATTTGCCCGCCGCTAAGGCAGCGGCAATTGGCCTCGTCGACAAGCTTGCCGGTGAAGATAGCCTGGCGGAAGATGCCATCGCTTATGCACGCGAATTGATTTCTGCCGGGCCTCGACCAACCCGCGATCGTCCACTGACGGGCGATGTCAGCGTCATTGAGCAGTTGAAGGCTGCCAATGCCAAAAAATGGCGGGGCTTTGATGCGCCTTACGCCAATTTGGCGTGCGTTGAGGCCGCGACACGCCTGCCATTTGATGAAGGCATGAAGTTCGAGCGCACGGAATTTCTCAAGCTGATGGGCGGTTCGCAATCGGCCGCACAGCGCCACATGTTCTTTGCCGAACGACAAGCTGCGAAGATTGACGGACTGCCCAAGGATTTGGCCCTGCGCGCCGTTAAGAAAGTCGGCGTCATTGGCGCAGGCACGATGGGCGGCGGCATATCGATGAATTTCCTGTCCAAGGGAATTCCGGTGACCATCGTTGAGATGGTTCAGGAAAATCTGGATCGCGGCGTGGGCGTCATCCGCAAAAATTACGAAAATAGCGCAGCCAAGGGCCGCTTCACGACTGAACAGGTCGACGGCATGATGGGTCTGTTGACGCCGTCACTCGCGCTTGAGGACCTCGCAGATTGCGACCTTGTGATTGAAGCTGTGTATGAAAGCATGGACGTCAAGAAAGAGGTGTTTGGCAAGCTTGATGCCATTTGTAAGCCTGGTGCGATTTTGGCGTCGAACACATCCTATCTCGATGTTGATGAAATCGCGGAGAGCACCTCGCGGCCCCAGGATGTGGTCGGCATGCACTTCTTCTCGCCTGCCAATGTGATGAAATTGTTGGAGGTTGTTCGTGGCGCAAAGACTGCGGATGACGTGCTCGCGACCGCGATGGCCATCGGCAAGAAAATTGGCAAAGTCGCGGTGGTCGCTGGTGTCTGCCATGGCTTTATCGGCAACCGGATGCTGTCAACGCGCCAACAGCCGGCGATGCAATTATTGTTGGAAGGCGCAACACCAGCGCAGATCGACAAGGTCCATACCGATTTCGGCATGCCGATGGGGCCTTTCCAGATGAGCGATTTGGCTGGCCTTGATATTGGCTGGCACCGCGACCCAAGCCGCATTGAAACGATCCGTGATGCGCTGTGCGCAGCGGGACGTTTTGGTCAGAAAAACGGCAAGGGCTTTTACGATTATGAT
>JBEEIJ010000160.1:0-5091 GCA_041169905.1 Pseudomonadota bacterium | reverse complement strand
CCATAATCCAACGAAATTTTGGGGTTATAGCACATGGTGATAAGTTTGCGTTTCTCTCGTGCAATAATATGGTAAGAAACGGTTTATGACTACACGCTCAAAAATCGTCGGCTTGACGCAGCATATCTCTGACCAATCTTCGCACGACGATGTCGCGGCCGAAACGCACATGACAGTGGGTTCGCTTCCGGATGCTGGCGACACAGCGAATGTTGAAGATATGTGTGAATATGAACAGCCGCGGCGTAGTGTTTTGGCATTTGTGGTGCCGACGATACTTCTCCTCGCATTTGCCGGCTGGACCGCGTTTTTCGCGGTGACCTATTGGCCGGAGGCGCAAACCGGCCTCACCAACAATCGCATTGTTGAGCTCATTGTTAATTGGGCCGTCCCTGCATTGTTGATCGCCGTGTCGTGGTTGTTGGTGATGCGCAACAGCAGCCGGGAAGCAACCCGATTTGGCAATGTTGCGGCGTCGTTGCGCAACGAAAGCGTTTTACTGAGCCAGCGGATGCGCACCGTGAACGAGGAAATCGCGTTGGCCCGCGAGTTTTTGTCGCAAAATGCACGCGATCTCGAGTCGCTTGGACGGCAATCCTCGCAGAAATTGGTGGAGTCAGCACAAGTCCTGACAGCCGCGCTTGCCGATAGCGACCAGAAAGCAAAAACGCTCGAAGCTGTAAGCCAATCCGCAAACACAAATCTCGAGCAGCTCCGCAAGCATTTGCCGGTTGTTACAAGCGCAGCGAAAGATGTTACCAACCAGATCGGCAGCGCTGGCAACAACGCCCAGATGCAGATCAAAGCACTCATTGCAACTTTGGAGCGGGTGCGCGATGCAGGCAAATCGGTTCGCGATTATGTCGACGGCGTTGAAGTGCGCGCGGACGAAATGGCTGTTAAATTGGAACAGTCGCTCACCAGTAGCGCAAAATTGCTCGACCTGCGGAGTGCTGAGGCGCTTGACCGCAGTGCAGAAATGGCGACCTTGATGGACAGCGCAACGCAAGCCATGTCCAGCGGCATCGCGCAGGCATCGGGCGATATCGGCGCGATCATCACCAATAGTCAGGAACAAATGCAGTCGAGCCTTTCCGACTTGCGGAAGGCACTTGGCGACGTTGGTAGCCAGACCGACGCAGAAGAAGCGCGCATCCGTGCGATGATTGCGACGATTAGCGCGCACATTCATTCAAGCGCACAGCAGATTTCCGAAGTTGACCGCGTCGCGACCGACCAAACGTCAAAGCTGGCCTTTGCCGTATCCGCCTTGGGCGAGAGCACACGCACGGTTGGTTCGGCACTGATAGACAATCAGCTTGTCACCCAACAACTGATCGAACAGTCCCACAAGCTGTTGGCGTCGCTGGGCACGGCGAACCATGAAATCAGCGAGACAATTCCTGCATCTATGGATGTCCTCAGCGCACAATTGTCCGATGGCGTCGCGCAGATAAAGTCTGCGCTATCGAACGCGCAATCGCTCGAGGAATTGAGCGGCAGCATGCTTGAGAAGCTGAACGGGCTGGAGCAGATCATTGCGACCCAGCGCGACTCATTGAACGCACTCATGACGCAGAGCGATGCCCATTTTGCCGCCCGCCATGACCAAGTCGATGCACTTGGCGCGTCGTTACGACAGACACAGTCGCTGCTCCAGGAAATGTCAGATGAAGCAAATGGCCAACTTGTGACCGCATTGCTCCGTGTCCGCGAATCCACTCGCGCTGCGGCGGAAAGCAGCCGGAAGATATTGGATGATGAACTCGCCCATATATCTGAACAGCTCACCGAGCAGAACCGAACCGCGCTTGCCAATGCGTTGGATGCACAAGTCGCGTCAATGAATGCTGCGGTTCAAGAAGCGATTGAACGCAATGTAGAGCTATCCGAAGCGGCGACCGGCCTGGTCGTCAAGCAACTGGCCGAACTGGATGAAATGACCACCACTCTTGAAGGCCGGATTGCCGATACCAAAAACAGTTTTGAATCGGTTCAGGATGACAGCTTCGCCCGACGTATGGTGCTGCTAACCGAATCGCTGAATTCGACAGCCATCGATGTTGCGAAAATATTGTCGAACGACATTACCGACACCGCATGGGCATCATATCTCAAGGGCGACAGAGGCATATTTACGCGCCGCGCGGTGCGCCTAATCGATTCAAAAGAAGCAAAGATTATCGCCAATCATTATGGCAACGACAGCGAATTCCGCGAACATGTGAACCGCTATGTGCATGACTTTGAAGGCATCATGCGCCTGTTGCTCAGCACAAGAGATGGCAACGCCATTGGCGTCACGCTTCTGTCGTCCGATATCGGCAAGCTATATGTTGCGCTTGCCCAAGCGATCGAACGGCTTCGGAAATAAGCCTTACACAGGCCGGTTTATCAGCCAGTCAAAACTGTGCCGGTCGATCCAGCCATAGACATAATTGGCATAATATAGGCCGAACAAAGCTGCGGATAAAAATGTTGTCCGCAAGATTATGATGCGCGGTTGGAAGTTCCCGGGTGCGCTGTCCGCTTGTCCCGGCACCTTGGGCAGTCCCAATTCCTCATGCGTGCGCACGCCGATGGGAAGGATGACAAACGCCGTCATCACCCAAAAAAGCGCGTAAATCGCTATAATTGATGTCCAGTTCATGCGGTCTCCAATATTATCACATCAACAATGGGTTTTTTGCCCGTCCAGCTTACCGCTACACGGCGAACGGCCAAACGTACGGTCTCGCGCAACTTTTCATAATCACCGCGATTGTCCTTAATCGCCTTTACGGCTGCGGTCGTGGCTTCGTCGATAAAATCATCCAGATCTTCTTCGATGGGAACGCCATGCAAACGGATTTCCGGGCTGCCCAGCAATTTGTCATTCGCACCAAGCGCAAACGCGACTGAAATCAATCCGTACCACGACAGACGCCGGCGTTCGTTCAACGTTGCGCCGTCCGCCGAAATGATGGTGTCACCATCAAGGATGAGACGACCAGTACGTTCCTTGCCAATCGTCTTCGGTTCGCCAGGGGCCAAACGCACGACATCACCATTTGACTGCACGACAGCTTTTGGAACGCCATGGGCACGCGCAAAACGCGCCTGTTCCGCCATATGGCGGCGCTCGCCATGCACTGGAACGATGATTTCAGGCCGAATCCAATCATACAGAGCCGCAAGTTCCGGCTGACCGGGGTGACCCGAAACATGAACATGTGCCTGCTTTTCGGTAACCGTCAGAATGTTGCGCTCGGCCAGCTTGTTCATGATGATACCGATGGCAATTTCATTGCCCGGGATCTGCTTGGACGAGAAGATGACGGTATCACCCTCCTCCAGCTTCACCGGATGATTTCCTTCGGCAATGCGGGCCAACGCTGCGCGGGCCTCGCCCTGCCCGCCTGTCGCAACAACCATGACTTCATGGCGCGCAAGGCTGTCGACGCTTTCCATATCAATGGTTTTGGGCAGGTCTTTCAAATAGCCGTTTGCCTGCGCAGCCTCAAGGATACGGTGCAACGACCGACCGGCAAAGCACAAGGTACGCCCGCTCTCGCGCGCGACTTCGCCCAACGTCTGCAATCGCGCCGCATTGGAGGCGAAAGTTGTAACAACCACCCGGCCCTTTGCGGCCTTGACGGATTTGAGCAGGTCGTCCTTCACGCTGCCTTCGCTACCGCTATGTTCAAGATTGAAGACGTTGGTGGAATCGCACACCATCGCTAATATGCCGGTGTCACCAATCGCGGTTAGCGCGTCGGCGGTGCTTGGGCTTCCCAACACAGGACTTTCGTCCAATTTCCAGTCACCGGTATGGAAAATCTTGCCATAAGGTGTGGTGATCAAACAGGCGCTCATTTCAAGGATGGAATGCGCCAACGTCACGAATTGAAAATCGAACGGCCCCATGGAGAATGCACCTTCCATGGGAATGACATTCAGCTCCACAATATCGGCGATGCCTTCTTCTTCAAGCTTGCCGCGAATGAGCGTTGCAGTGAACGGCGTCGCGTACAACGGCACGCCGAGGTCAGCGGCGAAATAGGCCACCGCGCCGATATGGTCTTCATGGCCATGTGTCAGGACGATGCCTAAAAGGTCTTTCTTGCGCTTTTCGATAAATTCCAGATCTGGAAGTACGAGGTCAACGCCGGGATACTCGGAATTGGCAAAGGTGAGACCAAGGTCGACCATCACCCACTTGCCATCGCAACCGTATAAATTGACGTTCATGCCAATTTCATTTGACCCGCCAAGAGCAAGGAAAAGCAGTTCATTTTTTGGGGTCGTCATTATGTTTTTTCTCTATTCCTGTACAAAAGCGCCAGTCCCCGCAGCGTCAAATCGGGTTCTACCCGGTCAAATAAATGGCCATGTTGCTGAAACAAGATCGCCAAACCGCCGGTTGCAATGACCGATACCGGTTCGCCAATTTCATTCTTCATTCGGGCAATCATTCCCTCGATCATTGCCACATAGCCCCAATAGATGCCAATCTGCATTTGTCCAACAGTGGTTGTGCCAATGACACTTTCATTTGGCGGCGGTTCGATTGCAATGCGCGGCAGCATGGCCGCTGCGCCATATAAAGCATCGAGCGACAAATTAACGCCCGGCGCGATGCTTCCGCCGTGGTAAGAGCCGTCGGGGCCAACATAATCAAAGGTCGTCGCCGTGCCGAAGCTGATCACGATCTTATGCCCCTCTGCGAGCGCGTGGGCTGCAATGGCATTCACGGCGCGATCTGCGCCCACTGATTGCGGTTCAGCAACACGCAACTGAATGCCCCATGCAACAGCCCCGCGCCCGGCAACAAGTGCTTCACACCCAAAATAGCGCGTCGCCAAAAGCTGTAAATTGTGCAGCGCGCGCGGCACGACGGTCGCGATGATTACGGCATCGATATCCGAACGTTTGAACCCCGCCATTTGGATGAGCTGATCCAACCAAACCGCATATTCATCGGCCGTGCGGCGCGCATCTGTGGCGATGCGCCAGCGGTGCAATATCTCGCCGCTGTCATTGACCAAAGAAAACTTCGCGTTGGTATTGCCTGTGTCTATTGCGAGCAACATCGCCCACCCCTTTAAACTA
>JBEEIJ010000159.1:0-2566 GCA_041169905.1 Pseudomonadota bacterium | reverse complement strand
TACAATGGAATCAGCTTAAGCTTGGGGTCGGGTTCCCCTTTCCCGAAAAGTCTTTTCAATAATGTCATTTTGACGCGTTTTCATCCTTACTCATCGGGCATTCATCTGGGATTGCATATTGATATTGCGCCTTAAGGATGCAATGGCAAAGGCCCAACTTTAGTGGATTAGCGGAGAAGTTTATGCGCGCGACGCAAATTGCAGGTTTTGCAGCATTATTGGCCGCTATGACATTGGCGTCTGGCTGTACCCGCCTGCGTTCGCATCAGGGCTATATTGGCGATCAGACCTTGCTGAACTCTATCCAACCGGGCGTAGACAACAGGGAATCGGTTCAGGCATCGCTTGGCCGTCCGACATTTGTGGGTCAGTTTGATCAAAACGACTGGTATTATTATTCGCGCGACGCAAAGCAGCTGGCGTTCTCGCAGCCAAAGGCAGACACCCAATATGTGCTGAAGGTCCGGTTTGACGCGGCCGGAAATGTCGCCTCGGTTGCGCAAACGGGCAAAGAACTTATTTCGAAAATCAGCCCTGAAGGCGACAAAACGCCGACGCTTGGCCGCAACAAGAGCTTCTTCGAAGAAATCTTCGGCAATATCGGTGCAGTTGGCGCAGGCACTGGCCAAGGCGCGACGCCGAACAGCCCGAACTGATACTGACGTAACGTCACGACACTGGAAAAGGGCGGGGACCATCGCCCCCGCTGTCCTGTCGCTTATTCGGTGACACCTGCCGCAGCAAGTACAGCCAAGGTTACCAAGTCGCCGGCACTTGACGCCATGGTGGCGACCTGCACCTGACGTTCGATACCCAGCAGCATCGGTCCAATGACTTGATCCCCGCCCAATTCGCGCAACAGCTTTGCCGACAGGTTTGCCGATTGCAAACCCGGCATGACCAGCACGTTGGCTGGTCCGGACAAACGGCAGAACGGATAGTTTTTCATCAACGCTGGGTTGAGCGCAACATCCGGCGGCATGTCGCCTTCATATTCAAAGTCAGGGCGGCGGGCATCCAATATGGCAACGGCATCGCGGATATTATTGAGCCAGTTTCCAGCCGGATTGCCAAAGGTCGAGAATGACAGGAACGCAACGCGCGGGACATGGCCCATGCGGCGGGCAACACCGGCGGTTTTCTCGGCAATATGGGCAAGCTCTTCTGCCGATGGCCGTTCGTTGACCGTGGTGTCGGCGATAAACACCGTATGTGTTTTTCCGACCATGACGTGAATGCCAAACGGTGTGGCATCCTTCTTGGCATCGAGCACCCGGCGCAGTTCGCGCAGGGTTTGTCCAAAGGTACGCGTCACGCCCGTGATCATCGCGTCGGCTTGATCCATCTGCAGCAGCAGTGCGCCAAAGATGTTGCGGTCGCGGTTGACCATCCGTTGAATGTCACGACGCAGATAGCCGCGACGCTGCAGGCGGCCGTACAGTCGGTCGACCATTTTCTCGACCAGTGGACTTTGCGCGCTGTTATGGATTTCATATTCGTCCGGATTGGCGCCGAGCCCGATCAGTTTTTCGGTAACGCGCGCATCGCGTCCGACCAGCACGGGAACGCCATAGCCATCTTGTTTGAACTGAACCGCGGCGCGCAACACGACATCTTCTTCAGCTTCGGCAAAAATGACACGCTTTGGCTTTGCCCTTGCGGCTGCATACACTTGGGTCAGTACGGAGGTCGTCGGGTTTTGCCGCGCGCGCAGGCTCGCGCGATACGCGTTCATATCGGCAATCGGCTTTTGCGCGACGCCCGAATCCATCGCTGCTTTTGCGACGGCGGAGGCGACGATTTCCATGAGGCGCGGGTCGAACGGCGACGGGATAATATAATCCCGCCCGAATTTGTGCATTATGCCGCCATAAGCAGCCGCCACCTCTTCGGGCACGGTTTCACGCGCCAATTGCGCCAAGGCATGTGATGCCGCAATTTTCATGGGTTCGTTGATCGTCGTAGCGCGCACATCTAGCGCCCCGCGGAACAAGAAGGGGAAGCACAGGACATTGTTGACCTGATTTGGAAAATCCGACCGTCCCGTCGCGATGATCGCATCAGGCCGTGCCGCGCGCGCCACTGGTGGCGAGATTTCGGGATCGGGGTTCGCCATCGCGAAGATGATAGGCTCGGGGGCCATCGTCTTGACCATGTCGGCGCTCAACGCATTGGCGGCGGAAAGGCCAAGGAACACATCTGCGCCGACGATGGCCTCCGCCAAGGTGCGCGTAGTGGTTTTTGCGGCATGCGCCGATTTCCACTGGTCCATGCCTTCCGTACGGCCCTGATAAATTACGCCGGAACGGTCGCACATAATGACATTGTCGTGCGGCACGCCCATGCCCTTTATTAGCTCGGTGCAGGCAATTGCCGCAGCGCCCGCACCATTGCAGACGACCTTAATATCTTTCAACGAACGGCCTGTAAGCTCACATGCATTGATCAATCCTGCCGCCGCGATGATGGCGGTGCCATGCTGGTCATCATGAAAGACGGGGATGTTCATCCGTTCTTTCAACGTCTGTTCGATGATGAAGCAATCGGGCGCGGCTATGTCTTCCAG
>JBEEIJ010000158.1:0-2982 GCA_041169905.1 Pseudomonadota bacterium | reverse complement strand
CAGATGACGAGCACGTCGCGGGGTATGCGGAAATATTCGACCGTGCGTGCCAATGCGAAACTGTTCGGCGGGATAATGCACACGTCGGTCTTGCGGTCGACAAAGCTTTTGGGATCAAACTCTTTTGGGTCGACGATGGAACTGTCGACATTGGTGAAAATCTTGAATTCATCGGCGACGCGGGCGTCATATCCATAAGAGGACAAGCCATAGCTGATGCAGCCATCGCGGCGTTGCGCCTCGACAAACGGTTCAATCATGCCGGTCGCATGGGCTTGCTCGCGGATCCAGATGTCGGACAATATGGACATAATCACTCCCTGTTATGGGTCCGCTTTTGCCAATTTACACTGTGAGCGCAAGTGGCGGCGTAGAAATTATCGTGCGCAAGACGCGCCTTCGGCTTTATTTCAAATTTGCGGGGCCAAAGCCATGCGGCAGCAATTCCGATAGCCGGAATGTTTCATATCCGGTTGCGTGCGCACAATGCACCGGAATATCGGTGTCCGTCAGGTCGGCCACTTCCTTGATAATCTGGCGGCATCGGCCGCACGGGGTAATGGGGTCGGCTGCTTTACCCACATGTCCTGCCAAGCCACCGGCCACCGCGATTTCGCGAATGGCGCGCAATTTGCCGTCACTATTGGCTTTGGCGATGGCAACCGTTTCGGCGCACAACGTCATGCCATAGCTGGCGTTTTCAAAATTGCTGCCCGTGATGATTTCGCCTGTATCAAGCAGCAAGGCCGTGCCAACGTGAAAGTTTGAATAAGGCGCATAGGCGGTCTGCGCTGCTTCAATGGCAAGCTGAACAAGCTTTTGCGTGCTGTCTGTCATTTGCGCACCACCACCCAGCGTACAGGGCCGTCAACGCCGTCAATCCGGCGCTGCAAATTGGCCGTCCACATAACCCAAGGGCGCGCGGAATAATCGGGGATCAACCAATTGCCCTCCAGCCAAACAGTGCGATCAATCGACTTGCTCACTTGATACTCCTTCTCAAACTCCCGGGTGAGTAGCAGGATTGCAGGTGTGCCGCTATGCGCCTCTATCTGGTTTAGAAATGTCGCGAGTTCGGACAATATCAGCGCGCGGTTCGGACGCCCTTTGCACGTATCGGAAAAATCAAGCTGGACCGCAGGGGGCAGCGCGCTTTCGTTGCGCGGAACGCTGGTGATGAACATCGTCGCTTGCTCCGATGCCAGACGGCAAATGTCATAATGGTGGAGCGCGCCGAAGCGGATGCCAGCGTTTTGCGCGCCGGCCAAATTGGCTTGGAATTCTGCGTCGCGTGTGCGCGCGCCTTCGACCGCAGTGATATAGGCGAAATCGACGCCGGTCGCGCCAAGCTCCGCCCAATTGGGACGGCCATTGCTTTGGGTCACTACAATGCCTTGAACCGGATATTCAGCACGCGACGGTGCCCAGGCCGTGACGTAAAGCCAGCCCGCATAGACCGCGAGCGCGATGCCGAGCATGATAATGCCCCACCGGACGAATTGGCGTTTACCCACAGTCATGCGACCCTCTGTTCAAGCATGTGATTCGTCCCTCTAGGCGTTACCGCCGCGCGAAGTCGATAGCCGTTGCGCAATGGCCACCCGAATGCAGAAGATTTTACACTGCGCTGCGCTCAGCTTTTGATGTGCAGCACGCAGATGAGCGTGAAGAGCCGGCGGGCCGTGGCAAAATCGACCTCAACTTTGCCTTCAAGTCGTTCCATCAACAACTCGGCTGCTTCATTGTGCACACCGCGCCGCGCCATATCGATGGTTTCGATTTCGGCAGCACTCGCCTTGCGAATGGCCTGATAGTAACTGTCGCAAATGGCAAAATAGTCTTTCACCACCCGGCGGAAACGGCCCAAGCTGAGGATGAGCATTTCATGGGGTGCATTATCGGGGCGGCGAATGTCGAGGATGAGACGGCCGTCGGCGACGCTGATGATCAGATGATATGGCCCGGCATAGCCATCGCCCATATCGCGCAGCGGCTTGAAGAAGTTATCTTCGATCAGATCGAAGATCGCGACGCGCCGTTCCTGCTCGATATCGGCATTGCGCCGAAGTATCGTTGCTTCGTCTAGGTCAACTTTGATGATGCGCGGGTCGCTCATGCTGCTGTGTTAGCTTGAGATATTTTTGGAGCAAGCGCTATCCCGTTTGTGGAACATGTTGTTGTCCGATTGTTGTCCACAGCCATATCCCCGCACTTCTTTTGATGTCCCCCTTGCGAAGCCGAACATGCTAAAGGATAGGGAGCCATGGCCGAACTTATCAGACTTGCAGCAGCGAATGAAGCTGAACCCCAACGCCTTCCCCGCAATATTGAGGCGGAGGCCGCGTTTCTTGGCGCAATTCTGATTGATAACCGGGTGATCGAAGATGTGTCGATCAAATTGCAGCCCGACCATTTCTTTGAACCGCTGCACGGCCGCATTTACGAACAGATATTGCGTCTGATGGACCGGAACATGCTGGTGACGCCCGTCACGCTGAAGCCATTTTTTGAGGCCGACGAATCCATGCGGGAGCTTGGGGGCCCGGGCTATTTGATTAAGCTGACGGCAGATGGCGCTGGCTTGATCGGCGCGCGTGACTTTGCGCAGCAGATTTATGACCTCGCGTTGCTGCGTGAATTGGTGACGGTGGGCCGCACATTGGTCGACAATGCGCTCGACACGAGCGAAAGCGTTGACCCCAAGGGCCAGATTGAGGCCGCTGAAAGCGCTTTGTACAAAGTCGCCGAAGGCGAAGGCGAAACCGGCTCGATGAAGAGCTTCCTCACCGCATCGACCGAGGCCATCCGCAATGTTGAAAAAGCATTGCAGTCGGGCGGCAGCTTATCTGGTGTGACCACGGGCCTAGACAGCATTAACGCCAAATGCGGCGGTCTGCACAATTCCGACCTTATCATTCTCGCGGGTCGCCCGGGTATGGGCAAGACATCGCTTGCCACCAACATTGCCTTCAACGCTGCGCG
>JBEEIJ010000157.1:0-3459 GCA_041169905.1 Pseudomonadota bacterium | reverse complement strand
GCGTCTATTTGCTCGTGATCATCCTTCAGAACAGCGAAGCGCGCCGAAATGGGGCGCAGATGTTCAATGACGATTTCGGCCAATGCCGGTTTGAATGCGCCAAAGCCCTGACCACCAAAGCGCGATAATGTCGCCTCAACAGTTTCCTCGGCAAAGGCGGCGTAAATGCCGACAAGATTTCTTGCCTCGGGGCGGCCTTCTAGGCCGGCAGGTTCCGACGGAAGTGGCTCCGGATCGGTCTTGGCCTTTTTGATTTTGCTCAGGATCGTGTCGGCATCGTCGATCAGGTTAATCCGGCTCATATCGCTTGGATCGGACTTCGACATTTTCGAACTGCCATCGCGCAGGGACATGATGCGCGCGGTTTCTTTGGGAATGATGGGGTCGGGCAAGGTGAAGATATCGGTGCCGTTTCCAAAGTCCGTGTTGAATTTCTGGGCAATGTCGCGCGCAAGTTCCAAATGCTGCTTTTGGTCTTCGCCGACCGGAACATGCGTCGCCTGATACAATAAAACGTCGGCGGCCTGAAGCACGGGGTACGTGAACAGGGCAATGCTGGCGCCTTCGCGGTTCTTGCCTGACTTGTCCTTGAACTGCGTCATGCGGTTCAGCCAACCCATGCGCGCGGTGCCCGTCAACAACCACTGAAGCTCCGCATGGGCAGGAACTTGGGCTTGGTTGAACAATATCGCCTTGTCGGTGTCCAGTCCGCACGCGAGCAAGGCCGCGGCCATCTCGCGCGTGTTCGCGGTCAATTCGGCCGGAACATGCGGCATCGAAATGGCGTGCAAATCGGCCAGGAAATACAGGCATTCCATTTCATCCTGCATCTTAACCCAGTTGCGGATCGCACCCAGATAATTGCCCAAATGCAGATTGCCGGTGGGTTGAATGCCAGATACGACGCGCATGATGGTTACTCGCTTATATTAGCCGCGGTCGACGCTGCGCGCCGGCGGAACAGGGATTTCAATTCTTGAATTCGGTAAGCGCCGAGCAGCAATATGGCCAGCGCATATACAGCGCCACCAGCGCTGACGAGAACCGACAGCACAGCGATGCGTCGCCACAATCCTGTGCCCAATTGGTCTTCAATGATTTCATTGCCGAAAAACAGGGCGACACCCATCAATGCTGCAGCCAGAACAATGCGCCACGCCTTTTGCTTAAGCCGCGCATCGACCGCGATATGCCCGCGTTTGCGCAAGGTGAACCACAGCAACGCGACATTGACCCAAGCCGATATCGCAGTCGCAACGCCAACGCCGATATGGGCGAGCGGCCAAATGAGAATGAGGTTGCCGATAAGGTTCACCAACATCGACCACAAAGCCAAGCGCAGCGGCGTTTTGGTGTCGCTACGCGCATAAAATCCGGGCGTCAGCACCTTGATGAGGACATAAGCCGGTACGCCAGCCGAGAAGGCCATCAGGACAGCGGCCGTCCCCCGCGTGTCGGCCGCCGTGAATGCGCCATGTTCAAATATGCCATGGACGATTGGGATCGCCGAAACAATCAGCGCCGCCGTTGCAGGCATCGCAAAGAACAAGGCCAGCTCGACAGCACGATTCTGGGTATCGGACGCCGCCTTGCTATCGGCTTCGGCGATTTGCCGCGAGAGCGCAGGCAGGATCGCGGTTCCAATTGCGATGCCAATCAATCCCAATGGCAGTTGGTTCAAACGGTCCGCATAATAGAGCCATGATACCGACCCTTCTGGCAAGAACCGCGCCGCAAGCGACGTGGAGATAAGAAGGTTGAACTGAATAGCGCCCTGGCCAATCGCCGCGGGCGCAATCAAGGCGAGCATCAGTTTTACGTCAGGCGTTAGGCGCGGCAACGCAAGCTTCAGGCTAGCCCCTGCGCGGTGGCATGCCCACATCAGCCACAGCAATTGGAGCGCGCCGGACACGGTCACGGCAATGGCCTGCGTGACCGCCGTTTCAATTTCGCTGTCACCACGGAAGAAAATCAGCGCGATAATCATGCAGATATTCAACAATATCGGCGCGGCGGCATTGACCCAGAATCGGTTCAGCGAATTCAATATTCCGCCCAGCAGCGATACCAACGAGATGAGCGCGAGATAGGGAAAGGTGATAATCGTCAGATGGCGTGCGAGCGCAAATTTCTCCGGCCCGCCATCGGGAAACCCGCCGGTCATCGCCCAGACAACGGGACCCGCCGCCAGCATCATGAGCCCCGTGAACAGCACCAGAAACGGAAACAGCACCGACAACACTTGGCTCGCGAAGGTGCGCGCGGCGGTAAGGCCTGTTTGTGCCTTTTCGCGTTCAGCCTCGGTCATTTTCTTGTTGAATAGAGGGACAAAAACCGCCGCGAATGCGCCTTCAGCGAACAATGCGCGAAACAGGTTGGGCAGCCGCCACGCAATCAGAAACGCGTCGGACGCAAGGCCTGCACCGACGTAGCGCGCCATCAACATATCGCGCAATAGACCAAGAACGCGGCTGACCAAAGTCAGCCCCCCAATGGTAATGCTGTTTCGAACCAGGCTCATATGTTCACCTGGTACCTACGGCCTTAGGCTTCGCCTGCAGGCTGCGTTTCTGCCATCTGCTGTGCTTGCGTAAGCTGCTGGATATACAATGCGTTGAAATCAATCGGTTCAAGAACGAGCGGTGGATAGCCTGCGTCACGAACAGCATCGGCAACAATCCGGCGTGCGAATGGGAACATCAAACGCGGTGCTTCACCGAAAAGGAACGGGTGCGCTTGCTCGTCGCTGACATTGCGTAGACCAAATAGCGTGCCATATTCGAGTTCGACCGAGAAATGGACGCCATTGTCGCTTTCGGCTTTGACCGCGAGTTTCAAGGTGATTTCGTGCACTTCATCCGTGATAGAATTGGCCAGAATGTTCACCTGGACGTCGATTTGCGGTGTCACGTCCCAGTTAAAGCTGTGCGGAGCATTCGGGTTTTCTACCGACAAGTCCTTGATATATTGGTTCAACATACCCACTGCCGGTGCGGTATCTGCGCCATTAGCTTTTACATTTTCCGAAACGATGGTGCCTGCTTCGTCAGCCATGTGATGTCGTGCTTCCCTATTGATTGTCTTGGACGCCAAATCGCGCCCCTATTGGCCGTCGCGCCTAGCAGGGTGACCGGCAAAGGGCAATCATTGTTGCACATGCGGCAAGCCGCACTTTTCTTTGGGTAAAGCCCTTTGAACCCTCGGCATTAGTGCTTATATGGTATTGAGGCGGAGCGGGATGGGCGATATTCCATACCATCGAAATTATATGCCGGACTTATTTGGCGCATGGAGGCGTTGTGACGTTCACTATTGTATTGCTTGCTCTTGTTGCAGCGTTCCTCGGCCTCCGGCTTTACTCGGTGCTGGGTAAGCGCACGGGTCACGAACAGGAACCGGTTGCGCGCCGTCCGATTGAAACGACAGCCCAGCCCATGCTGCGCCAGCCGTCGGCAAGCA
>JBEEIJ010000156.1:0-10493 GCA_041169905.1 Pseudomonadota bacterium | reverse complement strand
GGCGCAGATGCCGTGATCGACTATAAATCCGGCAAGGTGCTGCCGCAGTTGATGGCCGCGCTGAAAGATATGGGCGAAAGCGGCATTGATGTCTATTTTGACAATGTCGGCGGCGAACATTTTGATGCGGCACTTGCCACATCCAACGAATGGGCGCGCTTTGCGATTTGCGGCATGATTGACGTATATAACGACTTCAAAGCCCAACCGATGCAGTATCTTCCGATGATCATCGGCAAACGCATCATGATCAAGGGCTTCCTCTACCCTGACTTCTACGCACAGGTTCCGGAATTCAACGCCGATATGGCGGGTCTGATCCAGTCTGGCGCAGTCAAGGGCCGCGAAACGGTTAAAGACGGGCTGGAAAAAGCACCGGAAGCGTTTCTTGGCCTGTTCAGCGGCGAAAACACCGGCAAGATGCTTGTGAAACTATAAGCACATTGCTGCGCAGCATTGGTTGCTATGTTACGGAAAAGTCAGTTCAAACTGAATAGACTTTCCGTAACGTCATAAATGTCAATGTTGCAATATTGACGCACAGAATGAATTTCAGGAAAACCGCCGTTAACGGCGATGACATTGCCATGTCCTTTCGTTAGATTGTGACAAAATGATTTCAACACAGGAGAGAAGCATATGTTGCGACGTGACAAATCCCTCAGCCATGCATTGAGACTATCGGCCGCTTGCCTTGCGCTTTCGGTGCCAAGCCTTGCATTTGCGCAGGAAGCCCCCCAGGCCGACGATACAGCGGAAGAAGAAATCGTTGTAACCGCGCAAGGCCGCAGCCAGCTGCTTTCAGATGTGCCTGTCGCCATTTCCGCAGTGAATGCCGAAACACTCCAGAACAGCGGCGCGAACGACATTCGTCAGCTGAACCAAGTTGCACCATCGTTGCTCGTGTCTTCGACGGGTTCGGAAGCCAACGGTTCTGCCCGTATTCGCGGTATCGGTACGGTCGGTGACAATCCCGGCCTTGAAAGCTCGGTCCCTGTGTTCATCGACGGCGTATACCGTTCGCGTTCGGGCATTGGTCTGAACGAACTCGGCGAAATCGACCGTGTTGAAGTGCAGCGTGGACCGCAAGGTACCTTGGGCGGACGTAACTCGTCGGCCGGTCTCATCAGCATCTATTCCAAAAAGCCAAGCTTCACCTTTGGTGTCAATGGCGAGCTGACCTACGGCAATTATGACTTCATGCGCGCTGCAACCAGCGTTACGGGCCCACTCTCGGACCAGGTCGCGTTCCGCGTCGATGGCGTGTATGTAAAACGTGACGGTTTCTACCGCGACGACCAAAATGGCCACGACGTCAACAATCGTAACCGCTACTTCTTGCGTGGCCAATTGTTGCTCCAACCGACCGATGCGCTAACGGTGCGTCTGATTGCAGACTATACCTCGCGTAAGGAAGAATGCTGCGCAGCGACCTATGTCGACGGTTCCGTCAATCCATTCATTGGCGACTTGAACAACCCAAGCACGACCGGCGTGGCTTCAACAGCGACATCCAACAACATCGTCAACGTATTGCGTGACCTTGGCCAGCCATTGGCTGCGTTCAACCAAGGCTATGGTCGTAACATCTCGGTCAGCGCCAATCGCGCCTTTACTGGCGAAACCAAGGATTATGGTTTCTCCGGCCAAATCGATTATGATTTCGGCGGCGCGACTTTGACGTCGATTACGGCTTACCGCCAATATCGTTCCGGTCAGGCTTCGGACACCGATTATGGTGAGGTCGACATTCTGTATCGTGCGCCAAGCGACGATGCCTATCGTCAGTTCCACACCTTTACGCAGGAACTGCGCCTGCAGGGTGAAGCATTCGGCGGAAAACTGGATTGGCTCGTTGGCGGATTTTTCTCCAATGAAAAGCTGACCGTCCGCGACAATCTGCGTTTCGGCAACCAATATGGCCGCTTTGCAACATGCCGCATCATTTCGGGTGGTGGTTTCGCCGGGCTATATTCGCCCACCAGCCCGTCATGCGTAATTCCCGGCGTCGGCACCGCAACCATCGGTGGCGCCTCGGGTATATCGGCTCCGGATATTCTGGCGGCGTTCACGGCGCTCGATAACCTGAATGATCTCGGCACCACCAACGACCGTTATTTCCAGAACGGCACGAACTTCGCGGCGTTCACGCACAACATCCTGCACATTACCGATGCGCTCGATCTGACGCTTGGCCTTCGCTACACCAGCGACAAGAAGAAGTTCGACGCTACCTTCGGCAATGACAACACCGTTTGTACAACCGTCCAAGGCCTTGTGTCCGATGACTTGGTGAACCAGCTCACCACTGCAACGGCGCGTGCACTCGCGGGCTCGTTGATTGGCCTGTCTTGCCAGGGTAACTCGACAGCGGAATTGAACGGCGTATCGATCAACGACAAGCGCAGTGAAGATGAATTCACCGGCACCGCAATCCTGTCGTGGAAAGCAACCGACGACCTGTTGCTCTACAGCAGCTTTGCGCGTGGGTATAAGGCGGGTGGCTTCAACCTTGACCGTTCAGCGCTGAAGTCACCAATCGGCACATTTGCAGCATCCGGCGGCGCGCAGGCGTTGACGGGCAGATTGCAATTCGATCCTGAACTGGTCGACAGCTATGAAATCGGCGCAAAATTCTCAAATGGCCCACTCAGCCTGAGCGTTTCTGCATTCCGTTCGGACTTCAGCAATTTCCAGCTGAATACGTTTAACGGCACCGTGTTCCTTGTGCAGTCGATTAACGGTTGTAGCGCGGATTTGGGCGGTGCTGACCGTGACCAAAGCTTGTCATCCGCAGGATCCAACTTCAACGCAGCAGCAGCAACAACCGGCGCCTGTGCGGCAAGCGATGTGGGCTATGGTGTGCGCGCAGAAGGTGTCGAGCTGGAAGCATCCTTGGTGCCAGCACGCAACTTCCGCGTGGCGGCAGGTCTGACATATGCAAACACCAGCTATCGTGAAAATCTGGTCGGCAGCAAAACCGGCGCACCACTTGACCCCGCACTGCGCAAATTGCCAGGTGACAACCTGTCCAACGCACCGGAGCTGGTTGCCACGTCAAGCGTCACTTGGACGCCGGATATCGGCAGCAATGGCATGAGCGGCCTTGTGTATATCGACGGTCGTATGACCAGCGATTACAACACCGGTTCCGACCTGTTCCCGCAGAAAGAGCAGAATAGTTTCGCCGTATTTAACGCGCGTATCGGTCTTCGCGGTCCTGACGAGTCCTGGGGCATTGAGCTTTGGGGTCAGAATATCTTCAACCAGGATTATGCGCAGGTCGCGTTCAACTCGCCATTCCAAGGGGGTGCAACCTCGGCACCCTTTGTGGATGGGCAATATCCCGGTGGTCGCCAGCTGATGTCGCAATTCCTTGCCGAGCCACGGACATATGGCATCACATTGCGCGGCAAGTTCTAAGAACGTCACGAACCTAAACGAAAAAGGGCCTGCAGCGGATGCGGGCCCTTTTTTGTTGGGTGGGTGGGAACGGATCTTATGACTGGCGTTCTGGCACCATAGGGAGCAGCGACCGCGCCCCTATTCGTCATCCTGAACTTGTTTCAGGATAACATGCGACGTTCATGCGTTATCCTGAAACAAGTTCAGGATGACGATTTAAGAGTATTTCAGAACAGAGGCCTGCGAGAAAACGTTAGTTAAGACGTCCCAAACCCAACGCCCAGAAAGCCGGGCATCGGACCGTTCCATCCATCATCGCCCGCTGGCGCCGCGTTTGGCTTGTCCGCCGGTTTAGCTTCAACCATCGGCGCTGCCTTTTCACGGGCACGCTTGGCCGCAGCTTTTTCGCGTGCAGGCTTTGGTTCCGCTGGTGCCGCCGCTTCTGCGGGTGCGGCCTTGGCTGTGGGCTCTGTTGGCTTGCGGCCGCGCTTTGCGGGCGCGCGCTCTTCGCTATCACCCGATGCTGCTTCGACCTTGCCGAGACGCTCGATCTTGGTGCCAATCAGTTTTTCGATGTTTTCAATGGCTTCTTCATCAGCCTTGGTGACAAAGGTAAATGCCTTGCCCTTGGCACCGGCGCGGCCCGTACGGCCAATGCGGTGGACATAATCATCGGGGTGCCATGGCGCGTCAAAGTTGAACACATGGCTAACGCCTTTGACGTCGAGGCCGCGCGCGGCCACGTCGGACGCGACGAGCAAATTGATGTCGCCGTTTTTGAACGCTTCCAATTGCTTCTGGCGTGACGCCTGATCAATGTCGCCGTGAATTTCGCCGGAACGCATGCCATGGCGTTGCAAGCTGGCATTCAACTCGCGCACCGTCGTCTTACGGTTGCAAAAGATAATCGCGTTGGACACATCTTCGGTGCGCAAAAGATCGCGCAACACATCGCGCTTTTTCATGGGTGATACATTCACCAAAAACTGTTCGATGTTGACATTGGCGGTCGCTGGTCGCGCGACTTCGATATATTTCGGGTTGGACAAAAACTTGTCCGCCAACTTTTTAATCGGCGGCGGCATTGTTGCTGAAAACAACAGTGTCTGACGCATCGCCGGCAATTTGGTGCAGATATTTTCGATGTCGGGAATGAAGCCCATATCCAACATACGGTCCGCTTCGTCGATGACGAGCATTTCGCAGCCCGTCAGCAATATCTTACCGCGTTCGAACAAATCCATCAGCCGTCCGGGCGTCGCGATCAAAACATCAACGCCCTTTTCAAGGGCTTTCACCTGGTCGCCCATCTGAACGCCGCCGATAAGCAGCGCCATCGATAGCTTGTGATATTTGCCGTATTTTTCGAAATTCTCGGCAACCTGCGCCGCAAGTTCGCGCGTCGGTTCGAGAATGAGGCTGCGCGGCATGCGTGCACGCGCGCGGCCATTGGCAAGCACATCGATCATCGGAAGGACGAAGCTCGCGGTTTTACCCGTACCCGTCTGTGCGATTGCGATGATGTCACGCATCATCTGGACCTGCGGGATAGCAGCGGCCTGAATTGGGGTTGGCTCGTCATAGCCAGCCTCGCTTAAGGCTCTCAATAATTCATCAGACAAGCCGATATCGGCAAAACGCATATGTTGTTCCGGAAAAAAGATGCAGTGCCACCGGTGCCAAAGCCATAGCGACGAGGGTCGCCAATGGTCTCTGCGGGCAGAAATGTCAAGGTAATTGGCCGAATGCGCCCGGCGCTATCGCGGTATCAGCAATCGGAATTTATCAATCTCGCATTTTGCCCCGGTGCGGGCGTGCAACACATCCCGATCCACGCATAATTTGCCGTCATATGACCGCTCCATATAAGCGCCCGCATAAAACTCCCGCGCCAGACAACCCTCACCCAAATACGCGCGGATAAGGATGCCATCGCGCGTCAACAGGTCGAGCGTGCGGTCGGGGCCGGGACGCGAGCCGCCTAGTCTGGCGACCCACAGGCACTTGCCGATTTTCTTTTCTTTATATTTCAGTTTCGCGACCGATTGCCGCGGTGCGCCCACGGCCGCCGGCGCCGACGCGGGACTTGGCAAACGAATGATGACGCGTTGGTCCACGCGCACTTGGTTAAATTCTGTCTGCAAACGGAGGAACGGCGTGAACGGATTGTGCGCCATGTCGACGTTAAAGTCGGCCCAAGCCTTTTGCGACGCGGTCGTCAGACCTGCCGCAAGCAGGATTATGGCCAAAATTATGCGCAAGAAACATTCCGGTATGAAGTTGAAGTTCTGCCGACTTTACCCGATAGGGTTGAACGTATCATGAATTATATGCCCTGAACCTTTGCACATAATGGGAAATGCCGTGCCAGATGTAAACGCCTTATCCGAACTGCGCTCCATTTTGGGACCAAAGGGCTATTCGGATGATCAGGACGTCATTTCCCCATGGCTGACCGACTGGCGTGGCCGATTTACGGGCGCCGCCGCCGCATTGCTGTCACCCGCCACCACCGAGGAGGTCGCCGCAATTGTAAGGATTGCCGGGAAGTATCGGCTGTCACTGGTTCCACAGGGCGGCAATAGCGGCATGGTCGCCGGGGCCACGCCCAATAGCGGCGGCGAACAACTCATCCTTTCGATGCGGCGGATGAACAATATCACCGCGATCGATGCGGACGCCGGCCTGATAAGCTGTGAAGCCGGTGTCATCTTGCAGAACCTGCAAGAAGCCGCCGCGCAGTCCGGACGGCGCTTTCCACTCACGCTTGGGGGCAAGGGGTCGGCGACCGTTGGCGGCCTGATTTCAACCAATGCGGGCGGCACGCAAGTGTTGCGGCATGGCACAATGCGTTCGCTCGTTGCAGGGTTGGAGGCCGTTCTGCCCGATGGCTCGATTTATGACGCCATGGCGCCATTGAAAAAAGACAATCGCGGCTATGACCTGAAACAACTGCTAATTGGCGGCGAAGGCACGATTGGCGTGGTGACCAAGGCCGTGCTGCAAACCGTGCCCGCGCTCATTGACCGTTGCGTCGTATGGGCAGGCATCGATAGCCCGCAACAGGCATATGAACTTTTGCTGTTCATGCAGAAACATGGGCGTGATCGTTTGGAGGGCTTTGAAATCCTTCCCAACCGTGCGCTCAATGCCGTGCTCACGCATATTCCCGGCACACGGCCCCCGCTCGACACCACGCACCGCTGGCATGCATTGATGGAATTTGTGCAGGATGACCCGGCCCAATCCAGCCCCGGAGAGCTGGCCATGCATCTGCTTGAAGATGCCATCGGCCAGAATTTGCTCGAAAATGCGACCATCGCCAGCAGCGACGTGCAGGCAGAAGCTTTTTGGAAAATTCGCGATTCGATTGCGGAGGCCGAACGTGCCGCGGGCGCGGCGCTGCAGCATGATATCAGCGTTCCGGTCGCTGCCATGGCGCGCTTCATTGAACAAGAATCGCCCCGTATCGAGGCCGATTATCCGGGCACCAAGACCGTTGCGTTCGGACATTTGGGCGATGGCAACATCCATTTCCACGTAAAGGCCCCCGAAGGCGTCGATGTCACGGCTTGGTACGCCTCAGATGGCAAGGCGATTACCTCGCACGTCTATGATCGCGTGCGCGCCTATGGCGGTTCATTGTCGGCTGAACATGGCATTGGCCAATCCAAAATCGACGAATTCGCGCGGCTTGCCGAGCCTGCCCGGCTTTCGGCGCTGCGGGCCATTAAAAGCGCGTTCGACCCGCTTGGTATTATGAACCCGGGTAAGCTTGTTCCACTTGCGTAAAGGCTGCTGCCCGACTAAAGCGCCGCATTAAATTTTTGCCCCATAACAAGCACTGGAGTTTCACATGGCCACAGCGCCCCAAGCCGCAAATTTGCCGCTTCTGTACAAAGACCTCATCCCGCTCAACAGCAATGATCACGTCACGTGGAAATCGCGCCTGTTGGAGAATGCAAAGTTCCTTGAAGGGCAGCATGCAATCCCGTTGACGATCGAAGAGTTCGTCCCCGCATCGCGCACCTACCCCATCATTTTTTCCGCAACAGACAATCCTGTTCCGCTGGTCCTGATGGGCATGAATGAAGGCGTAAACACCTTCATGAACGCGGAAGGCTTTTTCGAGCGCCCCGTTTACGTTCCTGCCTATGTCCGCCGCTATCCATTCCTGTTGGCCAAGCTGCGTCCCGACACCGAAGAGTTGTCCTTGTGCTTTGACCCGACATCGGGCGCCGTTGGTGAATTCGAAGAAGGCACGCCCTTGTTCGAAGATGGCAAGCCAAGCGAAAACACACAGGCTATTTTGAAATTCTGTGAAGAATTCGAAAACGCCGGTGCGCAAACCCACGCGTTTGTTGAAGAGCTGCAAAAGCTTGACCTGTTAATGGACGGCGAAGTGTCGATCCAGCAAGAAGGTCAGGAACAGCCATTCATCTACCGTGGTTTCAAAATGATCGACGAAGCGAAACTGCGCGAATTGCGTGGCGACACCGTCCGCAAGCTGAACCAGAACGGTATCCTTGCACTCATCCACGCACATCTGTTCTCGTTGCAGCTGATGCGCGAAATATTTGCAGTTCAGGTTGCACAAGGTAAGGCACCACAGGTGACGGAACTGCCTTCGACCTAAATCAGGCCAAATGCATCATGCCGTCACTGTCCATCGGGGAAGTGACGGCATGGCAAAATATAGTAAAATTGCGATCCTATTTCACTGGCTGATTGCCATATTGATCGGCGCCAACATCTTGTTGGCAAATTTGGGCGAAGATCTGCCCCGCGCCGCGCGCGCTGCCTATATGAGCCCGCATAAGGCCATTGGCATTTCCATTCTTCTACTGACCGTGGGCCGCATTTTATGGCGCATTGCCAACCGCCCGCCTGCGCTGCCGAAACAGGTCACAGGTTGGCAGGCCAAGGCAGGCCATAGCGTCCATATTTTATTCTACGTCCTGATGATCGCCATGCCGCTGACCGGTTGGTTGATGATCGGCGCAAATGGCAAAGCAGCGCCCGTTGATGTCTTTGGCCTGTTCACCGTCGATATCGCGATTGGCAAAAACGCGATGCTCGCGGACATCGGGCATGAGGGGCATGAATTATTGGTCACGCCGCTGATCGTGCTCGTTGGCTTGCATGTTTTGGGCGCTTTGAAGCATCAGTTCATCGACAAGATGCCATTTGTGCAACGGATGTGGCCTTAAGCCCCCGATAACGGCGTTAACATAGCCAGCGCAACGACTGCCCGCGTCAGTACCGATATTCAACCAAATTGGGGCAGAATGTTTTTGCTCTGACTTGAAACTGCAATGCTCAGGCCCCATTCTCGAGTCTGGACGGAAACTTCCCCTCCCGTTTCTGTCCGTTGATGCCCTAACCGGCATCAGCTCCCTGAACCTCGGCCACCCCGGAGCAGTCCGGGGTGGTTTTTTTATGCGAATCAGGCCGTTTTATTCCGCGGCAATCAACGCAGGCGAACCAAGCGCCTCGTCCGCCAATGCCTCCAATAGCCCGGCTATCAAAAGCTTCAGCGGTTCAAGACCAGCCCCAGGTTGCCGCAAATCAGCATCAAGGTAGAGCGACCGGTCCACCTCCAATTGGATCGCATGGATATTGGCACGCGGTTTGGCATGGCGGCGCAGGATATAATCCCCGGCATAGGGGTGGTTGAGCGCAGCCGTAAATCCGTGCCCCTGCAAACGCGACATCAGCAGTTCGGCATATTGCGAGGCTGCACTTTTGCCGAACCGGTCGCCAATGACAAATTGCGGCCCCGTACCAGTTGCCGGGTTGTGGAGCGGCGGCATGCTGTGCACATCCAGCAGGATCGCGACCCCGAACTTTTGCCGCATATTTTCAAGTATATTGGACACGGCCTGATGATAAGGACGGTGGAACGCCGCGATGCGGTCATGGATATCGTCTAACGTGAACTGCCGTTTCCACAAATCGCCTTCGCCAGACAATCGGCGCGGTATAAGGCCAAGGCCGCCGCGCTGCTTCACACCGGGCGCGGGATAATCCGATCGTTGTGCGCCTTGGACCATCTCCACATCGATATCCTGTTCGTCGCGGTTCAGGTCAATCCAGGCCCGTGCGCGGTGGGCAAGGATGACCGGATGGCCAAGCTGCACCGAACGACGCGCCAAGAGATCGGCATAGCGATCCTCAAGCCGGACCAGCGATGCCGGCGGCACGCGGAGCGCGTCAATGACAGAAGCGGGATAATCGCGTCCCGCGTGGGGCACAGACAGCAGCACAGGCACGGAGAGATTCTCCGTTCCCCACATTGCGAATCCGGATGCCGATATGTCCAACGCGCCCTCTTCATTAAAAGAAAATACATTGTTGGCAGGTTTTGCGCAAAATGGTGCAAAAAAAATTAAGTCTCTGCAATTATAGATAGAACCGGCGCTGCACTTTAGCGCCGCAAAGATGTTAAAGGATTCCTTATGCCCCGAATTCTGCTCGCCGAAGATGATCAGGCCATGCGCGAATATCTAGCGCGGGCACTCGAACGGTCGGGCTATGACGTGGTCGCGGTCGACCGCGGCACAGCGGCAGCGCCTTTGCTGGAACAAGAACATTTCGATCTGCTGCTCACCGATATTGTGATGCCCGAAATGGACGGCATTGAACTCGCGCGCCATTGTAACCGCGTGTCACCGGGCACTGAGGTCATGTTTATCACCGGCTTCTCGGGCGTCGCACTGCGCGCGAGCGCGTCTATGCCAAGCGCCAAAATACTGTCCAAACCCTTCCATCTGAAAGACCTTGTCCTCGAAGTTGAACGGATGTTTGCGAAGGAAAGTTTTGGCGAGCTGAAATAGGCTTGAATGATATGATAAGCCCAGCTAGAGGCTGCGGCGTTGTGGGCGTATAGCTCAGCGGTAGAGCACTGCATTGACATTGCAGGGGTCGCAAGTTCAAACCTTGCTACGCCCACCATTTAAAAACCCCGCCGTCCGAATGGAACGGCGGGGTTTTTTAATTTCGCTATATGTTCCCCTGTGTGGCCTGAGAACGCCAAACGTGCCGAGCGGAACCCGTCATCTGGTATCCAACGCCAATTTCAAGCCAAG
>JBEEIJ010000155.1:0-13738 GCA_041169905.1 Pseudomonadota bacterium | reverse complement strand
CGCGGGATATCGAGCACGAAAAAGCTGGGTGCGCGTTCGGGGACGCTGTTCTTGATCTCGTTGTTTATACTGGTCTGAATCGCCGCCAGTGTGACGAATAAGGTCAGCCCAAGGCCCAAGGCGACGACGAGCGCCTGCGTCTGCGCGCCTGGCCTATGCAAGTTGGCCAGGGCCAACCGGGGCAGTGGGGCCTTTGGACGGGGCAGGCGAACAGCAATGAAGCGCAGCAGGAATGCGATGCCGGTGAGCAAAAGCAACAGGCCGAACGCCGCGCCAATGAAGGCAAGCGAGAACATTGGCTCGCGTGCTGTGACAACAGCCAGCGCTACAATCGCGGAAATCGCGCCAACGACCCAGATGGTGCTTTTGCGGTCGATGCGGCTGTTGCCTTCGACGATTGCGCGGAACAGGCCTGCGGCGGGCACCGTGCGGGCACGCGCAAGTGGGGGCAGGGCAAAGGCCAAGGCGATCAACAGGCCATAGATAGCGCTAACGGCCAAGGGGAGTGGATGCACGTTGAAGCCCGGTGCAACCGGAAGGATGTCGCCCGCCACCCAACCAATCGCCATCGGCATGACGCTGCCGACGCCAAGGCCAACCAATATCGCGACAGACGCAACCGCAAGGATTTGCAGCATATAGATGCGGAAAATCGTTTGGCTGTCCGCGCCCGTGACCTTCAACGTCGCGATGCTGGCGCGTTTGCTGGCAAGATAGCTACCCACACCATTGCCGACGCCAATACCGGCGATCACCAATGCGGCGAGGCCGACAAGCGTCAGAAATTGCCCCATGCGTTCAATGAAGCGCCGTGTTCCCGGCGCGCCGTTTGACCGGTCGGTAATATCCCAGCCTGCGGAGGGAAATTGGGCCTCAAGCGCTTTGGCGACGGCTGCGGCATCTTCCTGTGGGGCAAGTTTGATGCGATATTTGCTTTCATACATGCTGCCCGGCTGGATGAGCCCGGTGTCCGGCAGCGACGCCATGTTGATGATGGCGACTGGCCCAAGCGTGAAGCCTTCGCCCAAACGGTCGGGCTCGTCCGCGATGATGCCTGCCACCTTGAACGTTGCTTCGCCAAACCGGACAGTACCGCCTGTCGCGATATCAAGCCGTTCGGACAAGCTTGGTCCGATGTAAATCTCACCCTTTGCAGGCGCTTTGGCCGAGCCGCCTGCGCGTAATTTCAGCGCGCCATAATGCGGATAGGCGCTGTCGATGGCCTTGAGTTCCGCAAGCAGGCTGTCGTTGCCAATCGCCATTGCGCGCAAGCGGATGGTTTCGGAAACCGCACCTGCCTTGCGCATCGCCGCCATTTCGGCTGCGTTCGCTTCGCGCTGTGCAATGCCAATCTCAATATCCCCGCCCAAGATCGTCTGACCGCGCCGCGAAAGCTCGTCCGAAATCCCTGCGGTCAGGCTGCCAATCGCCGCCAATGTTGCGACGCCCAGAAACAGGCAAATTGCGAGCAGCCGAAGCCCACGAATGCGTGCGGACAGATCACGGCGCGAGATACGCCAAATGGCGGCGAGGGGTAGGGTCATAAAACGCGAGCTTTCAACAAACACCGTAGCCCTGAGCAGCAGCCGCACGCGGCTGCGCCCGTCGAAGGGCGTCCTGAACTTTGCTCCAAGGCCGAAGGGCGTCCTTCGACGGACGCGGCTGCTTCGCACCCGCTGCTCAGGACTATGGTTGTTTTTGAAATTGAAGTGCGGATCACGTGGTCGCACGCTCCACCACATGGCCATCTTGCATCACAATGACGCGGTCGCACTTGCGCGCGAGTTCGGGGTCATGCGTGATGATCAGCAGTGTCGCGCCCAATGCGGCGCGGCGGGCGAATAACAGGTCGACAATAGCGGTGCCGGTCGACCCGTCCAGATTGCCCGTTGGCTCGTCCGCAAATATGATTTTCGGGCCCGCTGCCATGGCGCGGGCGATGGCAACGCGTTGCTGCTCGCCGCCCGACAGTTGCGATGGATAATGCGTCAACCGATGCCCAAGGCCTACCGCTTGCAGCTCTGCCTTTGCGCGGCCGAATGGATCATCCATCCCCGCCAGTTCCATCGGGATGGCGACATTTTCGAGCGCGGTCATCGTTGGCAACAAATGAAACGCCTGCAGCACTATGCCGATACGCCCGCGCCGTGCGCGTGCCAGCGCGTCTTCATCCAGTTTGGTAAAGTCGAGGCCGTCGACCAGCACCGTTCCGCCAGTGGCTTGTTCAAGCCCGGCGAGAACCGCCATGAGAGAGGACTTGCCCGACCCCGATGGGCCAAGCAATGCAACGCTGCTGTCATACGGCACCTCAAGGTCCACGCCGCGTAAAATCGACACCGCGGCATCGTTGGACCCAAGGCTTAGGGTGACATTTGCCGCACGGATTGCCATATCCGTTTTCATGTTAACCGGAGCGTGCAAGGAAGCATCCTTATGAATAGAGGTTTTTGGCTATATGGTGCGCTTTTTGTCGCAATCCAAGGGCTGGTTGCATGCGGGTCTAACCCTGTAGCGGAAAATAAGGCGCAAGTGCAGGAGACGGCGAAGGTTCAGCAATATGACCGGCTGGTCGTGGCCTTTGGGGACAGCCTCTATGCAGGCTACCGACTTGCCCCCAATGAAGGGCTCGCGGCGCAATTGCAGGCGGCGTTGCAGGCCGATGGTATCAATGCGCGGGTCCACAATGCCGGCGTGTCGGGTGATACAAGCGCGGCGGGAAAAACGCGGCTGGCATTTGTGCTGGATAGTCTGGACCGCAAGCCGGATCTGGTCGTGCTTGGGCTTGGCGGCAACGACATGTTGCGTGGTATCAAGCCTGCAGAAACCAAGGCAAATATGACCGCGATGCTGGACGAGCTGAAGCGCCGCGACATTCCCGTTGTCCTGACTGGCATGTTAGCCGCGCCGAACCTCGGTCAGGATTATGGCGATGCTTTCAATGCGATATTCCCGCAACTGGCGAAGCAATATGATGCGCCTTTATATCCATTTTTCCTCGAAGGTGTGGTGACCGATGGCGCGCTGATGCTGCCCGATAACATCCATCCCAATGCCAAAGGGGTGTCGCGGGTTGTCGAAGGATTATCGCCGCTGGTCGAAGCCGCTTTGAAGGAATAAGGCGGCGCTGTATTAGAAAAATAATACAGCTGGGGATGCTAAGTGCTTGAAATGGTCAGGCATGCTCTCCATCTGTTGTGCTATAGAATTACTGAGGGATTTAGCGATGTCGACTGAAACCGTTACCCAAACCGTACCAGAGCTGAAGCTGACTCCGCCCGACCCCGTGCCAACCGTCGCACCACAACAGGCGATGGGCTTGGTTCCGGTGACCGATGAACAGCAAAGCAAGCTTGCGCAGCGCGTCGAAGCCTATGTCGCTGACTTGGTCGCGCAGGATGTGAACAGCCCCGAATTCGGCAAGCGCGTGGACCAATTAACCAACATGGGCCGCAAGGAAATTATGGAAGCATCGGCGCAGTCGAACCGCTTCCTCGACAAGCCTATTCGCCGCATGGATGAGAGTTCCGGCGTCGGCGCGGATCTCGCCGAATTGCGCCGTGTTGTTGAAGATCTGGACCCGTCCAAAAAGGGCAATTTGATGACCAAGCAAAAACTGTTTGGCATCATTCCCTTTGGCAACAAGCTGCGCAATTATTTCGACAGCTACCAAAGTTCGCAAACGCATATCAGCTCGGTTCTCGCCCGTCTTGGCAATGGCAAGGACGAGCTGTTGATGGACAATGCCGCGATCGACGTTGAGCGGCAGAATCTGTGGGTCGCCATGGGCAAGCTGGAACAGATGATTGTCATGTCCAAGCAGCTGGATGCGAAGCTGGAAGAAAAAGCGGCTGAGCTTGAACTGTCCGACCCCGCCAAGGCGCGCGCGATAAAGGAAAGCGCGTTGTTCTATGTGCGCCAGCGGACGCAGGATTTGCTGACGCAAATGGCGGTGACAGTGCAGGGTTATCTCGCGCTTGATCTGGTCAAAAAGAACAATGTCGAACTGGTCAAGGGCGTTGACCGTGCATCGACCACCACCGTTGGTGCATTGCGCACGGCGGTTACCGTGGCGCAGGCGATGACGAACCAGAAACTGGTTTTGGACCAGATTACCGCGCTCAACACGACGACCGCGAATATCATCGACAGCACTGGGCAGCTGCTGCGCGACAATACGGGCCTTATTCACGAGCAAGCAGCCGGTGCCACCATCCCGTTGGAAACATTGAGCCGTGCGTTCCAGAATATTTACGACACGATGGATGCCATCGACACCTTCAAAATGAAGGCGCTCGACAGCATGAAGCAAACGTCCGAGGCGCTTGAGAAGGAAGTCGAAAAGTCCAAGGGCTATATTGCGCGTGCCGAAGGGCAGGCGCAGGCGACCCAGTCGGTTCAGGACAGCGGTCTGCTGTCACTTGAGGGGTCGTGACTATATATGACCGTAGCCCTGAGCCCGTCGAAGGGCGCTTGTCGGCTGGATGTGCTTCGACAAGTTCAGCACTATGGTGTGCACATCAAGGTAACATATGAATAGCCCTGCATCCAATTCCGACGACATCCTTAACGGCGCGGCACGGTCGCTGCGCAATGTCCGCTTTGCCCCCATCGGGACAAAGTCGCAGGCGCTGCGCCGCGCACATTTCTGGGGCAAGCTCAGCAAAGCGACAATGGCGGTCGGTGCTGTTTTAATTGGCGCAGGTATCATCGGCGGCATTATTGGCGGCATCGGTTTTTGGGGCGTAATGATTACAGCCCTGCTGGTGACAACCGCCGCTTATGTCCTGATGCGCTTTCCACAAATGCCGATGCCCACGGCGGAGAGCCTGAAGATTACCGATCTGGGCACATTGGCGGGAAAAACAGAGATTTGGCTTGAGGCACAACGCCCTGCATTGCCCGCGCCTGCGGTTTCGTTAATGCAAGATATCGGTGTCCGGTTGGACCAGCTTGCGCCGCAACTGCAAACGCTCGACGACAATGATCCTGCGGCACGGGAAGTCCGGAAACTTGTGGGGGAACATCTGCCTGAGCTGATTAACGGCTATAAACGCATTCCCGATAGCCTTCGGCACAAAGAGCATGCCGGAAAGACACCCGCGCAGCAGCTGGTCGATGGCCTAAAGACGATTGACCGCGAAATCGAGACGATGACCGGCCAGATTTCGCGCGGTGAGCTCGACAAATTAGCGGTGCGTGGCCGGTATCTTGAAATACGCTACGATAACGCTGCCGAAAACGGTCAGGTCGTGTAAGCGCGCAACAATGAAAGCGCGTGTCGCTATCGATTGGCAACGACATGTAAAGGAAAACGGGTTGACCAAAACCAGCGTACAGCGCGACATTTTTGGAACGCTGGCCAGTGGTGAAGCTGTCCACGCGGTGACGCTCACCAATGCTGCCGGCATGTCGGTCCGGATCATCAGTTACGGCGCATCGATCCAATCGGTGTGTGTGCCCGACGCCAACGGTAACTTTGCCGACGTTACAACGGGCTATGCCAATATTGCGGATTATGTCGCGCAGCGGCAATATTTCGGCGCGACCGTTGGCCGGGTCGCCAACCGTATTGCCGGCGCGTGTTTTGAACTTGATGGCAAGGTGTACAGCATTCCCGCCAATGACGGCACGCATTCGCTGCACGGGGGCGATGTCGGGTTCGACCAAGTGAACTGGACGGTCACGGATTGTGATGAAGAGGCTTTATCGGTGACGCTCTCGCATATGAGCCCCGATGGTGACCAAGGATATCCGGGCATATTGACGGTTACTGCAACCTATCAATTACATTCCGACAATGCGCTGTCGGTGCATTATGAAGCTGTCACCGATGCGCCGACCTGCGTGAACCTGACGAACCATGCTTATTGGCATTTGGGCGGTGAGGGGGCTGCCTATGATGCGATGGACCATGTGCTGACGATTGCCGCCGAACAATATCTGCCGGTTGATGCGACGCTTATTCCAACGGGCGAACGCCGAAGCGTTGCTGGCACAGCATTTGATTTTCACGAACCCATGGCCATTGGCAAATATGTACGCAGCAACGCCGACATTCAGCTGACCTATGGCGGCGGATATGACCATAATTGGATCATTGACGGGGAAGTCGCGCGCGAACCCCGATACATGGCGCATTTGGAGGATCCGGTGTCGGGGCGGACGATGACGTTGCTGTCGAACCAGCCGGGGCTGCAATTTTACTCTGGCAATTTCTTTGACGGAACGACATCGGGCAAGGCAGGCAAAAGCTATGGAATCGGAGATGCGATTGCGCTTGAGCCGCAAATGTTTCCAGACGCCGTCAACCAACCCTCTTTTGCTTCAATGGTTCTTCGTCCAGGGCAAATTTATGCGAATATGATCATGTGGCGTTTCGGTGTCAGCCGGTTGTTTTCCCCGAATATCAATGGGTAAACAAAGGATACGCTGCAACGTGAGGGCCAGTTGAGATACGATGCCTGTTTTGGGTGCAAAACCGGTTGAAATCGGCTATGTTTATATACTAGCAGACAATGAATATTCGGGATGCTTCATGAATTCACTGCAAAAGGGGGCCGGCGCCCAACATTTTCATTCGTCCTCAAGCATTTTGCTTATCGATGACGAGTACGAAATTCTGCCCGAATATCAGGAATTTTTCGAACTCGCGGGGTTCAGAACGTTGACCTGTGCGGATCCCGTTCAAGGTATGGCAATGGTGCTTGAAACGCCCGACATTGCCGTTGTCATCACGGACCTGCGCATGGCAAATCTGGATGGCATCAGCATGATAAAAAATCTTCGGGCTGCATTACCGGCCGAAAGGAACGTGCATTTCATGATTTTAACGGGTGATGCCAGCTCCGAGCTATGCGATGATTTGGCCGACATTCCCATTTTTCTGAAGCCAGCGGACACGGATGCATTGGTCGCAGCTATCCGGACGGTGTTGGTGTGCTGAGCCGCAACTGGACCGGTTTCCCTGCGATCCGGAATATTCCCAAAACAGATTTTCTGATTGCGCTGTTTGTCGGTGTTGCAGGGCTTTTTCTGAACACTTTCGAGCTTAAGCTTGGCTGGGGGACGAACTTTGTAATCGGAAACGCGCTGGTGTATGTGCTTGTGCGCGTGCTGGCTCCGCAGTCTCTGGTGCTTGCGATTTCAGTGTCAAGCATCGGCTCTATCATCTTGTGGAACCACCTGTGGGCTTGGATCGTGTCGGTATGCGAAGCGATCTTCATCGCCATTTTTGCGCCCCGCTCATCGCCTGTACGCAGCGTCGTTCTTTACTGGATAGTGGCAGGCGCGCCTTTACTGTTCTTATTCTATGGCGGCATCCTGAAATTGGATCAGCTGTCGGTTGCCCTCGTGGTCGCAAAGCAAATAGCGAACGGGATATTGAACGTTGTTATTGGTGAGATCATTTATGTTGCCATTTTGAGCCGAAATCCATTCGGAAAATTCGGACATTGGCAAAAGCTCAGGGTTGAATGCTTTACGGTCATGTTATTCATGGGGACGGTGCTGATCCCGGCGACTGTGTATATGGCGCTGGATAGGCCGTCGCGTGAACGTGCCGCGATGGAAGAGGTTAACAGAAATCTTGAATCGCGTACGACCGTCGCGGACGCAAAGTTGAGTGCATGGGTCGATTCACGAACGGTGCTGCTGCGCGGCTATGCAGAAAATGGCGCGCTTCGCCGCGGCCAGTCGGATGTTCGTTTGCCGAAGGAATTCTCGGCTGAATTTCAGAAAATTGCTTTCTTGGCCCCCAATCAAAGCCTGGCGGAGTTTGTGTCGGCGGAAGGTGGTTCGGTTATCAGATCAACGGCGGCTAAAGGCCCTCTATCGTTTCCAACGGGCAAGCGCGCGCGCTTGGTTGCGTTAAACCTTGGGCAAGCGCGATCGAATGTCCACTTTGCCTTGGTCGTTCCGCACGTTCGAAACGGCCAAGCGAACGATATTGTCGCAATATTACGCCCGACAACACTACATGATCTTGTCGAAATTCCCGGCCAGCACTTCATGGACAATGTCTTTGTGATCAGCCCTGCCCAAGGAAAATTCGCCCTGACCCATGTCGCATCGAACGTGCGCACCCTTGTCGGATCCATGCCCCAAAGTCAGCAGGCGACTGCAGTTACGAAACCCGTTCTTTTAAGTGAAGTCGATTATGATCGTGCAATCACGTCCGATCTGCGTGACACGCAAATCGTTCGTCTGCGACCCATTGCTGCTCTACCGGAATGGCAAGTCGCTTCCGTGCTTCCGCTTGAACCGGCAGTGCTGAAAGCGCGCGCGGTACAACTGCTTCATTTTCTTGCGGTCATCACGTTCGTATTTCTGATTGGACTGTTGGCATCGCATATGAGCTTGAAGGCGTCGAATGTGTTACGGCGTGTGTCACAGGCAGCCGCGGACCTGACGCAGTTTGGGAGATCGCAAACTGGGTCCGACGACATATTTATTGAGGAAGTTAGCGAGATTTCGGGAACGATAGCGATTGCAGCGGCTTCGTTCGGTCGCGAGCGCGGCGCGTTGGCAAGCTATCAACGCCGGCTGAATAGCATCGCACAGCATGCTCCGATCATCGTCTATGCTGTTGACGTCGCCGATGGCGAAGGGACGGTCATGACCTATATCAGCCCGTCACTTCAACAAATGCTGGGCTATTCGACGGCCGAAGGTTTAACGGAAAACTGGTGGAGCCGTTCTATTCATCCGGACGACTATGAATATTGCATGGCTGCGTTTAGACATTTGGTGCCGGGAAAAGTTTACGCGGCCGAATACCGCATCCGGCACAAAAATGGTCACTATGTCTGGGTATATGACACGCTGTCCGTTGAACCCACGGCGCAGGGGGCTGAGCACGAAGCCGTTGGCATCATCATGGATATTTCCGAACGAAAGGCATCCGAGGATCAGCTTTTACAATCGGACAAGATGGCAAGCCTTGGCCGGATGATTTCGGGTACGGCGCATGAGTTAAACCAGCCGTTGAACTTTATCAAAATGGCAGCATCAAACTTGCGTGAAAATGCGCTTCGGGGACGCTTGGAGGCGGAAAAGTTCATTCCCAAGCTTGAAAACGTTCTGGCCCAGGTCGAACGTGCCTCCGCGATATTGCTGCAGATGCGGGTGTTTGGCCGGACGTCGAAGGAAGCACCTTCTGCAATCAATATCCAACATACGGTTGAAGCGGCCATATTAATGGCCGAACCACAAATGGAGCTCGACGGGACACAACTGATCACTGAAGTGAAAGCATCCGACCTGTACGTACGGGCGTTGCCCGTGATGCTGGAGCAGGTTCTTTTGAACCTGTTCATCAATGCCAATGACGCCATTCGCAGTCGGCATGATGCGGGTGATAGCAGAGAAGGCGAAATAAAAATCACTATTGATTGTAATGAGCGGTCGGCTGTTATCACAGTGGCGGACAACGGCCCTGGTGTGGCTCCAGATGTCTTGCCCAAGATATTCGAGCCGTTTTTTACGACTAAGCCGCCCAAAGAGGGCACCGGGCTTGGATTATCGATCAGCTATGGCATTATCCGCGACATGGGCGGCGTGTTGCGCGCCAAATCGAGCCGCAAAGGCGCACGGTTCATTATCGAACTTCCGCTAGCCGAAACCGTAGCAGCCGAGGCCGCTTGAACCCGTCCGAGGTTTGGGCCTAAAGCTTTATGCGCTGTTCCATTGACAGGCAGAAGTCTTCACAGCAAAGTGGGAATGACACCGGTTACCTTAAGCAGATCTAAAAGGAATGAAGCGATGATCAGCCGCCGCACCAGCCTTTTGCTTTTGGGCTCCGCGCCATTGCTGCCGTACGCAGCCCGCGCGCAAGGGTCGGCCGCTACCTCCAGCCTTGATCCACATGCAGCGATGCGTTGGGCAAAGGGTTTCGAAGGCCAACGCCGTGCCGATTTGGGCAACGGCAAATTCCTCAACCCCATTTTTGCTGGCGATCATCCCGATCCGTCATTGGTGTGTGATGGAGAGGATTATTATCTCACTTTCTCCTCCTTTGACGCATATCCCGGCATTGTCATTTGGCACAGCCGAGACCTTGTGAACTGGCAACCGGTTACCGCTGCGCTGACACAGCCAATTGGTTCGGTGTGGGCACCAGATCTGGTGAAACATGACGGCCGTTTCTATTGCTACATTCCGGCGCGAACCCCTGAAAAGAAATCCATTTACGTCATCTCTGCGGACAAGATCGAAGGGCCGTGGAGCGACCCGGTTGACCTAAATTTGCCCCTGCATATCGACCCTGCGCATGTCGCAGACGACGACGGCACGCGTTGGCTGTTCCTGTCCGGTGGAGACCGTGTTCAGCTATCCGGCGACGGCTTATCTACCGTCGGTGATGTCAAGCATGTCTACGACCCGTGGCGTTATCCAGAAGAATGGGTGGTCGAAACATTCGCGCCCGAAGGTCCGAAGATTACGAAGCGTGGTGACTATTGGTATATGACCACTGCGGTGGGCGGCACGGCCGGCCCGCCTACTGGCCATATGGTCATCATGGCGCGCAGCAAATCGCTGGCTGGTCCATGGGAAAATTGCCCGCGCAATCCGTTAATTCGCACCCTTTCGGCGCGTGAAAAATGGTGGTCGCGTGGCCATGCCACATTGTTCGAAGGCCCCGGCGGCACATATTGGATGATGTATCATGGCTATGAAAATGGCTATTGGACATTGGGCCGGCAGACGCTACTTGAGCCTGTAAAATGGGACGCCGACGGCTGGCCGCGTCCATTGGGTGGTGATTTGTCTCGCCCGATTAAGAAGCCGCGCGACATTGGCCCTCAACCCCATGGCGCGCCATTGTCGGATGATTTTTCGACGGACAAAATGGGCACGCAATGGGCGTTTTATGATCCGGCCCAGAACGAAGCCAACAGGCTGAAGCGGGTTGACGGCACCTTGCACATGGCGGCCAAGGGCAAGACGCCGTCAGATTGTTCGCCCTTATGCGCGTTGGCAGGTGATCAGGCGTATCGCGTCATTGCGGATATCGAGGCCGATCCCGGGGCGGAAGGCGGTATATTGTTGTTCTACAATCGCCGGCTTTATGCAGGATTGGGTTTTGGCAGTAAGGGCCTTGTCATGCATCGTTATGGCCTGCAACGGCCGCGCGGCGCCATTCCCGGCCAACGTGACCCCGGCGGCAATGCAGTGTCAAAACTGTCGATACGTCTAACGAATGACCGCAACATCCTGACCATTCACACCAGCGATGATGGCCGCAAGACATGGCGCAAGTTTGATGTTCAGATGGAAGTATCCGGCTACCACCATAATGTCGCTTATGATTTCCTTTCACTTCGCCCTGCGCTCTATGCCGCCGGACAAGGCGAAGTCCGCTTTCGCAATTTCACCTATGAGGCATTATCTTGACTACACCCCTGAAACTTCATCCTGACCGGCTTTTTCCAACAGACCCTGCCGTTCGGGACATCGCCCGCCGGTTATATGCCGACGTCGCTGGCTTGCCGATCATCAGCCCACATGGCCATACCGATCCGGAATGGTGGGCGACTGATGCGGCTTTTGGCAATGCGACGGAATTGCTTCTGCATCCCGATCATTACGTCCTGCGCATGTTATACTCGCAAGGTGTTCCGCTTGAGGCGTTGGGCATCCGCAACGCTGATGCGGACCCACGCGAAAGCTGGCGACTGTTCGCCGAGCGCTATCATCTGTTTCGGGGAACACCCTCGCGTATGTGGCTCGATTGGGTCTTTGCCGAAAGCTTTGGCTTGGACGTTCTGTTGTCGGCAGACACGTCAGACCATTATTATGACGAGATTACCGCAAAGCTCGAAACCAGTGCCTTCCGGCCGCGGGCATTGTTTGAGCGTTATAATATTGAGGTTATCGCCACCACCGAGAACCCACTCGACGATTTGCGTCACCATCAAGCGATACGCGACAGCGGCTGGTCCGGCCGTGTGATAACGGCCTATCGCCCTGATCCAGTTATTGACCCCGAATTCGAAGGCTTTGTCGATAATCTGAAAACCCTTTCGGTATTGACGGGAGAGGATTGTTTTAGCTGGACGGGTTATCTGGCCGCCCACCGCCAACGCCGCGCCTTCTTTGCATCGATGGGGGCAACGTCCACCGATCATGGCCATCCGACCGCGCGTACGGCAGATTTATCGCCCGACGAGGCAGAGGCGCTGTTTGCCCGTGTCGTGCGTGGATCATGCTCCGCCGCCGATGCAGAATTGTTCCGCGCGCAGATGTTGACCGAAATGGCGGGCATGAGCGTTGACGACAGCTTGGTGATGCAAATCCATCCCGGTGCGTTCCGCAACCATAACCCGTCGCTGTTCCATCAATTCGGACGCGACAAGGGGGCGGATATTCCGACGGCCACCGGCTATGTGCATGAACTGCACCCGTTGCTGGCCAAGCATGGCAATAATGCCGACCTGACAATCATCCTCTTTACGCTGGACGAGACCGCCTACGCGCGTGAACTGGCACCGTTGGCGGGGCACTATCCGGCGCTGAAGCTTGGGCCTGCATGGTGGTTCCACGACAGCCCCGAAGGAATGCGCCGTTTCCGCAGCCAGATGACGGAAACCGCCGGTTTCTATAATACGGTTGGCTTCAATGACGACACCCGCGCCTTCTTGTCGATCCCAGCGCGCCATGATGTTGCCCGCCGGATCGATTGCGGCTTCCTGGCGCAATTGGTCGCCGAACACCGCATGGAAGAATGGGAAGCGGCCGAGCTTGCGGTGGACCTGAGCTATAATCTGGCAAAAGCAGCGTATAAATTATGAGGCTTTCTGACGCCAATCTCGCGCATTTGCCCGCAACGGTTACACAGCCCGCATATGACCGCGGTGCGCGCGGCGTTGGCATTGTGCATTTCGGTATTGGCGCGTTTCATCGTGCGCATCAGGCCGTCTATACCGACGATGCCATGGCCGCAGACAGCGGTGATTGGCGTATCTTGGGCGTGTCGCTGCGTTCGGCCAATGTGCGCGACCAAATGCGTCCGCAAGACGGCCTCTATGCGCTTGTCGAACAGAGCGCAGACGGCAGCAAGGTCCGCGTTATCGGTTCGGTTGCAGATGTGATCGTCGCTGCGGAAGAACGCGACCGGCTTATTGCGGCCTTGGCCAATCCAGCGACACATATCGTCAGCTTCACCATCACCGAAAAAGGCTATTGCCGCGCGCCGGACGGTGCCATTGACTTTGATGTCGCGGATGAGGGTTCGGTATATGCCTATCTGGCGGACGCATTCCGGAAGCGCCGTGACGCCGGATCACCCGGCCTGACGTTGATGAGTTGCGATAATCTTGCGGGAAATGGCGCGCAGTTGAAGCGACTGATGCGCGAATATCTCCATCGTCATGCGCCGGACCTTGTCAGCTGGTTTGAGGAAAAATGTGCGTGCCCATCGACGATGGTCGACCGCATAGTTCCGGCAACTACCGATGCTGACCGGAAGGGCGTCGAAGCACTCACCGGTCTGCGCGATGATGCCATGGTGGTGACAGAACCGTTCAGCCAATGGGTGATCGAAGACAATTTTGCGGGGCCGCGCCCAGCTTGGGAAAAGCATGGCGCGTTGATGACATCCAATGTCCATGCTTATGAAGAGGCAAAGCTGCGTCTGCTGAACGGTGCGCATTCCGCGCTTGCCTATTTGGGTTTGAAACGCGGCCATGAATTTGTGCATCAGGCCATCGCTGATCCTGAATTGGCGCGCTTGGCAAACACA